>JAKQIZ010000047.1 GCA_029561465.1 Deltaproteobacteria bacterium | reverse complement strand
TGGGCGCATCAACGAAAAGCCCCCTGGGAGGCGGGTCCGGCGAATGGACCTCCCAGGGGGCGTTCACCCGGATCATCCGGGCGTTTCTTCCAGGGTGAGGGTCTCGCCGGACCGTCACCCCTCTTTGGCGAAATTTCGATGAGAGGGGCGGGACGGCCCGGCGCGTCGATGGCGAAGGACAGGAAAATGCGGAGATTTCAGGCGGATGCCTGGGCTACGGGGGGGAAACTTTTTTTGATTTTTTTTCCGGAGGCCCAGCGAAATTTCGCTGACTCGGAGAACAGACTATTCGCCGGGGGAGATGAGGAAGAGTGCCTGCCAGCCCTTTCCGTCATCCGTCAGGCGGAAGGGATCGCCTTCGATGCGGAAGAAGTCCTGCAGGTTGGCGGCGAGGAGTTCGCGGCGTTTCTGGTTTTTCCGGTCTGCCTTATTGCTGGTCCAGTCAAGAACCCCTCGCTCCTCGGCGAAGGTCTTGAGCAGATCCCATTGAACGGTGGGATCGCCGTTCTTCTTGTTGGCCATGCCCATCTGTGTGTAGTTGAACACGCCTCCGGCCGATTTGGCTTTGACCGAGACGGTATGTCCGTCCTTAAAGCGGATCGACACATCGCCCCAAGTCGCATCCGGCGGGGTGGGGAAAAAGGCTTTGGCACCATCCTCCTTCGGAGGCGGAAGATTGGTCCCGCGGAATTGCGCCAGGATTTCATCGAGTGGACGAAGGAGCCGAAGCTGTCGCTTGTCACCGATGGCAACGCTTTCCGACAGGGACAAGAAGCCCGACCGCTTGTCGGTCAGCCGCTTCTCCGCCTTCGTGGAGCAGAGTTCCCGCGTGGGAGACAAGAGAATGAACGGCGTGCCATTCCTGCCCAGGAGACCATCCACCGCC
Source organism: Deltaproteobacteria bacterium (assembly GCA_029561465.1). GTDB lineage: Bacteria > Desulfobacterota > Syntrophia > Syntrophales > UBA8958 > UBA8958. Next base: position 697 of record JAKQIZ010000047.1, on the reverse strand, counting down.
TCATTGAAATCATCGGGCTCGATTTGGATCGCCAGGTAGACCGGGAAACGGTATCCGGCGTATGGAGAGTAAACGCCGATGCGCGTCGTTCCGGGAAGGTCGGTTCCCGCGTCGGTTTCTTCGATCAGGTCGAAGACCTTGGCGAGCGCCGTGTCGAGAGCCGGACGATCCAGCTCATAGGCCACGATGTCGGATCGTCGCAGGGCAAAGGTCTCGCATCCACGCTCGCACCTGCAGACAGCCACGATATCCTCTGAATCGTGCACGACTACTTCGTGCTCACAGCCGCAGCCGCGATGAACCATGCAGGGATGTGAAGATGCCAGTTTGCCGTTCGGGCGAAGGAAGGCCTTCGCCGTCCCATACTCGTTCCCGCACCGGGCTTTCCACTCGGCATCCACCGCGGCCGCGCCGGGGACGGCTTCAAGCGCCTGCCAGAATCCAGTCGATCTATTCCTCATCGTCTTCCTGCTCGGCAAGGATGAATCCGCGCTTCGTGAGCCAGTCCTCGACTACGGCGGCATCGCTGTCCCTGGTGTACTGCGCGATATTTGAGGGACGGATGGTCACGATCCGTGCTGCATTCGAATCCGTGAACTTCACTTGAAAGCTCGCCCGGATGATCCGCGCTTTCTGGGGCATGGCGCGCCCGCGCCCGGCGTAGGCGGCGAACACGTCGTTGGCCTTGCGTATCTCG
>JAKQIZ010000034.1 GCA_029561465.1 Deltaproteobacteria bacterium | reverse complement strand
ACGGAGATGATGGCCGGGGGCGCCTCGTTGGCCCCGAGCCGGTGATCGTTGCCGTAGGTGCCCACGGAGGCGCGGAGGATGTCGGCGTGGCGGTAAACGGCCCGGATGGCGGCGATGAGGAAGATGAGGAACTGGATGTTGTCCTGGGGTGTCTTCCCGGGATTGAGGAGGTTGTTCCCCTTGTTGTCCGACAGGGACCAGTTCAGGTGCTTGCCGGAACCGTTGATCCCCGCGAAGGGCTTTTCATGGAGGAGGCAGGCCAGCTTGTGCTTCTTGGCCACCGATATCATGGTGTCCATGGTGATCTGGTTGTGATCGATGGCTAGGTTGGCCTCTTCGAAGACCGGGGCCAGCTCGAACTGGCTGGGGGCCACCTCGTTATGCCTGGTCTTGGCGGGGATGCCGAGCTTGAACAGCTCTTCTTCCATGTCGTGCATGTAGGAGGAGATCCTCTCCTTGATGCTTCCGAAGTACTGGTCCTCCAGCTCCTGACCCTTGGCCGGCGGGGCGCCCACCACGGCCCGGCCGCCCAGGACCAGGTCCGGGCGCTTGTAGAAGTAATCCGCGTCGATGAGGAAATACTCCTGCTCCGGTCCCAGGGTGGCATAGATGCCCCGGATGTCCTTGCTCCCCAGCAGCTTCATGATATTCAGGGCGCTTTTGCTCACCGCCCGGTTGGAGCGGAGCAGCGGGGTCTTTTTGTCCAGGGCTTCGCCGGTGTAGGAAAAGAAGGCGGTGGGGATGCACAGGGTCGTGGAGATGCCGTTGCGCCGGATGAAGGCCGGGGAGGACATGTCCCAGACCGTGTAGCCCCGGGCCTCGAAGGTGGCCCGGATGCCGCCGCTGGGGAAGCTCGAGGCGTCCGGTTCGCCCTGGACAAGCTGCTTGCCCGAAAACCGTTCGATGACGGCGCTGACCCCGGTGACGTCGATGAAGGCGTCGTGCTTTTCCGCCGTCATGCCGGTCATGGGCTGGAACCAGTGGGCGAAGTGGGTGGCCCCCTTCTCGATCGCCCACTCCTTCATGGCGTGGGCTACGATGTTGGCGGTTTCGATGTCCAGAAGGGTGCCTTCGTGGATGGCATCGATGATCTTCCGGTAGGTGGCCCCCGGGAGCTTGACCTTCATGATGTTGATGTTGAAGGTGTCTTCCCCGTAATAGGCGGATACGGGCACGTTTTTCTCCTTCACCACCGGATAGGTTCTCTCGCAAGCGATAATCGGGCACGTCTTTTTCATAAATCCTCCCTCT
>JAKQIZ010000025.1 GCA_029561465.1 Deltaproteobacteria bacterium | reverse complement strand
AGCCATCCTGCTGGAGGGCGAAAGCCAAGCGCCAGGGTACGCCGATGAGGTCTTTGGGCTTGAGTCCCTCCGGAGTGTCAGGCCTGGTGTTCATGGCCCGGGCGGGATTTTTTTTGTCAGGCGCCCGCCACCCTCGATTTCCGCTGGTGTAACTATCGCCGATGTTCAGCCACAGCAGGCCGTCGTCTTTCAGCACCCGCTTGACTTCATTGAAGACGGCCACCAACCGGTTGATGAATTGGGGTAACGTCGGTTCCAGGCCGATCTGCCCTTCGATGTTGTAGTCGCGCAACCCCCAGTAAGGAGGCGAGGTCACCACGCATTGCACCGAAGCGGAAGGCAGGGTGCGCAGGATATGCAGGGCGTCGCCTCTCAAGATCATGGATCCGATGAGGACAACCTTTTCCTCCACTTCTGGTGGCCTTTCTTTGACAAAAAAAACGCTCATTTCTTAAATAGCATCATCACGTCATTGCTTGACGGCCGAAGGCCGTTCTTGCCTGGTTGCCCTTATTTTTCCGTCCCGCCCTTGCGCATCTGTTCGCCCAGGAACTGTTGAAGGTTGGCCAGGGATTTGGCATCCGAGGCTCCTTCCACGGTCTTGACGGCGATATCCTGGACCTTCTGATAGGCCGCTTCCAGTTGCTGGGTTATCTTGGCGATGTAATCGCCCTGCTCCTTGACGATCTTCTCCAACGCTTCGATCCTGGTTTTCAGGACGTTCCGCTCCCCTTCGTATTCTTTCTTATGGATTTCCTCCCGGCTTTTCGTTTCCAGCGTCAACCGGTCCGTGACCTCTTTTACGGCCCTGTTAACCGCCGTTTCCATCTCCTTGGGGAAGGTGGCGGCCCGTTTTCTCAGGTCCGTCAACTCCTCCTCGCGCTCCGCGACGGCCTGCTCCCGGACCTTCAATTCCCGGTCGGCCTGTTCCTTTTTTGCCTTGATTTCCTTTTCCAGCTTGGCGTTTTCATACTCGAAACGATCTTTGGCCAACTGTTGTTCCCGCTTGAAGTTATAGTCGAACTCCTCCTTGTCCCGGGTCTGTTTCTTTTTATCGGCGGCTTCCCGCTCTTTGACGGCGGCCTCGTACTCTTCCTTTTCTTTCCGCCATTCCGCACGGGTGGCGTCGATTTCCTCCTTCAATTCTTCCTTTTTCTTTGCCATTTCCATATCGAACTCAATACGTTTGGCGTTTTGCGCCTCAATGAGGGCCGCGAGGGTTGCCGCCGCCTTTTCTATGTCATAGAGTTCCTGGATTTCCCGTTCCTTGGCGGCGATTGCCTGCTGGACAGCGGCAAATTTGTTGACTTCCGTATCGAGGCGATCGGCGATCTGGGTAAGCATTTTGCCAATGTCGATCTTCAGATTGTTGATTTCCCGGGAAACGCCTTCCGCCGTGAGAGATTCGGCGGTCTGTACGGCTTCTTTCGTTTTTTTCTCCTCGATCTTTTTTTCCGGCTTCAGTTCCGCCTCCTGTTTTTCCTGAGTTTGTTTTAGCAACATGTTGTAGGCCGACAGCATTTCCTGTTTGGTGCTGGCCATGGAGAGTTTTTTTGCATCTTTTTTGTCTTCCATAATTGATCCTTCCTTCCTTTTGCTGCATTATGATTGCTGTCTGATGAACCGGATCGGCAGCTTGGAACCATTAAATGGTTCTCGTTAATCTCTTATGATATTAATTGCTTGATCCATGTCTGCTTTGGTTGGCAGCTCTGTGGCGCAGAAGATGAGTCCGTCCGCCAGGTCCGGGTAGTCCCGGCCCAGTTCATAGCCGCCGATGATGCCGGCGGTCTGGAGCTTCCTGTTGACGGCGGCCGGATCAGGGCAGCGGATGGCGAATTCGTTGTAAACCGGTCCGGAGAAGGCCGGGGCGAAGCCGGGTAACTCCAGGAGTCGGGCGCGCAGATATTGGGCGTTCCTGATATTCAACTCCGCCAGTTCCTTGAGGTTTTTCCCCAGGCAGACCAGATAGACAGCGGCGGCGAGGGCGCAGAGGGCCTCATTGGTACAGATGTTGGAGGTGGCCCGTTCCCGGCGGATGTGCTGCTCCCGGGTCTGGAGGGTGAGGACGAAGCCCCGCTTCCCTTCCTTATCCACCGTAGCCCCGGCGAGACGTCCGGGGATCTTGCGGAGAAACTTTTCCGCGGCAGCGAAGATCCCCAGGTAGGGTCCGCCGTAATTGAGGGGATTGCCGAAGGCCTGACCTTCGCCGACGACGAAATCCGCCCCCAGGGCGCCGGCGGGCCTGAGGATTCCCAGGGAGGTCGCCTCGGTGAAGCCCGCCACCAGTAAGGCCCCCGGCGCGTGGGTGATGGCCGCCATGGGGGCTATATCCTCGATGACGCCGAAGAAATTGGGGCTCTGGATCAGGACGGCGGCTGTGTCCCGGTCCACGGTTCGGCCCAGGACGTCGAGATCCGCCTGACCCGTGGACAGGTACGGCGTTTCCACAACCTCATAACCGTTGGCCCAGGCGTAGGTCCGGACGACCTGCCGGTATTCGGGATGGACGGATCTTGCCACGACCAGCTTTGGCCGGTTCAGCGTCTTGGCGGCGAGGACGGCGGCCTCCGCCATCGCCGTGGCCCCGTCGTACATGGAGGCGTTGGCGACCTGCATCCCCGTCAGCCCGGCGATCATGGTCTGGTATTCGTAGATCGCTTGGAGGATACCCTGGCTGATCTCCGCCTGGTAAGGGGTGTAGGCGGTATAGAATTCCGAACGGGAAATGACATGGCCCACGACGGCGGGGAGCCAGTGCCGGTAGGACCCGGCCCCCATGAGGGTGAGGGCGGGGAGGCGGTTCCGCGCGCTGAGGTCCGTCATGAGCGCCGCCAATTCCAGTTCCGGAATGCCGGGGGGAAGGGCCAGGGCGTCCCTGAGGCGGAAGCGGGGGGGGATATCCGTAAACAAATCGTCGAGAACGGCGATGCCGATTGCCTCTTTCATCCGTTGCTCGTCCGCCGGGGTGTGGGGAACGTAATCCATCGTTTTATCCCTTATGGTTTTGTGTGGTTAATACTCCTCTTCTCACCCTATAAAACCGGGTGACATGGAAGCAAGCGGTCGTCCCGGCAGGCTTCCCCACCGCTCAAGCAAGGGCGCCAGGAACTTGGGCGTCTATGTCAATGTTCCTCCGCGGCGATGAATGCCTCGTAGTCCGCCGCCTCCATAAGCCCCGGCAACTCCTCCGGATTGTCCATCCTCAGCCGGACAATCCAGCCCTTGCCGTAGGGATCCTCGTTTATCAACTCGGGGTTCTGCTCCAGTTTCCTGTTTGCCTCAGTGACTTCTCCGCTCACCGGTGCGTAAACATCGGAGACCGACTTGACGGATTCCACGACGGCCACTGGTTCCATCTGTTTGACCTGTTTGCCTATCTCCGGCAGCTCCACAAACACGATATCCGTGAGCAGCTCCTGGGCATGATCGGTGATGCCGACGGTGGCCGTGCCGTTGCCGTTGTCGATGACCCATTCATGCTCCCGGGAGTATCTCCTGTCCGTGGGATTGATCTTTGACATAACCTTCTTTCTTCCTTTCAGATAAAGATATTGAAAAAGACGTGCTAACGCTCTCTTTTATGGAACGGCAAGGGGACTACCTGGGCGGCGGCGAAGTTGTTCCGGATCTGGATGTCGAAGGTGGTCCCCGGTTTGGCCAGCTCCGACGGGACGAAGGCCATCCCGATGGCCTTTCCAAGAGTGGGGGAATAGGTGCCGGAGGTGACGACGCCGACCTCCCGGTCCTCCTTGAAGATCTTGTAACCATGGCGGGCGATGCCCCGTTCCCTCATGGTAAATCCCACCAGTTTTCTCTTTACCTCCCGGGCGAACTGTTCCCGGAGGGCCGCCGCGCCAATGAAATCTTTTTCCTTGTCCACGACCCACCCATAAACCACTTCATAGGGATTGACCGTCTCATCCATGTCGTTGCCGTAGAGCATCATCCCCGATTCGAGACGCAGGGTGTCCCGGGCCCCCAGGCCGACGGTCTTCAAGCCGTAATCCACCCCCACCTGGAGGAGGCGGTCCCATATTTCCCCCACCCGTTCGCTGGGGACATAGATTTCAAAGCCGTCCTCACCGGTGTAGCCGCTTCGGGACACCACGGCAGGGACGCGGGACACATCCGTTTCCAGGAAGTGATAGAATTTAAGGGTGTGGAGATTGACGGGCACGAGGACTTGGAGGATCTCCTCGGCCTGAGGTCCCTGGAGGTCCAGCTTGCCGATGCCGGACGTTCGGTCCGCGATTTCCATTTCGGTGAAACCCTCATGCGCCTTGACCCCGAGGAGCCACTGGAGATCCTTGTCCTTGGTGGCGGCGTTGGTGACGAGGCGGTAGCGGTTCTCTCCAAAAAAATAGACGGTGAGATCGTCCATGATGCCTCCCGCCTCGTTGGCCAGAACGCTCAACTTCATCTGACCGGGTTTCTGCCCCGTCAGGTCCCTGGTCAAGACGTGCTGCAAGAAAGCGACGGCGCCCGGTCCAGAGACGTCGATCTCACCCATATGGCAGATGTCGAATAGTCCCGCAGCCTTGCGGGTCGACAGATGCTCTTCGATAACAGTGGAGTACTGCACCGGCATGGCCCAGCCGCCGAAGTCGATGATGCGGGCTCCCAGGGCGACATGGCGATTGTAAAGGGGTGTTTTCTTCATGGAAACCTCTTAAAACTGCAATGTCGATTTTCTTCAATAGCAATGGTTAGGGCTAATGGTTTTACGACGACGCCATTGGTCAAAGACTTGGGGATATGGGTACTATATCGCGAGGGGATTTTCAAGGTTAAAATATGACTGTTGCCTTTCATCCTCCTGGTGCGGCAAATACCTTCGGAAAAAAAGAAGTTGACAGAACATAATGATCGCACTATATTCCCGACCGCTCTTGAAGATAGAGGCAACAAGGCCTGTCCAGGTGGTGGAGAAAGCATTGATGTCGATTCTGGGAGATCGTTCAACGGCAGGACAACGGACTCTGACTCCGTGAATCGTGGTTCGAATCCACGTCTCCCAGCCAAAATAATATCGAGGGGTTAGCCAGGTAAAGGTTGACCCCTTTTGATTTTTGCCCATAATTGACGGGGCGAACCATTTTGTCTATAATCCATCCGTGAACAGTGAGGGAGGGGGGCAACGGCCATGAAGCTTTTTCCCAAGGAAGTGCAGTTTTCCGATAACTTTGAGGAACTGGCGGGCAAGATCCAGGAAGGAAGCGTCCTTTTTTTAGAGATATTGAAAGACTACCGGAATTCGAAAGGAAGGATATCCCAGCTCAAAGAGATCGAACAGCAGGCGGACGTGATCACCCATCGGATCTACCAGGATCTCCATAAAACCTTCATCACCCCCTTGGACCGGGAAGACATCTATTCCCTGGCCAATAAGATGGACAGCATCATGGACATGATCGATGAATCAGCCAGCAAGATGAATCTGTACCGGATCAAGGAACCCCTTCCCGCCCATATAAAACTCGCGGTCATCCTCAACAGGGCCATTGCCCTCCTGAATAGATCGATTCATGCCATGAGAAACCGCAGCATGAACGTCCGGACAATCCTGGATGCCTGCGTGGAGATCAATTCCCTGGAAAACGAGGCTGATCATGTAATGCGGGAGTCCATGGCGGAGCTTTTCGAACGGGAAAAAGACGCCATCGAATTGATCAAGAGTAAAGAACTTCTCGAAAGAATTGAAGAAGCTACCGATATCTGCGAGGATGTATCCAACATCCTTGAGGGATTCATCCTGAAATACGGATAACCTGTCGTTACTTATTTGCCGCTGCCGGCGATCTTGGCCCAGGAATCCCGGAGGGGGACGATACGGTTCAGAACCGTTTTCCCCGGTTGCGAGTCTCGGGTGTCCACGCAGAAATAACCGAGACGTTCGAACTGATACCGCGCCCCCGGTGCCGCGTCCCTGAGGCTTGCCTCCAGATGGCAGCCGGCAAGGGTCACCAGGGAATCGGGATTCAAATCCCGGGTGTAATCATCGTCCCGCGGTTCGGGGACCCGGAAGAGGCGGTCGTAAAGCCGCACCTCCGCCGGGACGGCCTGCGCCGCCGCCACCCAGTGGATGACCCCGGGGATCTTCCGGCCGTCCGCCGGGGGGCCGCTCCGGGTCTCCGGGTCGTAAGTGCAGTGGACCTCTTCTATGGTGCCGGTCCGTTCATTTTTTACCATCCGTTCGAAACGGATCACATAGGCGTTCCGGAGCCGAACCTCACGACCGGGACCGAGACGGTGGTACTTCTTCGGCGGCTCTTCCATAAAATCGTCGCGTTCGATATAGATGACCCGGGAGAAGGGCACGGTGCGCGTTCCCATCTCCGGCTTTTGGGGGTGGTTGGGGGCGGTGAACGCTTCAATCCGTCCTTCCGGATAGTTGTCGATGACCACCCGGAGGGGGCGCAGGATCGCCATGGCTCGAGGCGTCCGTTCGTTCAGGTCCTCCCGGACGCAATGTTCCAGCAGATCCATGTCCACGAGATTGTCGTTTTTGGCCACGCCGATGGCGGCGGCGAAGTTCCTGATCGCCTCCGGTGTATAACCCCGGCGTCGCATGCCGGCCACCGTGGGCATCCGGGGGTCGTCCCAGCCGGAGACGTATTTCTTTTCCACCAGTTCGATGAGGCGGCGCTTGCTCAGGACGGTGTAACTGACGTTGAGCCGGGCGAACTCAATCTGCCGGGGCCGTCGTCCCGTTATCAGTTGTTCCACGAACCAGTCATATAGCGGGCGGTTGTTCTCGAATTCCAGGGTGCAGATGGAATAGGTGATCCCCTCCAGGGCATCGGAGAGACAGTGGGCGAAATCGTACATGGGGTAGATCACCCAATCGGTGCCGGTCCGGTAGTGGGGTTCCCTCTTGATGCGGTACATGATGGGGTCCCGCAAGACGATATTGGCGGCGGCCATGTCGATCTTGGCCCGGAGGACGTGTTCCCCGTCGGCGAATTCCCCGGCCCGCATCCGTGTGAAGATGTCCAGATTTTCTGCTATCGTGCGGTTGCGGCAGGGGCTTTCCCGGCCCGGTTCCGTGAAGCTGCCCCGGTGTTCACGGATCTCGTCGGCGCTCATGCTGTCCACGTAAGCCTTGCCGGCCTTGATTAATTCCACGGCGAACTGGTATAGCCGTTCGAAGTAATCAGAGGCGTAATAGAGTCGGTCCTGCCAGTCGAAGCCCAGCCAGTGGATGTCGTCGATGATGGACTGGACAAACTCCAGGGATTCTCCGGCGGGATCCGTGTCGTCCATGCGGAGATTGCAGGTGCCGCCGTACTGGGCGGCAATGCCGAAGTTAAGGCATACGGACTTGGCGTGGCCGATATGGATATATCCGTTTGGCTCGGGCGGAAAACGGACAGCCACAACGCCGTCGTTTTTACCGGTTTTGAGGTCCTCCTCGATGATTTCGCGGATGAAATCGCTGGGGGGCGGGTTCGCTCCTTGGCTCATGATTTTATAACTCCTGAGGATGTATTATGGAAATAAATCATCTCTTTAGATCTGATTTCAGGCAGATTTATTCTGAAAGAGATTTTCGAAGAAACCGCGTTTCTTTTTGGGGACGAAGATCGCCCCTTCGTCGTAATCGACGATCATTTTGCCCTCGAGGTGATCCATCTCGTGCTGGACGATACGGGCGATGAAATCGACATAGCGTTTGCTTACCTTCTGGCCGTGCATATCGAAGCCCCGGATCTTGATCTCCGGATAGCGGGCGATGTCCACCTTGATGTCGGGACAGGACAGGCAGCCCTCGGAGAGGATAACCTGGTTGCCCCGTTGCTGGGTCAGGCGGGGGTTGATGAGCACCTCCACATCCTTTTTCGTCCAGGTGCCGTCGGAGGCCCCGTCCCTGGTAAAGCCCCGGTTGCGGAAGATAATGATTTTCTTGCAGATACCGATTTGTGGAGCCGCCAGTCCCGAGGCGTCGTTCCTCTCCAGGAACGCATCGACGAGGGTCTTTACGGATTTCCGGGCCTCGCCGTCCAGGGGGATGGGGAGATCCGCGCAGGGTTGTCTTAAAATGCGAGTTTCTTCTTCATTTACATGGTCGTCGGACCACATGGTCAGGACTTTTTTCATGGCCGTGCCGCGCCTCTCATAATAAATAATATATGTTGCCGCCTGCCGCGTTCGCTCATCGTGAGGGGAGTGGGAAAGGGTAATTAATATGGACGGCTGGGCTGCCCACCTATACCACCGGGAGGTTATTTATGCAAGACGAACCGCGACGGCGAATAATCTTGAACAAATGCCGCCGATTTGATAGGTGACTCGACGATATGCAAAAGATTGTCAATCAGACCATTACCGCCATCGTCCGCCGGGAGTTCTCCCGCTCCCTGCGCTTCGAAGACGGTCGCCCGCCGGCGCTGCCCCAGGCCCGGGAAAAGCTGCCCCGCCTGCTTTACCTCCACGTCCCCTTTTGTGAAAAACTCTGTCCTTACTGTTCCTTCAATCGATTCCTCTTCGATGCCACTCGGTGCCGGCGCTACTTTCATGCCCTACAGCGGGAGATCCATCTCTACCGGGACCGGGGTTATGATTTTGCCGGCATTTATGTCGGCGGTGGGACGCCGACGGTGATGATCGATGAATTGGCCGCCACCCTGGAGAGGGCGCGGGAGTGCTTTTCCATTCGGGAAATATCGGTGGAGACCAATCCCAACCACCTGACGGAAGACCGCCTCAACATTCTAAAGTCGGCGGGGGTGAACCGCCTGTCCGTAGGGGTCCAGAGCTTCGACGACGGTCTCCTGAAGGATGTGGACCGCCTGGAAAAATACGGTTCCGGCGCGGAGGTCGCCGCCCGCCTGGCGGCGATCGGCGGCCGTTTCGACACCCTCAATGCCGATATGATGTTCAATTTTCCTTCCCAGACCCCAGAGATCCTGGCCCGGGACCTAGATGTCCTGATGAGGATTGGCGTCGATCAGGTGACCTATTATCCCCTCATGGTTTCCGACTCGACGCGACGGCAGGTGACGGAGAAGCTGGGCGAGGTAGATTACGGCCGAGAAGAGGAATACTACGACCGGATCCTTCGGCGCCTGCTCCCTACCTACCGGCTTTCCTCCGCGTGGTGCTTTTCCCGGCAGAATGGCATGATCGACGAGTATATAGTTGATTACGACGAATATGCCGGCCTGGGCAGCGGTTCCATCGGCTTTCTGGGTGGCGCCTGTTATGCCAATACATTCGACATATCTGAATACATTGATAAAATTGAAAGAGGGGGATTGCCGCTCATGGCGGCCAGAATCTTCAGCCGGAAGGATCAGCTCCGCTATGATTTTCTGATGAAACTCTTTGGGACGCGGCTGGACTTGAGGGATTTGCGGAACAAATACGGACTGAACCCCTGGGCTTGCCTCTGGTTCGAGATCCTGGCGTTCCTCCTGACGGGAAGCCTGCGCTATCGGAACGGACGGCTGACCCTGACGGACCGGGGATGCTACAGTTGGGTGATCATGATGCGGGAGTTTTTTATCGCCGTAAACAATTTCCGCGACTATTGCCGGGCCCGTCTGAACGGCTGACCGGTACTGCTTAAGGAGGAGACCATGGATGACCGGCAGCGGTTGTGGTTGCAACAGCTTCCCAAGATCGACGAACTGATGCTCCTGCTCGAGGGCCAGGGGGTTGCGGACCGGGTGCCCAAGCCTCTCCTCAAGGAGCTTTGCCGCGCCACGGTGGAAAAGCGCCGCCAGGGTATCATCGCCGGGAGCGGGGGAAAAGAGGAACCCGCTCCTTCCCTGACGGGGCTCGCCGGGGAAATAACCAGGCAAATAGACCGTCTGCACACCCGCCGCCTGCGGCGGGTGGTCAACGCCACCGGGGTCATTCTCCACACCAACCTGGGCCGGGCGCCCCTGTCCCCGGCGGCCCGGGAATGCCTCCTCGAGATCGGTTGCGGCTACTCCAATCTCGAGTTCGATCTGGTAAGAGGGACTCGGGGTTTGCGATACGATCACATCGAGGAACTCCTCCGCCTCCTCACCGGGGCTGAGGACGCCTTGGTGGTCAACAACAACGCGGCGGCGGTCCTGCTGGCCCTCAATTCCCTGGCCCAGGGTGGGGAAGCCGTCGTATCCCGGGGGGAACTTATTGAAATCGGCGGTGAATTCCGTATCCCCGAAGTCATGGAGAAGGGCGGTGTCCGCCTCCGCGAGGTGGGTACCACGAACCGTACCCGCCTCCGGGATTACCGGGAGGCCGTCAACCCGGAAACCCGCCTGCTCATGAAGATCCACACGAGCAATTTCAAGATCGTCGGCTTTACGGAGGAGGTGCCGCTCCGAGACCTTGTGGCCCTGGGCCGGGAATGTGACCTCCCCGTTCTGAACGATTTGGGCAGCGGCTGCCTCATCGACCTGGACCGCTACGGCCGACAGCGGGAGCCGACGGTGGAAGAGGTGGTCGCGGCGGGGACGGATGTCGTGACCTTCAGCGGCGACAAGCTTCTGGGGGGTCCCCAGGCGGGGATCATCCTGGGGAAAAAGACCCTGCTGGAGCGGATAAAAAGGAATCCCCTGAACCGGGCCCTGCGCATCGACAAGCTGACCCTCGCCGCCTTGGAGGGAACGCTGATCGCTTACCTGAACCCGCGGCAGGCCCGAAGCGATCTGCGGGTCCTCAAGGCCCTTACGGAGACCCGGGACGAGGTTCGGGTGCGAGGGAAAAAGCTCCTCCGGAAGCTCAGGGCGGCCGGGATGAAAGGTGTCGATTTCTCGCTTCGGGAGGGAACCGCGGCGGCGGGAGGGGGCTCTCTCCCCGGCCAGGAAATCCCCACCTCCCTCGTTTCCCTGACACCCCGGTCCCTGTCTTCCTCCCGCCTGGAGGAGCGCCTCAGGGGTCTGAAGATTCCCATTATCGCCCGGATCGACGGGGATGAGATCCTGCTCGATATGCGCACCGTGGCCGAGGAGGAATTCGTTTTCATAGTCAACGGATTGCGGAGTATTTTTTTACAGGATGGCTGAGAATTCCCCGCCCGCCTGCCGCTTTGTCGTGGGTAAAGAAGAAGAGGGCCTACGCCTCGACATCTTCCTGGCCCGCCGGCAGGATTCCCTCTCCCGCTCCCAGATCCCCAGGGTCCTGGCGGCGGGGGGCATCCTTCTCAACGGCAAGGCGCCCAAGGCATCCACCCGGGTGTGGAGGGGGGACGAAATCCTTCTGGCGATTCCCCCGCCGTCTTCGAGCGAGGTCATGCCGGAGGACATCCCCCTGAAGATCGTCTATGAGGATTCCTCCCTGCTGGTGATCGACAAGCCGCCGGGGCTGGTCGTCCATCCCGGGGCCGGAAATCCCCGGGGAACCCTGGTCAACGCCCTGCTCCATCACTGCCGGGACCTTTCGGGGATCGGCGGCGTGCTGCGCCCCGGCATCGTCCATCGTCTGGACAAGGACACTTCGGGATTGATGATTATCGCCAAATCCGATTCGGTCCACCAGGCGCTGGCGGCGGATTTTCAGGCCCGACGGGTGGAAAAGCTCTACCTGGCCCTGGTGTGCGGGGAGATGAAAGATGACGAGGGGATCGTCGCTCTCCCGGTGGGTCGCCATCCCGTGGAGCGCCGGAAGATGTCCACCCGGAGCCCCCGGGGGAAAGAGGCCGTGACCCGCTGGCAGGTTCGGGAACGGTTCGGAGCGGCCACCCTGGTGGCCGCGGCCATCGAAACGGGGCGTACGCATCAGATCCGGGTGCATCTCACATCCCTGGGGTATCCCGTCGTCGGCGACCGCGTGTACGGTAATCCCAAGAAAATAATGGAGATAAATGATCAGTCGCTACGAGGGCGCCTCAGGGAGATGAAGCGACAGGCCCTCCATGCCAGCCGGATCGCCTTCGTGCATCCCGCCGATGGCCGACCACTGTCGTTTTCATCGCCCCTTCCGCCGGACATGGAGGATCTGTGTCGATTTCTCAGGGAGAGGATAGCATGAAAGGCAGTCCGACAGCCGGCGGGGAGGGCCTCGGTAATAAATGAGGGTATCGTGGATCGTCCGTGGGACCGCCGGATGCGAAAAATATGCTTTTAACGAATAATTATTGATAGTTACAAAGATATATATGATGTAATTCGTCTTTTTTTGGGGTTATCAAACATGGACAAACCGTCCCTAAACGAGGACAAGTTCGTATGGAAAAAGAATGACCAGGTGGAATACTTCAAGTCTCCGGCCTGGGAGGCTTATTCCTTTGTGGCCCATGCCTTCTGCACCCGTCGGGGCGGAGTCAGCTCCGGGCGCTTCGCCGCGCTCAATATGAGCGGTCGGGAAGGTGAGGAGGATGCCAATGTCAGCGCCAACTGGGATATCGCCGCTGCGGCCTTCGGCCTTACCCGGCGGCATTTTTTCCGGATTCATCAGGTCCACGGCGACAAGATTCTCGTTATCGACAGCGCGGATTTTCTCATTCATACCTGCCGCCCCCTGGAGTACGACGCCGTGGTTACAAATCGGCCGGGACTTGCCCTGTGCATCCTGACCGCCGACTGTGTGCCCGTATTGGTGGCGGATCCGGCGCGACGGATTGTCGCCGCAGTCCATGCGGGTTGGCGGGGTACGGCCCTGAATATTTCCGGGCAGGTCGTGACGCTGCTGCGGGAACGTTTCGGGAGCAGTACCAGGGATATCCGGGCGGCTGTCGGTCCCGCTATCGGCCCCTGCTGCTATGAGGTGGACGATGCCGTTCGGGCGGCCATGGACCGGCATCCGGGCCGGGACGCCATTTTTACGAAACAAAAGGAACCAGGTAAATGGCGCCTGGATCTGGCTCTCGCCAACCGCCTCCAGATAGAAGCCGCAGGGGTTACCGGGGGCAATATCCAGGTGGCGAACCTCTGCACCTCCTGCCGGCGGGATCTTTTCTATTCCCACCGCGGCGAGGGGGGGAAGACGGGCCGACTCCTCAATTTCATCATGATTTCTCCATGAAGAAAATTCCTTGACATTATGGTTGCGATCGGGTAAAAATACCCACACTTTCAAAAGGCTCAGGCCAGTACCTACCGTCCGGAGCATATCCGGCGTTCAGATGAGCAGACCTTTTGCAATCCACTAAATCTTTTTATCTGTTGTTGCATGGTAGATTCTCGTTCATAATATTCTGATGAAAAAATATAATCAGCAATTATAGCTCCAGCCTCGGTCCCGGTTGCCTCCGGTGCCGTCTACATAACTAATTTAGTTAGGATATTCACATATGAACATCGAAGATATCAAAAGGCTTCCCATTAGCGAGCTGGCCAATCTGGCCAAGGATCTCAATGTGGCCGGTGCCAGCGGCATGCGTCGCCAGGACTTGATCTTTGCCATACTGCAGGCCCAGACGGAAAAAAACGGCTTAATCTCCGGTACGGGGGTGCTGGAAATCCTCCCCGACGGGTTCGGCTTCCTCCGGGCGGTGGATTACAACTATCTGCCCAGTCCCGACGACATCTATGTATCGCCTTCACAGATCCGTCGCTTCAATCTGCGGACCGGCGATACCATTTCCGGCGAGGTGCGGCCGCCCAAGGAGGGGGAAAAATATTTCGCCCTCCTCAAGGTCGATACGGTTAACCATGAATTGCCCGACGCAACCCGGGACAAGATCCTCTTCGACAATCTCACGCCGCTGTATCCGGAGGAAAAGTTGAATCTCGAGCTGGATCCCGACAATCTTTCCACCCGGATCATGGACCTCTTTACCCCCATCGGCAAGGGACAGCGGGGCCTGATCGTCTCGCCGCCCCGGGCGGGAAAGACGATGCTCCTCCAGGATATCGCCCGGAGCATCGCCGCCAATC
>JAKQIZ010000021.1 GCA_029561465.1 Deltaproteobacteria bacterium | reverse complement strand
GCCATTGCATGGCCAGGGGAACAACGCAGGCGCCGATCCGCGCCAGGGCCATTTCCGTGATGATAGCCTCGACGCAATTGGGGATTTGCGTGACGACCAGATCATCCCGCTTGATCCCGAGTTCGAGAAAGTTCAAGGCCAACCTGTCCATCATGGTTTTATATTGCGACCAGGTTAACCTGGTTCGGTTGTCGACCAGGGCCTCTTTGTTCGGAAACGCCGCCGCCCATCTTTTCACGTAATCACAAAATGTCCATTTATCCCAGAAACCTAGTTGCGTGTAGTATTCGATCTGCTCTTTTGTAACATTACTCTCTATTGCCATTTGCTCTTCCCCTGATTCATTTTGATGTGTTGCGTTGAGCAGTCTCCCGGTTCAGAAACCGGGAGACTGCCGCTTTCCTTTTCTCTCAACCGTGTCTATGCAAGGTCAACGAAATCCTTCTTCGCCCGCTCCTTGATCAGATAGTGCAGTTTCTTTCCCGCGGGATTGAACGGCAGTTCCTTGATATCAACGAACTTGTAATATCTCGGCCGCTGGTATCTGGCGAGTCTCGGGCTATTTTTACAGAACTCTTCAAGATCCTTTTCCGTAACATTAGGATCCTTCAAAGCCACGTAGGCGACAATTGTTTCGCCCCATTCCTTGCTGGGCGCTCCTGTTACAAATACATCGGCGACACCCGGATGGTCCTTCAGCGCGTCCTCTACAATAACCGGGTGGACGTTTTCGGCGCCGGTGATGATCATGTCGTCTACCCTGCCGCAAATGGTAATGTAACCATCTTTATCCCAGATGGCCGTGTCACCCGGAAGCTGCCAACCCCGGTACAAAAGGCCCTTGGCTTCATCTTCCGGTCTGTTGATATAGCCATAACAGCCGTGCATGGTTTGGAGGGCGATTTCGCCTTCAGTCTTGCCGTCCTTTGGGCAATCGTCGGCTGGATTGTTGGGGTCGCCACGGCGCCCGAGATCGATTCTGACGAGTTTGATCAGGTCTTCGGTGATGGCAAGGCCGATGGTTCCCGCCCTTTCCGGTAATTCCCACGGTTTCAGCATGGTGACCCAATGCTGGTCCGCCGTTCCGTAGCCGTTGTAAACACCCGGACAGAGGATCTTCATGCACCTGAGGCATGATTCCTTGTCCAGCGGCGAGCCCATGGAAATGAGCGCCCGGAGGCTACTGACATCTCGAGGTTGCTTCTCCTGGGTCTGGCACATTCTCTCATAGATAACGGGAGCGCTCACCATATGTGAGACTTTGTACTTTTCGATGTAATCGAGAGCCAGATTGTCATCAAATGCCTTCATTATGACGACGGAGCCGCCGCAGTGGAGCAGGCAAACGGGGCCCGTTGTATTCCCGCCCCGATGGAAAAGCGGATTCGTCGCCAGGCTGACGCACTGAGAGTCTATCTTATGCAATCCGGCATTCATCATGCAGTCGAAAAAGATACAGGCTTGACTCAATGTGAATCCCTTGGGTAATCCCGTCGTCCCGGAAGTGTAAAGAAGAAGTACCGGATCAAACATCTTGACATCCTTTTCAGTCGCCGGCGCCGTCTTAGGTTTCCCTTCGATGAACTTCTCATAACTCACATGGCCCGCCGGAACTTCGCCCGCACCCACCATCACACAGACTCGGGGTTTGGTCTTGCATAATGCAACGGCATTCACCACCATATTCTTCATGCCTGCGTCATATACGAAAACCTTCACCTCACTATCATCCATGAGTCTGGAGACCTGGCCTTCAGGAAGCATGAAATTCTGGGAGGCAAATATGCATCTTGCCTTGGCTGCGCCCATGTACAGAGTAAACCACTCACAGCAGTTATAAAGATCGCCCATGACGGTATCAAAAGTCGTACATCCCGCATCGAGAAGGGCATGGGCGAACTGATTTGCCTCTTCATCCCACTGTCTGAAAGTCATGGTTCTTTTCAATGGATCGATGATCGCCGGTTTATCCGGCCATTTCTGCAAATTACGATATAGTTGGGTAGTGATGGTATAATTCTTTTCCCAGAGCTCTTTTAAAATTGAATAATCTACTCCCTTACCCATTTCTTTTCCTCCTTTTTTTTTTCGAGAAATGATTTGGTATGGATTCACTCCCCGCCATGAAACAAAAAACATTTGATCACCAGTTTTGACCTTGAACTACCTCTAACACCTCCCTCCTTATTTATATTTTGTGCGACGTCTTCTCGGACTCCCAAACGAAACTATTTATTTCTATAAGTATAAGGCAAATATTCTCTTCCGAATAGTTCCCGAAGCGCGACCAATTTCGAAACCTGGGACGTCCCATCGGCAATTTCGATGGCCAGAACATCCCTTAGCCGCTGCTCAAAAGGAAACTCGTTTGTGTACCCCGGATGACCGTGCATGACGAGGCAGTCTCGAATTGCGTTGGTGGAAAATCTCGGCGCCATCCATTTAACCATTCCCGCGATCTTCGTGCTTGATTTTCCCTGATCCCGCATCCAAAGCCCCTTATAACAGAGAAGTCGCACGGCTTCCAGGATGCTAATATGCTCTACAATGGGAAACGAAACACCTTCAAAGGTAGCGATGGGCCGGCCGAAAGTATTGCGCTGTTTAGCATACTCTATCGTCTCTTCAAGGGAAACCATGGCGGGGGCAATCGCTTCCAGGGCAAGCAGGATACGACTGATATCGAATCCCTCCATACCCATTGCAAATCCCCTGCCTTCCTTGCCGATCAGATAATAATCAGGAATTTCCACATCTTCCATGAAGATGGAGCCTCTGGCGACCGAGCGTACGCCCATATCCTCATAGGATTGCAATGTCACGCCCGGATAGTCCGTCGGCACCACGAAGCAACTGACGCCCTTGGCACCGGCGGCGGCCGGATCAGACTTGGCAAAGACAACGGCAAAGTCCGCGTCCATCATTGCCGTAATGCCGGCCTTCTCACCGTTCAGGATGTATTTTGCCCCCTTTTTGATCGCCGTCGCCTTCATCGCCACGGCGTCGGTGCCGGAACCTGGTTCCGTGATGGCAAAGGCGGGAATCTTATCGCCCGCGAGGAAAGGTTGCAGGAAATCCTTTCTCAGGGTCTCGTTTCCCTGGGCGAGAATCTCCGCATCCAGATGGCCCACCACGAAGGTTGACATGGTTATACTGCAATCGCCCCGCGATACCTCCTCGCAGACCATCCCTTCCGTAACATATGGGGCGCCCATACCTCCCTTTTCCGGAGGAACGGTCATGCCGATGAGGCCCAGTTCGCCTATCTTCTTGTTGATATGCTTTGGATATTTCTTCTCGCGGTCCCATTGCGTATAATAGGGTGCGACTTCCTTCTCCGTAAATCTTCTCACCATATCGCGCAGAGCAACTTGTTCCTCATTAAATTCAAAATCCATTATAACTCTCCTTTTTATTCTCCATTCAGATTTTCATTACGGGCATTAAACCATATTAAGACCACCGCTCACACTCAGAACCTGCCCGGTCACATAGCTCGCCTTGTCAGAAGCAAAAAAGGCCACTGCTCCGGCAATGTCTTCGGGCTGGGCCAAGCGTCGCAGGGGGATAGCCTTTTTGAGGCCTTCGGCAATGGCGGGATTGTCGCCGGCAACGGCAGCGAATAGCGGGGTGTCGGTCGGTCCGGGAGAAACACAGTTGATCGTAATACCATAACGCGCCACCTCTCGCGCTACCGTTTTCGAAAAGGCAATGATTCCTCCTTTTGCACCGGAATAGACAGCCTCACCGCTTGATCCCACACGACCGGCATCGGATGCGATGCTGACGATCCTGCCATACTTGCGTTCGATCATTACGGGAAGAACCGCCTTGAAGCAGTTAATCGGGCCCCTCAAATTGATGGCAATCACCTTATCCCAAGTAGTAGGTTCGCTTTTGATGAAAGGCTCCATCTTGTCCCAACCCACATTGTTTACAATGACATCAACGCAGCCGAATTCGGCAATGGTAGCTTGCACCATCTTTTCACACTGGGACAGATCCGTAATATCAGCCGTAACTGCAATGGCTTGCATACCCATCGCCTTGATCTCCGCGGCTGTTTTTTTTGCCGTTTCGGGATTCAAATCGGCTACGCAAACCTTAGCTCCTTCGCCAGCCAGCTCAAGGGCAATAGCCCTCCCGATCCCCTGTCCCGCACCTGTCACAATCGCTGCCTTATCTTTCAATTTCATATGTCTATCTCCTCAATTATAATCACTTTTGTCGGCATAGAATTGTTTTACTTCTTTCCGTAAGTCCCCGTATCCGTCAATTCAATCAACAGGCCCTTGCCGCTCTTGGGGTGAATGAAGGCCACCCGGTCAGGTCCGTCGTACATCTTTCCGATGATCTTGAGCCCTTTTCCTTCCAGTTCCCCAACCAGTTTCTCCAGATCATCGCAAAGAACGGAGATGTGATGAAAACCGCCAGTGGGGGAGTTCTTCATGAACTGTGCGATAGCGCCATCAGGTCCGGTGGGCTGCATCAACTCGAATGTCGTATCTTTGATCTTTACGGAGGAAGATACCTGCTGTAGCTGAGGATAGTCGATCCGCTTTACTTCCTCGGCGCCGAATGCATCCTTCATAAAACCCAGCGTCTCGTCGATGCTCTTCACTGCAATTCCGATATGGTCTATTCCTTTAATCATTGCATACTCTCCTTTTTTAGATAGTTTCTCTACAGAGGGACATTTCCATGCTTTCTGGGAATCTTTTCCTGTGGCTTATTCCAGAGCAATTTCAGCGCACGGTAAAGGTGCGCCCTCGTATCCTGGGGTCTGATGAGAAAATCGATAACCATCTTGCCACCGTAGAGATAGGGGGAATTAAATTTGTTGCGATACTCCTCAATTTTCTCCTGCTTGACCGCGCTCCTGTCTTCCGCGGCCTGCAGTTCCTTCCGGTATAAAATTTCGACGGCGCCTTCAGCGCCCATAATAGCCATCTCCGCAGTGGGCCATGCGTAGGAAAAATCGGCCCCCATCGTTTTGGATCCCATGGCCGCCCAAGAGCCGCCATAAGCCTTCCTAACAACAACGAGAAGCTTAGGAACTTCCGCCTCGATATATCCGTATAGCATTTTCGCACCATGCCGGATAATCCCTTTATACTCTTCCTTCACCCCGGGCAGGTAGCCGGGGACATCGGCTATTGTCAGGATGGGGATATTAAAACAATCGCAGAAACGATAGAACCGGCCCGCCTTATCCGAGGCATCACTGTCAATGGCACCAGCCATGACCATGGATTGATTCGCCACCACGCCGATGGGATAACCGCCGATGCGCAAGAATCCCGTAATCATATTACGTGCAAACCGCGGCTTTACTTCAAAGAAATCGCCTTGATCGGCAATCGAGCGGATGACGCGCTTCATATCGAAGGGCGCCCTTGGCGCATCGGGAACGATTGTGGCGAGATCTTCGCAGATCCGGTTTGGATCGTCGCCCGTCTCGACGATGGGCGGCTTTTCATCGCAGCTTGAGGGCAGAAAACTCAGAAGTTTCTTGACATCATCAAGGCATGCCTGCTCGCTTTTCGACACAAAATCGGCGACCCCCGATATCTGACTATGCACCTTCGGGCCGCCAAGCTCATAGCCCGTAATATCTTCATGGCAGACTTCCTTGATGACTCGCGGCCCGGTGATGTACATTTCACTGGTTTTATCAACCATGAAAATAAAATCAGTCAGGGCAGGCGAATAACAGCCACCGCCGGCACATGTTCCCAAGATGCAGGATATCTGGGGAACAACGCCGGAACTCCGGACATGCTCATAAAAAAGAAGGCTGTATGTCCCGCTCCCTTCCTGGATTCTTGCCCCGGAGGTATCTACTAAACCTATCATCGGCACTCTGGTCTTTGCAGCCAGCTTCTGGGCTTGCGCGATCTTGGAGGCATTGCTCAAACCAATGCTTCCCCCCAATACCGTAAAATCCATGGCGTAAACAAAAACCGGTCGGCCCTGGACATTCCCGTATCCGGTGATGACCCCGTCCCCGTAAGGACGTTTCTTCTCCATCCCAAAGTCATGGCACTGGTGTTGAGAATACATATTGGTTTCAACAAATGTTCCCTTGTCGAAGAAAAGATCGATTCGCTCCCGGGCCGTCAACCGCCCTTTTTTATGCTGATCGTCCGTCGCTTTTTGCCCGCCCCCGGCCTGCACCTGTTTCTCGATCCGCTCCAGATCTTCTATCAATTCCTTAACACCCATGAGTTTCTCACTTTTCAATTTTGTGGGGAGCTTATGCAGCTCCCCACTTGATTATTAATTATACTTCTTCCAGGTTGCCGACTTTCCACTGTTTCAGGTCGACGCCCGCTCGCTCCAGCTCCGGACCCAGAATTCTGACGGTATTCTTCCAGAACATGGATTCGAGGACACCTTCACGCCATCCGAACTGCATGTGCTGGTAGAGGATCCCGTCCAGGGGGAAGAGGTTGAACTCGGAGCCGAACATGTATTTGTCCTTCTGACGGCGGTTCGCCTCATAGACTGTCTTGGGGGCGTTCTCCGGCAGGTAATTCGGCCAAATACCCGAAAGCTCGCGGAAGATGTTGCCCTTGTGACGGCACAGCAGCACGGCATCTTCATCCCGGCCGTCGGAGCAGTGCAGCATGATGATCTTCAAATTCGGGAAATCCGCGGAGATATCGTCAATATCAGGGATGAGCTGCATCGTGTATTTGATTTTTGTCCCCAGGGCACCCGGCGCCCCGCTTCCGAGCCCGGTAAAGCCGGTATGAAGCTGGATGGGCATGCCCAGTTCCTGGCAGGCATCCCAGAGTGGATAGAACTGTCTGTCGTTAACGTGGAAGGCCTGCCCCACCTGCTGGAATTTTAACCCGACGAGTTTAAGTTCCTTGCAGCAGCGTTCCGCCTCTTTGATCGCTTTATAACCCTGCCAGGGATCAACGGAGCCCCATCCGGAGATGACGGTATCCGGCCACTTGTCGCGCATGGCCGCAATCTCGTCATTTGTATTATCGGCGTAGAGAGGATCGTCTCCCATCGTCGTCTGCGCCGCCCATCCGCAGGGCAGGACTTTCACGCCGAGTTCCTGGAAGGTCTTTACCCACTCTTCTTCCGATGGCAGAGAAGCCGATATTTGTTCCGGCGTGATATCCTTTTTGCCGTAAAGGTATTTCTCCAGATGCACCCGGAATTTTCCCAGGCTTCGCCAGCCGGTTTTTGTGTAGGGATGGGTGTGAATATCAATGATCGGGGGCATCCCTTTCCTTGCGCCCATAATCATCGCATTCAGTTCAGGATCCAACTTCGTGAAATTCTTTTTAACAATTAGTTTATCAAAATGTTTCTTCTGTTCATCGTCCATCTCTAACATGCCATAACGTTTTTTTTCTGCCATACACTGTTACCTCCTCCTTGTTTTATTAAATCGCTGTTAACGATAACACCGCTCTATGACAATTTAAATGACCCGAGATCAACCGCTCCACGGTTTGTCATCTTTATTAAAACAATCAGATCGGAAGTGGCCTTCCGCGTCCAAAATCGACTCCGTCCCCTGAGCAGCTATTAAGGTGGTTAAGGCCGCTCCCGGGGCCTCTTGCCCCTTAATCGAGGACGATCATGACGTCGTCCGGTTCGACCTCGTCATTCTCTTTGACTCTGATTTCTTTGACCACCCCGTCCACGGGGGCTACCATCGGATTTTCCATTTTCATTGCATCGAGCGTCAGAAGAATGTCATCTTCCGCAACCTTATCACCTACTTTTACAAGAATTTTTATAATTTTGCCTGCCATCGGTGCTAATATTTCTTCACTCACAACGCTACCTCCTTTAAAAAATAATCCGTTTATTAAAGTTGCTCGGACTCCTCACGAAAAACCTCAGCCAGTCCGGCTTTCCTATGTGTTCATCGCCTTCAACTTTTCGATCAATATGGGGACGACGGCCTTGTAATCCGCGACGAGTCCGAGATCGGATATTTTGAACATGTTGGCGTCAGGATCACGGTTGATGGTCACGATCTTCTTGGAGCTGATGCAACCGGTAACGTGCTGCGCCGCACCGGAGATTCCGATGGCGATGTATAGTTCCGGACTCACGATCTTTCCGGTTTGACCTATTTCCATACTCAGAGGCACCCAGTTTTCGTCTACGGGAACCCGGGTCGCTCCAACCACACCACCGAGCAGGTCCGCCAATTCCTTGATCATTGCGAAACCTTCCGTACCGCCCAAACCGCCACCGCCGGATACAATCACCTTGGCGTCTTCGAGTTTAATGCCCTCCGCTTCCGTCTTCTTCGCTTCGAGAAGCTTCACTTTGATGACGCCGGGGGCCGGAGCTTCCGCAATGGTTACCGTTTCTCCCTTGCGTCCATCCTGAAGCGCCGCCGCCTGCATAGACTTCGCGCGGACGGTGTTGATCTGAAGCAGTCCCTTTGTCGATGCAAGCACCGAAAGGGCCTTCCCGCCAAATGCCGGCCGGGTCTGCTGGAAGCGCCCGTTTTCCGCATCAAATACTACCTCAACGCAATCCATGGCCAGGGCCGCCCCAAGCCTCGCCGCCACGCGGGGAGCAACTTCGCAGCCCAGATCCGTCTGTCCCATCAGACAAAGGGCCGGCGCTATCTTTGCACACAGGCCGCTCACCAGCTCCGTGTAGGCATCGCTGCTGAATTCATTGTATGCGGCATTGGTAGCCACATATACCTTATCCGCCCCAAGGGAAATACCTTCGGAGGCAAGCGCCGCAGCGATTTCACCGAGCAGTAGCAGGCAAACATCCCCACCCGACTGATCCGCCAACACTCTGGCGCCGCCGAGAAGTTCCCGGGTGATGGAAGCCATCTTGCCCTTCTCCGTTTCTCCAACAACAAGTATTGCTTTACTATCAGCCATTGTTCATTCCTCTCAAGGTTTAATCGCAAGAATTTTTTCCGCCAGCAGAGCGGCAGCTTCGGCCGGGTCCTTACCCGTAACATATTCACAGGTCCTCTGATAGGACGGGATAAATAGTTTAATGAGGTTGTTACGGGCGGCAGCGGCGCCTGTTTTTGAAGCCTCCGCACCTAAATCGGCGGCGCCCCATTTCTGGAACTGCTTTTTGGCCGCCATAATGATGCCCCGACCGGCGGGAATGCGGGCCTGACCCATCTCATTGCTCATGGTCACAAGAGCGGGAAGCGCCACCTCGAAGACCTCGGAGCCATTCATGACGACCCGCTCCACCTTGATTTTGCCGTCCAGGACCTCAATGGACTTGGCCCGGATCACTACTGGTATCCCCAGGTATTCGGCCATCGCGGATCCCACCATCCCCACATCCCAATCTGCCGCCTGCCGGCCGCAGAGGATCATGTCAAACGATCCGATTTTCTTGATCGCCTGGGTTAAGATGTATGCCGTGGCAAATCCGTCTGAATCCTCAAAGGCGGGATCCGTGAGAATAAAACCTTCATCGGCTCCCATGGCTATGGCTTTACGCATTACTTCTTCGGTATACTTCGTCCCCAAGGTAAGAACCGTCACCTTTCCTCCCTTGGCTTCCTTGACCCTAAGGGCAGCTTCCACCGCCAGAGCATCATAGGGACTCATCAAAAATGGCATCCCCTCCGGGGGAATCACCTGGTTCTTCTTACCGTCTACTGCAAACTTGAGCGGTGGAAGTTCGGGATCAAGAACCGGCTTGATACAGACAATGATATCCATTTTTCCTCCTTTAACCGTATTGATAACATACTCCGAATCCTCCGCGGGGATTGACCCAGGCAATGGTGCCCTTGTCGCAGGAGAATCGGCAGCTTCCGCATTCCAGACATCCTTCGTAAGAGAAGGTCACATGACCTTCCGCCCGCAGGACATAACACTCCGCAGGACAGGCATACAGGCAGACCTTGGATTCACATGCTTTGCATTTTTCCTCGTCCACCTGGATGTGTACCTCGCGGTCGATATCAAATTTATTACGCGCTAATTTTTCTTCTATTTTCACAGTGCCTTCCTCGCTTTCATGGCATCCGCAGCAATCTGCCAGAGACTGACTTTGCCCTTCATCGATTCCATGACGACCTCCAACGTATTCCTCCTCGGCTTGCCGTCGCTGTGGAAGATACTTCCCATCAAACCGCACGCAAGCTCCGGATAGGCATTATAGATCCGTGGATTCTCCAGAAAATGGGGGGCGCGGCGAAAGGTTTCCAGATCCTTGATGACGAAATTACTCTTGAGCCGTTGCTCGTAGTCGTTCAACGATGACGACGTGAAATCACCCTTTTCTTTGGCCTTGATAACGGTTTCTCCCGCGGCAATCCCCGCGGCCATTGCAAAGTTGGCGCCCTCGAGGATAAGGCCTGTTCCCAGTACCATCGCCGCCGAGTCACCCGCGACAAGGATACCGTCGGCGTATAGCTTCGGCATCATATTAATACCGGAAACAGGAATGAGATGGGCCGAATATTCCAGCAACTCCCCGTTGCGCCACAGGGGCCGTACGGCGGGATGTTCCTTGAACTCATCGATGAGATCGGAGGCCTTCACCTTGTTCTCGAGCAGGGCGCTCAATTGTACCACGACGCCCACCGAAAGACTCTCCTGATTCGTATAAATGAACCCGCCCCCGGGAAGCCCGTGCGTACAGGAGCCCACAAATTCCATCACGACCCCTTCATTTCCGCTGACGCCAAAACGGTCTTCGATCACCTCTCGCGGCAGCCGGATGACTTCCTTGACCCCCTGCTTAAGATCGACGGCCTTGAAATCACCACGCAGTTTGGCTTTCGTTGCCAGCAGCGAGTTGACGCCGTCCGCAAGGACCACCACGTTGGCCAGAAAGTCCTCATCGCCGACCTTGACGCCCGTGATCCTGTTTCCCTCGAAGATAAAATCGGTTACTTCCAGACCGGTCGCGATAATCGCTCCCGCTTCCTCCACCTTCGACCCCATCCACCGGTCAAACTTGGCGCGCATGATAACGAAACCGGGCGCTTCGTCAAAATCGCCGGGGGAAGACTTGAAGTCAATCGACAGACAATCCTCTTTCGTCATGAAAGAAATGACATGGCGTTTGAGGAATCGTTCAACGGGTGCTTCCTTCCAGAAACCCGGAAATAGCTCGTTCATGACGGGACCGAAGAAAGCCCCGCCCCACATATTTTTAGCTCCCACATATTGGCCGCGCTCCAGAACCAGGATATTCAGGCCCGCCTTGGCCATCGTATAGGCGGCAGCGCAGCCGGCAGGACCGGCACCCACAATTATCGCATCAAATATATCCATTTTCAAACCTGCTTTCTGAAGAAGCCGTTGCAGAAATTTATTTCGCTACCGCACTGATCCCCGTTTCGAGACGCCCGAGGACCAGCTTGTGGACATGGGCCGTGCCTCCGTAAATGTACGGGGCCATGCAGTCACGATAGATCCTCTCTACGGGGTATTCGTCGCTGAGTCCGTAGGCGCCGTGCAGCTCCACGGCGTCAGAGGCGCATTTCTTGAGCATCAGCATGTTGTGGTATTTGGCAACCGATGACATCTTCGTCACATCCACTTTCTTGTCCTTCTGAAACCCAAGCTTGTAAGCCAGCAACTGGGACGCTTCATGGGCGATGACCATGTCGGCGATCTTGTCCTGGACCATCTGGAAGCTGGCGATGGGGCGTTTGAACTGAATGCGGTCCTTGCAGTAGTTGACCGTGAGATCCAAGCAGGCCTTGATCGCTCCGGCGGCGGCGCAGGCGATGCCGTAGCGGGTGTGCTCCACATTGGAGAAGGCCGCCCGCATTCCGTAATGAATTCCGAACCCGCCCAGTTGACTGTCTTTCGGTACTCGGCAATCCCGGAAGAAGAGCTGCCCGTGGTCGTGGTGACGGAAGGCCATCTTGTTCTCGATCGGGGCGCGGGTGAAACCCGGAGTACCCCAATCCACACACATGACTACCAGACCCCGGGTTCCTTTCGTCTTGTCCGTCTGGCAGACGACCATGGCGAAATCGGAATGACAGGCATTGGTGATCCAGGTCTTGTTTCCATTGATGACGTAATCGTCGCCGTCCACGACCGCGGTTGTCTCAATGGCCGTGGCGTCGGATCCCGCGTTCGGCTCCACGGTCCCGAAGCAGTGGGTCTTTATCCCCTGGATCAGGCCCGGCAGGTATTTCTGCCTCTGTTCGTCCGAACCACTCTGGATGAGAGGCAGCATTCCCAGAGAGACTCTCGAGAACATACTCATAGCAAGCTGCAGATCATAATAGGCCATCTCCTCCGTGACTATACCGACGGTCATCCAACCGAGAGCGAGACCGCCATATTCTTCGGGCGCGTTGATTCCCAGAAAACCGAGCTCCCCCATCTTCTGGTATATCTCGGGGGGCGTCCGGCAGTCTCGGTCCCACTGTTTCACGTAAGGCTGAACCTCGCGGATGGCAAACTCCTTAGCCATGTCTTTAAACATCGTCTGCTCAGTAGTTAACTCAAAATCCATCTCTTTCTCCTTTCAATAGTTCACATTAATGGACTCAATATCGTGCAGTTAGGAAGTGATTATACCGAACCGGACCGAAATCCTCGTTGAGAAATCCCGCTGCTAAAACTGAAAAAAGGTCAAATTTAGACTATATTGCAGTTAGATATGTACTCAAGAGGGATAGTGCAAAAGACAAGCCAACTTGCAATTACAGCACTTGTCATCAAAATCATTGATGTATTTGCTTTAAACGGCTTGTGCTAAAAAAGATGGGACGCCGCTAGGTTTTGTAGTTATAAAGATACACAAAAGACGGAGAATGCTTTTGTGACGGCCTTTACAGACGCGTCTTGTTTTCGCCTCATGTAGTGATAACCATACATTACAACGGGATGTTATATCTTTTGATTTTTTGATATAGAACCGTTCTGTGCACTCCGAGAATTTTTGCTGCTCTCTGTTTGTTTCCTTCAACGGACCGGATCGCATCAACAATAACTTTTCTTTCCGTTTCAGCGACGATATCCCGTAAAGGACCGATGTATTTTCTATTGCCGTTGCTTGATTTCTTGCCCAACTCTTTGATCCGCGTGGGAAGGTGCTGCAACTGGATTTCAGGCCCTTCGGTAATAATCAAGGCCCGCTCGATAACATTTCTCAATTCCCTTACGTTTCCCGGCCAAGGATATCGCTGCAGAGCAATCATGGCTGCATCCGTAATAAGTTTGGCCGGCATATTATCTTTCTGACTCAATTCATTCATCAGAAACGAGGCGATTTCAGGGATGTCTTCGGGGATTGACCGCAAGCTCGGAGTATTGATTGTAAATATGTTCAGTCGATAAAACAAATCCGTCCGGAAAGTACCCTTTTTAATCATTTCCTGCAAATCTTTGTTCGTCGAGGCAATAAGACGAAAATCAACTTTCATGGGCTTTGTGCCACCGACTCGCTCAATTTCCTTGTCCTGCAATACGCGTAAAAGTTTTGCCTGCATATTCAGCGGCATATCGCCGATTTCGTCGAGCAATATGGTGCCTTTGTGTGCGAGTTCAAATTTCCCGGGTTTACCACCCTGTTTAGCTCCGGTGAATGCCCCACCCTCATACCCAAAAAGCTCGCTTTCAATCAACTCGGCGGGAATGGCCGCGCAATTGACCTTGATAAAAGAACCGTCGGTTCGCTTGCTTGCTTTATGAATAAAAATGGCACAGGCTTCTTTGCCGGTCCCGGATTCTCCCGTCACCAGGACGGTCGCATCGCTCTTTGCCGCCTGTAGGGCGTTGTTCATCGTCTCCTGGATAAGTTGCGACTTACCCGCCACAAGTTTATCATAGGCATAAATATTCTGGTTCGTAGCTTCTTTACGATAATACTTTAACTGCCCTTCCAGTATATTCACTTTTTTATAGAGGTCTTTGATCGTATCGACTTTGTTGAATATCCTTTTACCGAGGACACCGATGATTTTATTGTTCTCGTCCCGCAACGGAATCCTTGCCACGATCTGCTGACGGCCTCCAAGCTGGTACGTTGCACCGATTTCTACCTTCCCTGTTATCAAGGTTTCATGCATGCCACTGTTTTTATTGACCTCGACGATGTGTTTTCCAATCGCCTGCTCCGGAGTCATACCATAAAGTCCCACATTGTGTCGGCTCATGAAGCGAACGATGCCGTCTTTATCAATCACTATCGGGCATTCGTAATGATTGTCGACAAAGGCGTCAAGCAAAGTATCGCTAATATACGACAACCATTTGGGTTTCGAATCTTCTTTCATGACAAACCTTCCAACACCTCTGAAGGAGAGAGCAGCTTTCCTTAGGACTATCGGGAGGTTAGTTTCTACAACCATTATCACATTTGTCAAGGAATAAATAATGGTCCGCATTTTTCGCGTTGCAATCCGTATCGTTTATATGTAACTTGCTGCCACCAAGAAAATAAAGGATGTAAATCAAAATGGAAAATGGACATGACTTACAAAGGCTATTTTATCCTCGGCGGGTAACTATCGTAGGGGCCGGTGACAACCCCCTCTTAATCAATGGACGCAGTCTGATGTTCATGCTACGCCACAAAAGCACCGCTCGCATATACCCTGTTAATCCCAACCGCGACACCGTACAGGGAATCCCCTGTTACCGGCGGATAGCCGATCTTCCGGAAGTTCCCGACGTTGCCGTCATCGTCGTGGGGAAAAAGTTAGTACCCGCCGCCATTGAAGAATTGGGGCAACTGGGCTGTTCGTTTGCCATCATCAATACATCCGGTTATGCCGAGACGGGACCGGAAGGACTTGCGGAACAGGAGGAACTGCTGCGCAGATCCCGCCGGTACGGCATGCGACTGATCGGGCCGAATTGCCTCGGTCTCATCAATCTTATCTCTCCCGTAATACTGAGCTGGTGCGCAACCCTCGAGAGAGAACAGGGAGATCTTTTGCCGGGAGATGTGGCACTGATCTCACAGAGCGGCGCCATGTTGGGATCCATATGGGACCGCGCGATGGGATTGGGATTGGGCTACTCCTATCTTTTATCATCCGGCAATGAGGCTGATCTCGGAATGGCTGATTTTATGGAGTATTTTGCTCAGGATAAAAACACAAAAGTGATAACGGGATTCGTTGAGGCACTGCGTAATCCGGAAAAATTCCTGCAAGGCGTAGATCAAGCCCATTCCAACGGTAAAGCCGTTGTCCTTTATAAGGTGGGAAGAACCGCGGAAGGAAGGCGGGCGGCCGTTTCTCACACCGGGTCATTGACGGGATCGGATGAAACTTTTGATGCCCTCTGTCGCGCCCACGGAATCGTTCGTGTTGATCGTTTGGATGCTTTGATTACATCGGCGCTTGCGTTGCGCGCCCTGCCTCCGGCCCGGGGAGGCCGCCTGGGAATTTTCTGCTGCTCCGGGGGCGCCGCCGGTTTGGCTGCGGATCAGATGCGCGGAACCGGACTGTCCATTGCACCGGTGGGCCCGGCCTTTGAGCAGGACATAACCAACATCACGAATTTTCATCCCCCCCATAATCCCTTGGACATCATCAAAGGGCCGCTAAAATCTTTCGATGTCATTACGGAGGCCATGAAAAGGTTCGTCCGTGAGGATAATTTTGATCAGATCATTATCTTGATGACCACCATGTATCTGCAAAAGATCGCACCGAAGTTGATGCTCACGGGTTTGAAAGACGGGCCCGAAAAACCCGTACTCGCATGTTGGCTGGGGAATAAAGTGGTAGCGAAGCCGAGCGAGGAAATGAGAAATGGCGGCGTCATCACCTATCACGACGTTGAGTCTTGCCTCGAAGCTGCACGGGCATTGGCTGTTATCGGTAAACATCGCCGGCGCCTGGCGATGGAATTATCATATAAGCAGCCCCCGCGAGATGCGAAAAGTGGCGCGTTAAAAATCATTGAACAATGCGAGGGGCGATTGGATGAGGCATCTTCAAAAGCCATCCTGGCGCTTTACGGCTTTTCCACTCCAAGAGGAAAGCTCGTACGAAATCTTGACGATGCCATAGCTACAGCGCTGGCACTGGGATTTCCGGTAGTTGCGAAAGGCATCTCCCCGGATGTCCTTCACAAGACGGAAGCAAAAGCCGTCTGTTTAGGCATCAGCAGTGAAAAAGCGCTTAAGAAGGCCTTTGAGACGGTGGCAACGGCAATCGAGTCGAGAGGAACTCTGCGCGGCGTCTTGATCGAAGAGATGCTTTCGGAACCGGTTGCCGAAGTTATCGTCGGATGTTCCTTGGACGAGCCATGTTTTCATAAAATTATTTTCGGTCTGGGGGGAATCTGGGTGGAAGCCATGAAAGACATCAGTGTGAGAATGGCTCCGATTCTGGAAGAAGATGCGGAAGAGATGGTCGCAGAGATTCGCGGCGCAAATATCCTTGACGGCTTGCGCGGCAAGCCATCCGCCGATAAAGGAGCCCTCGTCAGCGCCTTGGTCTCTCTCTCGGCACTGATCACGGACCTGCGAGAAGAAATCGGGGAGATCGATGTTAATCCCCTTATGGTTTATCAAGAAGGCGCGGTTGTGGCAGATGCCCTCCTGTCCTGCCGCCGGAGCTGAAACCACCGCATATAGAGTTCAACGTGCTGCTTGCGTCTCATTCAGTTCCTTCAGGAATTCTTCCAGCGTCATGATTTTGAAGAGGGGATAAAGTGGATTGCTCCGATACATGTTCATCGCCGCCCGGTGAATTTCCTCACTGTAACTGGCGCTGCAATCCTCGAGAATATAGGTTCGAAAGTCGTTGGACAGGGCATCAAAAGCGGAGCTCAACACGCACCAGTGCGAGTTGATGCCGGTAAGAACAACGGTATCCACACCGAACAGGCGCAGGGTCTGATCGACGTCCGTTTTGAAAAATGTGCTGAATCGGCGCTTGTAGCTGTAAATATCTTCCTCAGTATGGGACAGACCATGGTATAGCTCGGCGCCTTTGGTTCCCCGAATGGAGTGTTCTCTCATCTTTCCTTTGAAGATAAAATCCCCACGCATAAAACTATCCATAGAAAAAATAACGGGAATGTTCTTGCTCCGGGCGATATCCGTCAGGCGATTGATATTGGGGACTATCGCTTTCGCAAAAGGCGTCACGGGATTACGATGCCCTTCCGAAAAACTGTCTTCGAGCATGTCAATAACAATAATGCATGGATTCATTTTATTCCTCCCGATTTTCTTATTTTATCAATGAACGTGTCCCCCTCTTCTCCACGCAAGGCCCGTATCACATGAACGGTATGGGCATGGGCGACCTTTCTCCCCGCCTCATCGAATATATCGGCTTCGAGAACGGCCGAGTGGCGCCCTTTATGTACGACCCATCCTTTTGCTTTCAACATCCCACCTTCCACCTGCGCAAGATAATACACCTCGAGGCTCTGGGTGGCGAAGGTTTCGTTCTCTTTGATGACCGTCACGAGCGACAGACTGCAGGCCGAATCAGCCAGGGAAGCAATCGCCCCCCCGTGCGCTCGCCCGTAAACGCTTTTGAGACTCTCCCGTATCTCCATGGCCACCTCACTGCCCCTTGCGGATAATTCGACCAGTTTGATTCCCAGATGCCGATAGAAGGGAGATTCATTAATGATATCTCTTATCTTTTCAAACGCCAACTCAAGTGTTTTCAATGTCACCCCCGATCACTCATACCGATACCGATCCCATGATCTTTGATTATTCCTCAATGGCCGCCAGATCCACGAAGCCTCGGGAATGAAGAATATAGGGCTGAGCAGACCGGGGGATTTTCAGAAGCGACTTATCATCCGTATAGCGACAAAACGGTGCTTAAGGCATCGCCCGCCATACCCATCGATCAACGGCATCCGGTAACGAACTGACCACTCCACCCGGAAGTGCCCCCTTATCCCGCAGAGTAAGATCACCATCACTCGCTCGCAATGGCGCTTTCAACCAGCGCTCCACGTTAAACAGCACCCAGTCGATCGTGCAGTTATGTCTCAGAGCCCGCTATTTGCTCGACAGTTTGGCCATCATTTTATTTACTGCCTCGTGATGATCTTTCAACGTGCGAATAACCCCCACATGAGATGATATCAGGTCTAAGGCAGTGCGAAGTTCAACGCGGCTGCTCTGATAGGTTGCCCTCTTGGTGGTCCGGATAGCGAGTTCGGGACTGTCGGCTATCTTGCGGGCAAAATCATAGGTCTCTTCCATTAATTTATCCGCCGGATACACCCTATTGACCATACCGATGCGTAAAGCTTCCCGGGCGTCAATGAAATCGCCCGTCCAGAACAATTCGAGAGCTTTTGCAACCCCAACGAGTCTGGGCAGGAAATAGCACCCCCCATCACCGGGAACAACTCCAATGCGTATATACCCCTCGGAAAAACGAGCGGTATCGGCAACAAATCGCAAATCGCACATCAGGGCCATGTCCATGCCGGCTCCTACGGCGATCCCATTTACCGCGGCAATGATGGGTTTATCGATATCCTCCATAATGAGGGCCACTCTGTGGATCTGCTCCCAAAGCATGTTCTTGTGATCGATTGCACAATTCTCGGCATCCCGCAGTCCGGCTAGGTCAGCGCCGCTGCAAAAAGAATCACCGGTTCCCGTCACGACGATAACCTTGACGTCAGCATCTTTTCTTGATTTCTCTAAGGCTTCGACCCATTGATCAATCATGTCCATCGTAAAAGAGTTCTTTTTCCCGGGGCGATTCAAACGAATCGTGGCAATCCCATCACTCTTCAGAAATAATAAATCCTTATTCCCTTTTTTTGATGCATTATTTTTTACATTCCTTGTTTCCACTTTATC
This sequence comes from Deltaproteobacteria bacterium, assembly GCA_029561465.1. Classification (GTDB taxonomy): domain Bacteria; phylum Desulfobacterota; class Syntrophia; order Syntrophales; family UBA8958; genus UBA8958. The sequence continues at coordinate 26,472 of JAKQIZ010000021.1, read as the reverse complement.
AGACATCGTATATTTCTCCTTGAACTCTATTCACTCCCTAAAAATTCCGTATCGCTGCCGCACACAAAAGCCGTTCCATGAAAAGATGCTTAATCTCTGCTCATCCTTCCGGTAAAACATGGCGGCATGATATGTTTACTCCCTACAACAGAAAATGATCGTTGTGCAACAAATAATTGCTCGGCGTTAAGACATTATAGATGAGGATTATCCCTTGACTTGAGAAAATTACGCCTCTATATATCACCCCGTCGGAAGCGGCTTCTTATTAATTTGTCAAGGTCGGCGGTAAGGTTCGGCAAAGCAGGATCAAGGCCGATCGGTTATTGATGGTTCCGGCGTGCCCGGATGAAAGGGGTTTGTGTTGATATGATTGACTGGGACTTGTCGATAAAAACGGCGGTGGGTGGATTCGGCTTGGTGTTTGGCATCCTGATTCTGCTCATGATAACGGTAGAGTTGACACGAGTAATCACCGAGAAATTTTTCGGTGGCAAAAAGTAGTTACTGTTAAATTTTTAAGGAGGAACGGACGTGCTTTTTGGATTAATGGAGACAGGGTTCCCGCTGTTTTACTGGGGAAACGCGCTGATGATTGTAATAGCACTGATACTAATATATCTGGCAATCGCCAAGGATATGGAACCCCTGTTGCTGGTTCCCATCGGATTCGGGATGATTCTGGTCAACCTGCCCCTCGGGGGAATGATGGACTACGAAATGAGGCTGAAGGCTCCTCAGGCTGGCACGGTAATGGAGATATCAACACAGGAGGGGAAAGGATTCGATAAGGGTAGCGTCATATGCAAGCTTGATTCGGGCGAGGTCGTCGCCCCCGTCTTCGGACGGGTCGGCGAATTGATTGTTGAAAAAGGACAGCATGTTGAAAAAGGGCAAGTGGTGGCCTCCATCTTTACGATGGAGCAGACCGACCAGGCAGTGTATCCTTCACGTCCTGTAGGGCTTCTTTCCCGAATCTTTCAGTACGGTGTGATGTGGCAGATTCTGCCTCCCTTGATGTTCCTGTGCCTGGGCGCTCTAACCGATTTCGGCCCCATGCTTGCCAATCCAAAAACACTGCTCCTGGGGGCCGCGGCGCAATTCGGTGTCTACCTGGCATTCTTCATGGCGCTTTTCGTTGGATTCACCCTTCCGGAAGCGGCTTCCATCGGGATCATTGGGGGAGCTGAAGGACCTACAACCATCTATGTCAGCTCCGTGCTCGCTCCACATATCATCGGGGCTACCGCTGTCGCTTGTTATTCTTACATGGCACTGGTTCCCATCATCATTCCTCCCGTAATACGGCTCCTGACCACGAAGAAGGAACGGGGAATATTCATGAAACCGTCACTCAGAAAGGTTTCGAAGGTGGAAAAGATAGTCTTTCCCTTGATCACAGCGATTATAGTCATTCTGATCGTACCCACCTCCGCCGCCCTGATGGGATGTTTCATGGTAGGAAACCTCTTCAAGGAATGTGGCGTTACGGAACGACTGAGAAAAACCGCGCAAACGACCTTTGTCGATCTCATCACCATTTTTCTGACCCTTGCCATCGGTGCGTCAATGCCGGCGCAGAATTTTCTGCAACCCAAGACGCTTCTGATTCTCGTCCTGGGCGTTATCTCATTTGCCTCCGCAGCCGGGGCAGGCGTGCTTCTCGCCAAGTTTATGAACCTCTTCCTGAAGGTAAAAATCAATCCGATGATCGGAGGGGCCGGTGTCTCTGCCGTCCCCATGTCCGCTCGGGTCGTTCAGGTAATGGGTCAGAAAGAGAACCCAAAGAACATTTTGCTGATGCACGCCATGGGACCAAATGTCGCGGGTGCTATCGGTGCGGCAATCGCCGGTGGTGTCTTCATAGGAATACTTGGATAGAAGACTCACGGTACAAAGATGTAAAAGTATTAATATTTGTCTTTTAATAAACCGGAATAGAAAATCAGAGGGGAGAGACGTTCGTGTCCTCCCCCGTTTTTCTTTAAACAAAGAGTCGGCGGCGTGAGCAGACCCGCGTTTCTCTACCGGATTTTCTTATATCGCTAAAATCATGTTCAAGACAAAACGTCATTGGTGGTGGATCATCGGGACTTGTATCGCTTTATCGGGAGTAGCGATTGTAAGGATAATTGCCCCTCAATATCCCCTCGGCATTACTCGAATCGCAATTGCATTCATCGGCTACAATATTATCATTTTCGGTCTATATTCTCTAACTTATGCAACGCGAAGAGACGAATGACTTGAAGAATATCTTATTGATATTGTTATTTATTAACCGAAAAAACCTCGAAACCCGCGCGTACCCGCAATATCCGTTTTCGCTCAATGATTTCATATAGTTAAGAGCTATGTAATTTACATAATTTGAAAACGGCCTCGGGATGAAAGCGCCGTCATTCCCCCGACCTCGGAATAATTTCAGAGCTTACGGACAGCCACCCCCGCCCCCGCCTGGGCCAGCTCCTCGGCCAGCGCGGCCAGATGGCGGTGGTGGGTGAAGAGGATCACCTGGGTGTGCCGGCCCATTTCCCGGAGGACCCGGAGGGTGGCGGCCGTCCGTTCCTCGTCGAAGTTCACCAGGACGTCATCCACGATGAAGGGCAGCGGTTCCCCCTGGAAATAGGTCTCCGCCGTGGCCAGGCGCAGGGCCAGGTAGAGCTGGTCCCGGGTTCCGGAGCTCATGCCTTCCACGCCCAGGCGGGCGCCGTCGCTCCGTACCCCCATGAGCACCGGCTCGTCCTCGGGACCGATGTCGGTCATCAGGCGCGGGAAGGCCCCGGCGGTTATCCGGCCGAAAAGCTCCCCGGCCCGGAGGAGCAACGGCGCCTGATTCTTCTCCCGGTAGCGGTTCATGGCGTTTTTCAGGAGGTGGAAAGCCGCCCGGATCCGGGTGTACCGGGCCACGTCGCCGCGCAGGGAGGCCAGCGCGGCCTGGACCTGCTCCTCCGCTTCCGCGGCGGCGGAAGATCCGTCCATGCGCCGCAGCTCCGCGTTTTCTTCTCCGATTTCGGTATTCAGCTCCTGGCGCCGGGACTGGAGTTCCTCAAGCCGCCCGTTCACCTCGGTCAGGACCGCCGGCAGTTCATCGGGAGACACGGCGGCGGCCTCCGCTTCCAGCACGGTAACCGGCAGGCCGTCGCCGTTTTCCAGGAGAAAACGTTCCACCGCGGCGAGGCGCTCCCGGCAGCCCTGGCAGGCCACCGAGCGGGCCTCCGCGGCCTCGAATTCCGACGTCTCCCGGCACCGGGCCTCCTTCAACAGGTCCGCGACCCGTTGCTCCTTCACCCGAAAGTCCGTCGCCGCCGCCCGCAGCTCCTCCTCCGCCTCCCGAACCCGTTTGGCCCCGTTCTGTCTCTCTTTCTCCCGGAGTCGCGCCCCGTCCACCTCCTGCTTCAAACGCCGGACCACCTCCTCGGGCGGGCAGGCGGCGTATTCCGGAACCCGGCGCCGGACGAATTCCGCCACTTTCTCGGTGAACCGCCTGGCCTCTTCGTTGATAGCCCAGATACGCCGGTCCATGTCGGCAATCTGTTTGGTCTGGCCGAACAGGGCGGTGTACTGATCCAGAACGGACAGCGCCGGGGCGGGCGGGGTGTCCAGCGACAGACCCAGTCCGGTCATGGCGGCCCGCCATCGCTCCTGCCAGTCCCGCAGTTCCGCGCGGGCGGTTTCCTTTTCCCCCGCCGCCTCCCGGACCTGTCCGGCCTGCCTGTCCATCTGCCGCCTCATCTCCCCCCGGCGGCGGTTCCGCTCGGTCCGGACCTCCAGATGGTGTTCCGCCTCCTCCCGGAGGTCCCGGAAGAGTTCCGATTTCCGGTGCGGTTCGGGCCGCAAGGGCCGCAAGGCCTCCCGGAGACTGGCGCAGGTGGATGCGTGCCGGGCCTCCAGGGCAAGGAGTTCTTCCCGGGCGGCCTGCGCCCGGAGGATCTCTTCCCGGAGGGCGTGAAAAGACGACAGCCAGGCGGCCATCTCCCGGGGCGAGAGCGGCTCGATGCCGCCGGGGGCCCAGAGGGCGTGCCAGTCGTCGTCCCGTTTTTTCTCCTGCGCTACAAGTTCCGCCGTTTCCCGTTCCAGTTGCCGCCGCCGCTCCGCCAGGGAATCGTCCGCCGCCCGGAGATCCGCCAGGACATGGACGCGCTGCGCCTCCCGGCGTAGGCGGTCGGCGATGTCGTCGGCGGCGGTGACGGCGTCTTCGTAGGCCTCCGGCGGCGGCAGATCGGCATGGAAGCGGCGCTCCCCATCTTCGTTACGGGCGTCGCCGGCCAGAAGTCCGCGGATCAGCCGCCAACCCTCCTCCCGGCGGCGGCGGGCCACCTCCAGATCCTGCTCCGTGGGCACCATGCCGGCCAGGGCAAAACCCGTGAGTTTCTTCCGCACCGCCAGTGTTTCCGCGGCGTTTTCCCCCGCCGCCCGCTCTATTTCCCGGCGCCGCTCTTCGAGGCGCCGCCACTCCCCTTCGCAACGCTCGATGCTTTCCCTGGCCGGCACCGACAGGATGAGGGCCGCTTCCATATCCCCCCGCCACCGCCCGAGACCGGCGAGGGTGCGCTGCGCCTTCCCCTCCGCCTCCTGGAGAGCCTTTCGCGCCTTGAACAGCTCGCCGTCCGGATCTCCCTCCTTCCGGGCGACGCGTACGGCCTCCCGCAGCGCGGCGGGATCTCCCCCTTCGGGAAGGCCCCGCAGCTCCCGTTCCGTCTCCTCCTGATCCCGCCGTCTTCTTTCCAGCGTTTTTTCCGCCTTTTTCAGGGAGGTCAGGACCGCCTCATGACGGCGGGCCAGTTCCGTGACCAGGGCGCGGTTCCTTTCGACCTGGGGGATGATCTCCCCCACCGATTCTAGCCGGGGTTCGATGCCGATGGTTTCCATGAGGCGCCGGGCGTCGTTCCGCATCTGCCGCAGGCGGCCCTCCAGATCCGGCCGGTCCCGGAGGGCCTTGAGATGGCTCCCCAGGTCCTGTTGCAGTTCATCCACCAGGACCGCCTCGGCAAGGAGCGACGACGGCGGCGGTAACTTGGCGCAGACCGCCCGCAGATTCGCCAGCCGGTCTCCGGCCCTGGCCACCGCCTCCCGGGCATGCTCCCAATCCCGCAAGACCGCGGCCCGCCGGGACGGGAAATCCGCCGCCAGGATGTGGACCTCGCCCATGGCCGCCAGCCGGGCGATGAGTTCCCGCCTTTCGGCCAGTCCCTTCAGCACCCGCCCTATCCGCAGCAGGCGCTGGCGCTCCCCCTGCCGCGCCCCGATCTCTCCATCGATCCGCCGTACCTCCGCGACCAGTTCCCGACGCCGCGTCCAGTGCCGGTCCCATTCCCGGGCCGGCAGGGATTCCCGGCGCGCCCGGTCCCGCAAGGCCTTGAATTCCGCCAGTCCGGCGTTGATGCGCGGTTTCGAGGCCCGGGGGAGGAAGAGTTCCGCGGCCGCTTCCTCCAACTCCTTGAGGAGGGCGCGGAACTTCTCGGACCCGATGGCCGCCGCCAGCAGCGCTTCGCCCACCCGGCCCCGCTGGGTCAGGAGCTCGTTTCCGCCCCGGACGAGTTCCTCGTGATCGATGCCGAACATGGTGGCAAACATCTCCCGGCTCACCCCGGACAGAAACAGCGCCAGTTCCCGGTCGTCCACCGCCCCGCCTTCATCGGGCGTCAGCAGGGTGTTCTTTCTGCCCTTGCGGCGGACGAAGGAACCCTCCCGGCCGTCCGCCAGGCGCAGTGTCCCGCCGATCCGCAACTGGTCGTTGCCGTGGAGAAAACCGTCGCGGGTCCGTTCGGGGATGCCGTAGAGGAAGTCCGTCAGGGCGCGGAGGGCGGAGCTTTTCCCCGCCTCGTTGGCCCCGTGGACGACGTGGAGGCCGGGAAGATCCCCGGCAAAGTCCAAGCGGGCGTCCGTGAAGGGGCCGTAGGCCTTCAGGTGGAGAGTCATGATCCTCATGCCGGCCCTCCTCCCCGGAGGAGGCGCGATTCCAGTAGATCCCGGGCCTCGGCAAGGATGTCCGCCAGCCGCCGCGCATCGCCAGGGTCACCGCCCCCCGGCCCCGGAAGCAAATCCGGCGGCAGCTTCTGGTGCAACTGACTAATCTCCTCAATTAAACCGGTCGCTTGCATTGGATCTGCCGCCAGAAGGCGCAGCTCCTTCAGGATCGCCGCCACCGCCTCGTCGCCTTCCCACCCCGCCGCCGCCGCGGGCGGCCGGGTGTCGAACCGGATCTTTTCCAGCCAGAGCCGCCCGTGGCCTTGCTCTTGGGCGGCGGCCCGGAACTCCGCCTCCCAGTGCTCGGGGTGGGCGCGGAAAGAGGCGTGGGCGGGGGTTTCACCGGCGATGAGCAGCCTGGCGATCACCGGCAGGCCGCCGTGCCGGTCCCACTCTTGCGCCAGGGCCCGCTGGGCCCGTTCGATCACTTCCCGGGGGCCCGCCGTCCCGGTGGCGTCAACCTCCACCGGGGACCAGCGCAGGATGTCCACCGGCTCGTGACGCACCTCCCGCACCTCCCCGTCCTCGACCCGGACGACGACACACCCCTTGGCCCCCGTCTCCCGGATGTGGCGTCCCTGAAGACTGCCGGGATAAACGATCCACGGATCGCGGGCCACGACCTCGTGGCGGTGCGCATGCCCCAGGGCCCAGTACTGGTAGCCCCGGCCGCGCAGTCCGTCGGGGGTGCAGGGGGCATAGACGTCATGGCCCTCCCGGCCGGTCAGGCTGGTATGGAGAACCCCAATGTTGAACATTCCGGGCCGGGCCGGGGGAAATTTCCGGGTTACGTCGTCGGAGACGATTCGTTCGGCGAATCCCCGGCCGTGGAGGACCACATTCAACTCCGGCAGGGGGATGCTCTCCGCTTTTCGATGGGAAAAGACGTAAACGTTATCGGGCAGTTGCAGTGATTTGGTTATCTGGCTGGCCGCGTCGTGGTTCCCGGCGGCGATGAAGACCCGGATGCCCGCCCCCTTCAGGCGGGCCATCTGGCGGGCAAGAAAGATCCCCGTGTTGTAATCCTTCCAGTCCCCGTCATAGAGGTCGCCGGCGAGGATGACAAAGGAGGCGTTTTCCTTGATGGCCAGAGCGACGAGATTTTCGCAGGCCCTCCGGGTGGCCCCGCGGATCTCTTCGACCGGCGTGTCGCCGTATTGCTCCAGGCCCACCAGGGGGCTGTCCAGATGCACGTCGGCGGCGTGAATGAACCGGATCATGCCCCCTCCGGAGGAACGCCCCGACGGTTGACGGCGGGGACCGGCAGACGACGGACGGGGATTGGTGCCAGGTAAGCCATGAAAATCCTTTTTCGACCCCTGCAAAGACCGATAAGGTTCACCCCCCTTTGTGACGGCATACCGTCATGAGCGTTTCGGATAGGAAACCTCCCGGTTCAAGGAGCCATTAACTGGAATGGAGACCCGTTCCGGCTAACACTTTTACCCTAAAACATCAAGAGGAACGTTGTCCTTTTAGCCCTGATTGTGCTATGGAGCGGATCATGGCGCCACGGATCATCCCCAGGAAAGAGCACAACATCTCCCGGAAGCAGATCAACCCCTATGCCCTGCGCACCCTCTACCGGCTCCGTGACGAAGGCTTCATCGCCTATCTCGTCGGGGGGTGCGTCCGCGACCTGCTCTTGAAACGGACCCCCAAGGATTTCGACATCGCCACCAATGCCACCCCCGGCCAGATCAAGCGGCTCTTCCGGAACTGCCGCCTCATCGGCCGCCGCTTCCGGCTGGCCCACCTCCACTTCAAGGAGGAGATCCTGGAAGTCTCCACCTTCCGCGCCGACGGCCCCGCCGAAGATAGCGAAGAGGAAGGGAGGCCGGGGACCGGGGAGGGGAAAGGCGCCGTCGCCGGCCACCCCCGGCACCTCAAGGACGACAACGGCGTGGTCCTCCGGGACAACGTCTTCGGCACGCCGGAGGAGGACGCCCTCCGCCGGGATTTCACCATCAACGCCCTGGCCTACAACATCGCCGATTTCACCGTCATCGATTATTCCACCGGTCTGCGTGATCTCCGGGATCGGATCATCCGGCCCATCGGCGATCCGGCGGTCCGGTTCACGGAAGACCCGGTGCGCATGCTCCGGGCGGTTCGTTTCGCCGCCTCCCACGACTTCGCTCTCGAACCAGCCGCCTGGGAGGTGATTCGTCGCCTCGCCCCCACCATTTCCCGGTCGTCCCCCGCCCGGCTTTATGAAGAGGTCCAAAAGCTCTTCCTGCTGGGCTCGGCGGGCCGGGTCCTCGGTCTGCTGGAGGAAAGCGGCCTCCTGGCGGCACTATTACCGGGAGTTGACCGCCGGCTTGCCGACGACGAGGTTTACCGGCGCCGGCTGCGGGCCAATCTCGATTACCTGGACCAGCGGCGGCAAAGCGAGATGCCCCCCACGCCGTCATTCCTCCTGGCAGCCCTCTTCGGTCCCTCCCTGGAAGAAGCGGCCCTGGCGGGCCACCGGGAAGGAATCCCCTTCCAGCAGGCCCTGGACAGCGCCTGCGGCGCCGCCCTGATGGAACTGGGCAACACCGTAACCGTCCCGGCCCGGATCGGCGATCATCTGCGACGCATCCTAGCCATGCAGCAGGTGCTCCGCCGCCGGCCGCCGCGGCGCCCCACGGCCTTGTCCGGCCGGCAGGAATTCGCGGAGGCCCTGGAGTACCTGCGTATGACGACGGCAGTCCAGGGGGAAGGACAGGCTGCCCGTGAATGGTGGGATGCCTTCCTGGCCGGCGTTCCACCGGAAAAAATCACCGGGACGGCGGATGCCGACACCCCGGCGCCGGAAGCAGACGCCCGGAAGAAAAGGAGCCGGAGACGCCGCCCCCGGCGCCGGAAGGCCGCCGTACCCGCAGCGGCCTCGGCGGATGCGACCGGCTGATTCCCGGTAGCACTCCTCGCCACCACGCCGGGTTCCTGCTTCCGATTTTTCATCCGTCGTCCCGGAATCTCACTCCTTGAACAACCAGGTGGAAAGATACCGTTCCCCCGTATCGGGAAGAATGACCACCATGAGTTTACCCTGATTCTCCTGCCGTTTCGCCACCTCCAGGGCGGCCCACAAGGCGGCGCCGCCGGAAATGCCTACCAGCATCCCCTCCTCCCTGGCCAGGCGCCGGGCGATGGCGCCGGCATTTTCATTGCGGACCTTTACAATCTCATCGATGATCCCCCGATTGAGTACCCGGGGGATGAATCCGGCGCCGATACCCTGGATCTTATGGGGTCCCGGCTTGCCGCCGGAAAGGACGGGGGAGCTTTCCGGCTCCACGGCAATGGCCTGGAAACCCTTCTTGCGCTCTTTGATGACCTCGGCAATCCCCGTAATCGTCCCCCCCGTGCCTACGCCGGCGACGAGGATATCCACCCCGCCGTCCGTATCGTTCCAGATCTCTTCCGCCGTCGTTTTCCGATGGATCTCTGGATTGGCCGGGTTCTGGAACTGCTGAAGCATGACCGCGCCGGGAATCGCCCCCGCCAACTCCTCCGCCTTGCACACCGCCCCGCTCATCCCTTCCCCGCCCGGCGTCAGGACCAGTTCCGCGCCGAAGATCTCCAAGAGCTGCCGCCGTTCCAGACTCATGGTGTCCGGCATGGTAAGGATCAGACGGTAACCCCGGGCGGAGGCCACAAAGGCCAAGGCGATCCCCGTATTGCCGCTCGTCGGCTCGATCAGGACCGATCCCGACTGGAGCAGACCGCTTTTTTCCGCGGCGTCGATCATGGCGACGCCGATCCTGTCCTTTACGCTGGACAGGGGGTTGAAGGATTCCACCTTGACGACGATCCGCGCCCTGGCCCCGGCGGACAGGCGCCGCAGCTCCACCAGGGGCGTTCCCCCCACGGTCTTGGTAATGTCGGCAAATATCTTCATTGGTGCGCTCCTTTCGGCTCCCTTTCCTCAGGCCGCGGCCTGCCGCAAAGCCTGGTCGATGTCTTCCTTGATGTCCTCCACATCCTCGATGCCGATGGAAAGACGGATAAAATCCTCCGTTACCCCCGTGGCTTCCCGTTCCGTTCGCGTCAGTTGCTGGTGGGTGGTTGAGGCCGGATGAATCACCAGACTTTTGGCGTCGCCGATATTGGCCAGGTGGGAAAGGAGTCTTACGGAATTGATGAATTTCTTACCCGCCTCCAGGCCGCCCTTGATGCCGAAGCCGACGAGGGCGCCATAGTTGCCTTTCAGGTATTTGACGGCGAGAGCATGGCTGGGGTGATCTTCCAGGCCGGGATAGTTGACCCAGTTTACCGCCCGGTGGTCTTTGAGGAAGCGGGCCACGGCCAGGGCGTTTTCCCCGTGCCGCCGCTGGCGGACATAGAGCGTCTCCAACCCCTGGAGGAACAGGAAGGCGTTGAAGGGACTCAGGCTGGCACCGATGTCCCTCAGGAGCTGGACCCGGGCCTTGATGATGAAGGTCACGTTGCCCAGACCTGGAACTGCGCGGAAGGCATCCCAGAATCTCAGGCCGTGATAGCTCGGATCCGGCGCGGTGAATTCCGGGAATTTCCCGTTCCCCCAATCGAACTTCCCCCCGTCGACGATGACGCCGCCGATGGAGGTGCCGTGGCCGCCGATGAATTTCGTCGCCGAGGTCGCCAGGATGTCGGCCCCATAGTCGATGGGCCGGACCAGGCCGACACCGACGGTATTGTCAACAATAAACGGGATGCCCGCCGCATGGGCGATCTTGGCGATGGCCTCGAAATCGGGGACGTCGAGTTTGGGATTCCCGATCGTCTCGGCATAAACGGCTCGGGTCTTATTTGTGATCGCCCGCCGGAATTGCTCGGGCTGCCGAGAATCGACAAACTTCACGGTCCGGCCCAGCTTCGGGAGGGTATAGTGAAAAAGCTGATATGTCCCCCCATAGAGATTGTCGGCGGCGACGATCTCGTCTCCCAACCGGGTGACGTTCAGCATGGCGAGGGTTATGGCCGCCTGTCCCGAGGCCGTGGCCAGGGCGCCGGTCCCTCCCTCGAGGGCGGCGATCCTCTGCTCGAAGACCTCCGTAGTAGGGTTCGTCATCCGGGTATAGATATTCCCGAACTGCTGAAGGGCAAAGAGGCTCGCCGCATGCTCCGTGCTCTGAAACACGTATGAAGTGGTTTGATAAATGGGAACCGCCCGGGCCCCCGTGGCCGGATCGGGCGACTCCTGTCCGGAGTGCAATGCCAGTGTTTCCAATCTTCTTAGCGTCATTTAATTACCTCCTGTATTTGATTGAATAAAAAAACCCGCCATCCTGCGACTGATGTCTCCCGGAGGCGGGTTTTTGATTGCGTGAGGTTATCCAGTCAGGCAATTACATGCCCGGACCTCCTATCCGCCCCCGGCCGGCATTACGCATGGAACAACACATGACCATCGGCATGGCGGGGATGTTTCCGGCAGGTTGGAGGTCCTGTCCCCATTTTGACAACGCAAGTATTGATAAATGTTTCATAATTATTATATACCAGAAATTCTATCGGTTTGGTAGATATTAGATGTCGATCACTTTGTCAAGAAAAAAATTCCTTGACAAATTATTGCTAATACCTTAATCTCCACTAAAACTATGGAGAATGTAGAAAAATGAGGCTTTCTACCCGGGGCAGATACGGCGTTCGGTTCATGTTCGATCTGGCCTCCCATTATGGCGAAGGGCCGATCTTCTTGAAGGATATCGCCCAGCGCCAGGGGATCTCGGAGAAATATCTCTGGCATCTCGTGCCGCCACTGAAATCCGCGGGCCTGATTACCACGGTCCGGGGGGCGAAGGGCGGCTACTACCTCTCCCGGCCGCCGCAAAGCATCAATCTCATGGATGTGGTGAGAACCCTCGAAGGTCCGATCTGCTTCGTGGATTGCGTGGAGAACCCCTCCTGCTGCGACCGGGCGGAGGTCTGCATATCCCGGGAGGTTTGGGGAGAGGCATCCCAGAAGGTCGGTGAGATCCTCATGGGTATCACCCTGGAAAATCTGGTGCAAAGGCAGCGCACCAAGGTTCCCGATACGGGCATGTTTATTTAGCCATGGGTAAGGATATAACCGGGCAAAGAGATCGAAAATGAGCGTTTTCCATATGATAATGCGCCGTTGTCCCCGCAGGACGGTTGGTCTGGGGAGTAAAGAGGGCCGGCAATGAGTTGATAGTTGCCCACGAATGGAACCGAGACCCACTAAGACCAAGCAAGGGCGTGTTAGTGGGTTTTCTTTTATTAACTGGATTGGCAATGGTATCGACGGCTTTAAAGAAGAATAATTTTCAAAACGACATTGGCACGGTGGAAACGAAGTATTATACCTTCGCCCATCCCCCGAACGAGCTAGTCCTGGAATGCGGGGAAAGGCTCGGTCCCATCACCCTGGCCTATGAGACCTATGGACGCCTCGATGCCCGGCGGTCAAATGCGATCCTCATCCTCCATGCCCTGTCGGGGGACGCCCATGCCGCCGGGGTGCATGGGGAGGACGGCGCCACGGGCTGGTGGGAGGAGATGATCGGCCCGGGCAAAGGGTTCGACACGAACAAATACTTCGTCATCTGCTCCAATATCATCGGCGGCTGCAAGGGTTCCACCGGGCCGGCTGCGATCAATCCAACCACGGGCCGTCCCTACGCCCTGGGATTCCCGTTCATTACCATCGCCGACATGGTAAACACCCAGCGCCGGCTCATCGATCATCTGGGCATCGACAGGCTGCTCTGCGTCGCCGGCGGCTCCATGGGGGGAATGCAGGTCCTCCAGTGGGCGGCCTCCTACCCGGAACGGGTGCGGGCGGCCATCCCCATCGCCACGGCCCTGAAGCATTCACCCCAGCAGATCGCCTTCAACGAGGTGGTGCGTCAGTCCATCATGGCTGATCCCGCCTGGCGGAAGGGCGATTACTATGATCACGGGCAACCGGAAAAGGGACTTGCCGTGGCGCGGATGATCGGACATATCACCTTCATGAGCGATCGCTCCATGGAGGAAAAATTCTCCCGCCGGTTGAAGAACGGCGTCTTCAGTTTCAATTTCGACGCCGATTTCGAGGTGGAGGGCTATCTGCGTTACCGGGGGGCGAACTTCGTCAAGCGCTTCGATGCCAATTCCTATCTCTACATCACCAAGGCGATGGACTACCTCGATCTGTCCGCGGGAAGGCTGATCCGCCAAGACAAACTGATCGCCACCCGTTTCCTCGTCATCTCCTTTTCGTCGGATTGGCTTTATCCCTCCTATCAGTCCCAGGAGATCGTCCGGGAGTTGAAGGGCAGGCAGGTTGACGTCGCTTACTGTGAGCTGAAATCCACCTACGGCCACGACGCCTTCCTCGTGGAGACGGCGGAGCAGACGGAACTGATCCGCAACTTCTTACGGGTGACCCAGCAGGGTTATCATAGTTGGCCGGGACGCGGCACGACTGTCGGGGGATTTGCATGAATATGGAGCGGAACGATACGCCGGAACGTGCCGACCACCGGGTGATATACGAGGCCATCCCCCCGGAATCCCGGGTCCTCGATCTCGGTTGCGGCACCGGGGAGTTGCTCTCCCATCTGGTCCGAGGCAAACATGCCCGGGTCCAGGGCATAGAGATGGACGGTCGGTCGGTTTACGAATGCGTGAAAAAAGGGCTCAGCGTCTTTCAGGGGGACATTGAAACGGGTTTGACGGAGTATCCCGACGGCGCCTTTGACGACGTGATCCTCAATCAGTGTCTCCAGGAGGTGCGTAAGGTGGATTTCGTCATTGCCGAGTCCCTGCGGGTGGGCAAGCGGGTAATCGTGGGTTTCCCAAATTTCGCGTACTTCCGCGCCCGGATCATGCTCGGCCTGGGGGGGCGCTCCCCGGTTACAGCCTCGCTGCCTTACCTGTGGTACGACACGCCGAATGTCCGGTTCCTCAGCATCAGGGATTTCCGGATCTTCTGCCTGGACAAGGGGCTCCATGTTTTGACTTCCCACTTTATCGGAGCAAACGGCCCCGTCACCTTCTGGCCCAATCTCTTTGCCCTGAACGCCGTCTTTGTCCTAGCGAAAAGAAAGGAAGGTAAGTGAAGATGGAAAGGATATATCTGGATTATGCGGCGACCACCCCCTGCGCCTCCGAGGTGGTGGCGGCCATGTTGCCGTTCTTTTCCGACCGGTTCGGGAATCCGGCGAGTATGCACGCCTTCGGCCAGGAGAACAAAGGGGCGGTGGAGGAGGCTCGGGAACGGATTGCCTCCTTTCTGGGGGCGGCGCCCGGAGAGATCGTCTTCACCAGCGGCGGGACGGAGAGCAACAACACGGCCGTCAAAGGGGTGGCCTACGCCCGGCAGGGCAAGGGGAATCATATCATTACCTCCCCCATCGAGCATCACGCCGTCCTGGAGCCCTGCCATTTCCTGGAGAAGGAGGGTTTCGAGATTACGATCCTGCCCGTGGATGGAGATGGCCTGGTCGATCCCGACGACGTCCGGAAGACGATTACCGGAAAAACAATCCTTATCTCGGTCATGCATGCCAACAACGAGATCGGAACGATTCAACCCATAGAGGAAATCGGCAGGATCGCCCGGGAGCGGGGGGTGTATTTTCACACCGACGCCGTTCAAACCCTGGGGCACCTGCCTTTTACCGTCGGGGAGCTCCATGTGGATCTCCTCAGCGCCTCGGCGCATAAGCTCTACGGCCCCAAGGGCGTGGGGATCCTGTTCGTGAAAAAAGGAACCCGCCTCACCCCGTTCATGCACGGCGGGGAGCAGGAGAACCGGCGCCGGGCCTCGACGCATAACGTGCCGGGCATCGTGGGCTTCGCCAAGGCCGTGGAGCTGGCCTCGGAAGGTATGGAAACGGAGGTGCGGGAACTGACCGCGCTGCGGGACCGCCTGATCACGGGCCTCCGGGAAGGCATCGAAGCGGTAAAGCTCAACGGTCATTCCACCCGGCGCCTGCCCAACAACGTCAATATCTCCGTGGCCCATGTGGAGGGGGAGGGACTGCTCCTCAGTCTCGACATGCTGGGCATCGCCTGTTCCACCGGCTCGGCTTGTTCCTCGGCGAGCCTGGAGCCGTCCCACGTCCTCATGGCCCTCGGCCTGCCCCATGAACTGGCTCACGGTTCCCTCCGCTTCAGTCTGGGCCGGCCGACAACGGCGGCGGACATCGACCGCCTCCTGGCGGTGTTGCCCCCGGTGGTACAGCGACTGCGCGCCATGTCGCCGCTATACAATCAGCAAAACAAATAGTGAGGTTATCATGGGTAGTCAATACAGTGAAAAGGTAATGGATCATTTCGCCAATCCGCGCAACGTGGGTGTGATTGAAAACGCCGACGGCGTCGGCAAGGTGGGAAACTCCGTTTGCGGCGATATCATGAATCTCTATCTGCGGGTGGAAAACGACATCATCACCGATGCCAAATTCAAGACCTTCGGTTGCGGGGCGGCGATTGCCACCTCTTCCATGGTGACGGAACTCGTCAAGGGCAAAACCGTCACCGAGGCCCTGAAAATCTCCAACCGGGCGGTGGCGGAGGCCCTGGGAGGGCTTCCCCCGATCAAGATGCATTGTTCCGTATTGGCTGAGGATGCCCTCCAGGCGGCTATCGACGATTACCTGAAGAGACGGCGGGAGGGGTGATGAGCAAAAAGGTCGCCCTGGCCCTGAGCGGCGGCGTGGATTCCTCCACCGCCGCCTGGCTTCTGAAGGAGCAGGGTTACGACGTTGTCGGCGTCACCATGTGCCTGGGCATTCCCGTTGCGGAGGGGGAACGCGGCAAATGCTGCGGTCCCCAGGAGATTGAGGATGCCCGCCGGGTCTGCCAAAAGCTGGCAATTCCTCACTATGTCCTCGATTTTGCAGACGAACTGGACAGCATGGTCATCCAACCCTTCGTCAGTGCCTACCTCCAGGGGCGAACCCCCAACCCCTGCGTGGAGTGCAACCGTTCCCTGAAGTTTGGAAGCCTCCTGCACAAGGTACGCGCCCTGGGTTTCGATTGCCTGGCCACGGGTCACTATGCCCGGGTGGAGCACACCGCTACTTACTCCCTCCTGCGCAAACCCCGGGACGAAAAAAAGGATCAGACCTATTTTCTCTACGCCATGGGAAAGGAGGAGCTTCGTCGGGTCCTTTTCCCCCTGGCGGAGTACAGCAAGGCGGAGGTGCGAAAACTCGCCGGGTGGGCCGGGCTGCCCATTGCGGAAAAACCGGACAGCCAGGACATCTGTTTTATCCCGGCCGACGGTCTGGCCTCTTTTCTGCACCGCCGGCGGCCGGAAGGCTTTTCGGCCGGTGACATCGTGGACCGGACCGGCCGGGTTATCGGACGCCATCGGGGGCTGCCGTTCTATACCGTCGGCCAGCGGGGCGGCCTGGGGATCAGCCACCGGGTTCCCCTTTACGTCCTGGCCCTGGATGTCCCCGGCAACCGCCTGCTCGTCGGGGAAAAGGAAGAGGTCCGGGCAATGGGCCTCATCGCGGAGCATCTCAATCTCCTCGTGGAACGGCCGCCCGACCGGGCGACGGCCAAGATCCGCTACGCCCACCGGGCGGCGCCCTGCCGCATCGCCTGGAAAAAGGAAAGGGCCGCCATCCACTTCGATACCCCCCAGGAGGCCGTCACCCCGGGGCAATCGGTGGTCGTATATGACGGCGATCTCGTTGTCGGCGGGGGGATAATTCGCGGGGCTATCAGCTAATAGATAAGGAAGGATAAGGAGCGACCAATGAGCATAGCCGAGAGGATACAGCAACTGAAGAAGGAAAGGAATGCCGTCATTCTCGCCCACAACTACCAGATCCCCGCGGTGCAGGACATCGCCGACTTCGTGGGCGATTCCCTGGGCTTGAGCATCCAGGCGTCCAAGACGGACGCGGAGGTCATCGTTTTTTGCGGCGTCCATTTCATGGCGGAGACGGCCAAGATCCTGTCTCCTGAAAAGACGGTCCTCCTGCCGGAAAAGGCGGCGGGTTGCCTCATGGCGGACATGATCGATGCCGACCAGCTCCGGGCCCTGAAGGCGGAGCACCCCGGGGCCAAGGTCCTCTGCTACGTCAACACCTCCGCCGCCGTCAAGGCGGAGTGCGACCTGTGCTGCACCTCCGCCAACGCCGTCCGGATGGTCCGGGAGGGCCTCCGGGAAGCGGCAGAGATCATCTTCGTTCCCGACAAGTACCTGGCCGATTACGTATCCGCCCAGACGGGACGCTCCTTCATCGTCTGGCCGGGCTTCTGCCCCACCCATGCCCGCATCCTGCCGGAGAATGTCCGGGAAGAAAAGGTGCTGCACCCGGAGGCGGTAGTGATCGCCCATCCCGAGTGTCCCCCGGAATTGCGGCAGCTCGCCGACTGCGTCACCTCTACCGAAGGGATGTGTCGTTACGTTAGGGAAAGCACCGCCCGGGAGATCATCGTGGCCACGGAGCGGGGCATCCTCCACCGTTTGCGGAAGGAGAATCCCGGCAAGATCTTTTACCCCGCCTCCAGGTTTGCCCTCTGTATGAACATGAAGCTGATCCAGCAGGAAAAGATTCTCTGGGCGCTGGAGGACATGGGACATGAAATTGTCGTGCCTCCGGAGGTTGCCGAGAAGGCCCGGGCCGGCATCCAACGGATGCTCGACTTCAGTGAGTGACGCCCATACTATTCCGTGATGTAAGTGTTCAAATACTGAGAACTTTTTCATATAAAGGAGAAAGACGATATGGCGAAGATACCCCTCAAATCATGCCCCAAGGTGTATATCCTGGAAACGCATCGCTCCCGGACACCGGATTCGACCCTTTGCTTCGTTGAAAAGGTCAAGGATACGGCGGGAATGCTGTCTTTTCGAAACGCCACGGAGGTGGACCGGATCGGCATTTCCGTTTTCACCTGCGACCGGATGAGGCCGGACGGCTCGAAGACCAGCCACACCGGCAAGGGCGTTTCCCCCATTCAGGCCCAGGTGTCGATCACCATGGAGGCCATAGAACGCTACTGCTCGGAATATCGGGAGGAATACGGCGGAAAATTACTGTGGGGCAGTTTTTCCGCCCTGGGAAAGAAGTTCAACATTCTTGATCCCCGGGAGATGATTCTCTCCCGGAGCGGCGATTACAGCCACGAAAAGGAAATATCATGGGTATGGGGGCATGACCTGGCAAGCGACAAGGAGATCCTCGTGCCCGCCTGCGCCGTTTATCATCCCTTCCCGCAGCACGGCACGTTTCTGTTCAACACCCACACCAACGGGATCGCGGCGGGGAACACCTATGAAGAAGCGGTCATTCACGGTTTGGCGGAGCTTATCGAAAGAGACGCCTGGAGCATCGCCAAATACACCCATGCCTATAATGATGCCCTGTTTATGGAGAATGAACCGGGGAATGAATTCATTATCGATGTCCTGGAACGGTTTGAAAAGGCGGATATCGAAATCGTGACGAAGGATCTTACTACCGATATCGACGTTCCCGTCATCGCCGCCTTCTCCCGTGATCTGATGTACCGGGAGATGGTTCCCATCGACGGTTTCGGTGCCCATCTGGATCCCCGCGTTGCCTTGGTGCGGGCCCTGCTGGAGATCGCCACGACCAGGGCGCTATTTCTCCAGAAATTCGGGCTTTCCGGCCTGTGCGATACGAGCCCGCTGTATCTCCAGGGAGAGGGATACGAGGATGATCCCCGCTTTTACGCCTACCGCCGGAAAGGTCTAAGCGAGCTTGATCGGGGTTATAGCGACGACATCCGGGAGGATGTCGAGGAAATGATCGCCAGGCTTTCGGCCGCCGGTCTGGAGCGGGTAATTGCCATCGATCTGCAAAGAGAAGACATCGGCATGCCCACGGTGCGGATGATCGTCCCGGGTCTGGAAACATACTGCTTCGATACAACGAGGGCCGGAAAGAGGGCGGAGAGGTTCCTGGAGGGATAGGTCCCGTGGCAACGGCTGATCCCGTTCCTCTCGATCGGGGCATGACACGGATAATAAATATATTTAATTGAATTTATAGGAAAATGTCCACAACTAGCCGGATATTTTCATCTTTCGTTGCGCCCGGAACGGGCATGACGGTTAATGAGGAGATGCAATGACGGAAGGTATGGTGATCGCGGTTTGCCGGAGTGACCGGAAGGGGACGCGCAAAACGGTGGTGCCGGCGGGGGTATTCATCACGGATTTCGGGCTCGCCGGCGACGCCCATGCCGAGGGGGGCATCAACCGTCAGGTGAGCCTCCTTGCTGTTAGCAGCATCGAAAAGATGAAGAAGCTTGGCATTGAGGTGGGGTCAGGAGACTTTGCCGAGAATCTCACCGTCTCGGGTTTGGCGCTGCACTACCTGCCGCCGGGAACGCAACTACAGGCCGGCGCCGAGGTCATCCTGGAGATCACCCAGATCGGTAAGGCCTGCCACAAGGGCTGCGCCATCTTTGCCCAGGTGGGGACTTGCATCATGCCCAAAGAGGGGGTCTTTGCTCGTGTGGTCAAAGGCGGCACCATTTTTGCCGGTGATAGGATCGAGGTTATCCGGGAGGTGGAAGGATCATCATGAAATTTGATCATGATGTACTGCCGGCAAAGACAGGAGAGGAAATAAACCTGGCGGAGGTCGTGGATGCCCTATGCGTTGCCAACAACGGATTTTCCGGGGCCCTGCGCCGGGATCAGCGTGAACAGCCCCTCCCCTCCCGGGACATAATCATCGAGATCGTCGAGGCCTTACGCTCCGTCCTTTTTCCCGGGTATTTCGGATTCTCCGGTCTCAAGGCCAGCAGCGTCCACTTTCACGTCGGCGCGACGCTGGACCGCATCCGTCCGGTTCTGGAAGAGCAGATAAAACGGGGGCGTTGCTTTTCCTGCCGGGAAGACCGGGAAAACGGTTGCTTACCTTTTTGCGACGAGCGTTCCGCTGAAATCGTCAATCGCTTCTTTGCCCGGCTGCCAGCCATCCAGCGCCTCCTGGCCACGGATGTTCAGGCGGCCTTCGAGGGCGACCCGGCGGCTGCCAGCCCCGATGAGGTGATCTTCTGCTACCCCGGGTTGCAGGCGATCACCAATTACCGCCTGGCCCATGAACTGCGGCTTCTGGAGGTTCCCCTCATCTCCCGGATGATCACGGAATACGCCCACGGCATCACGGGGATCGATATCCACCCGGGGGCGACGATCGGCCGGTATTTTTTCATCGACCACGGCACCGGGGTCGTAATCGGCGAAACATGCATTATCGGCGACCGGGTCCGGATCTACCAGGGGGTGACGCTGGGAGCGAAAAGCTTCAAACTGGATGCGGAGGGGAAACCGATCAAAGGCGTCGAAAGGCATCCCGTAGTGGAGGACGAAGTGATCATCTACTCCGGAGCGACGATCCTCGGTCGGGTCACCATTGGTCGCGGATCAGTCATCGGCGGCAACGTCTGGCTGGTGGAGAGCGTCCCGCCCTACAGTCACATCTCTCAAGCCCAGACCCATCAGGAGCTTTATGAACATGGAGCAGGGATCTGATGAGTGTGGACGAAAGGCTATACGAAACATTCCCCGTCCAGGAGATCAATAGCACCGGCGGGGTCGTGCGGCTGGCGGACATGGAAAAGAGCGTCATCGGTGAAATATCACTGAAAATATTCATCAACGGCACTGAATACGCTTCCCTTCTCTGCCTCAACCAATTCGCACCAGAACTGGCGGTGGGATTCCTCTACAGTGAGGGTGTGATCGACACAATGGCCGATGTGGCCTCCCTGACCTACAATGACCGTCTCTTCGCGGTAATAATCGAACTGGTTCCCGGCAAATCCGTCGAAAAGTCGGAAAGTCTGCGCAGTGTAACTTCGGGATGCGGTAAGTGCTTCACCTACATCAATCCCATAAAAAACGAAAAGTATCAAACCATCGACTGCCAGAGGAGGTACTCACTCTCCCACATCCTACTTTCCATGAAGAGATTCGAGCGGCAGTCCGTGGTTTACCGGAGGGTGGGCGGGGTCCACAGCGTCTTATTTCATCATCACTCCTTTGGCGTCTTCATTGAGGATATCGGCCGACATAACTGTTTCGATAAGATCACCGGCATCCTCCTCACGAACGATAAAATGCAACTGGTGAGGGACAGTGTGTTTTTTGTCAGCGGGCGGGTTTCTTCCGAGATCATAACCAAGGTCATCCGGCTCGGCGTCCCCGTACTCGTCTCCCGCTCCACGCCCACGGCGGCGGCGGTCAACCTTGCCGCTAAATATGGGGTTACCCTGCTGGGGTATGTGCGAAACGGTTCCGGCTATGTATATTCTGGCAAAAACCGTTTGATAGAAGGTGATATTTGATATGTTCCGATGCCGATGCCCCGGCCGGGGAAGCAACCATACAAAGAAAAGGAGCCGGAGACGCCGCCCCCGGCGCCGGAAGGCCGCCGTACCCGCAGCGGCCCCGGCGGATGCGACCGGCTGATTCTCGGTAGCCCTCCTCGCCACCACGCCCCTGAAAAAAAGGGCCGTCCCGTTTCCGTCGGGACGGCCCTTCCGATGCGTCTATTCTATCGTCAACTGCCCGGGACCGGCAAGGCGTCGGCCCTCTTCAGCCCCCCCACTCCTTCCGTCCCCATGCCGGGGAGGGGGGGGCGGCGGGGGAATATCCGTCAAATACGGTTAAACCGCTTGTACGCCGTTACGCCCTCACTTCGTCGGCGGCTTGAGCATCCAGACAATGCCGATGGAGGCCAGGCACATGACACCGGAGATCATGAAGGAAGTCACGTAGTTCCCCGCGGCGAACTGTTTGATAATCAGGGCGCCCTTGTCCATGGCCTCGTAGGGGATCTGCCCCACGATGGTCATGAGCTTCGGGGCCAGCCAGGGACCGATGAGACCGCCGACGCCGTAGGCGGCAAACATGAGGCCGTAGTTGGCCCCCACGTTCTTCGTACCGAAGTAGTCCGCCGTCACGGCCGGATAGAGGCCCAGGAAACCGCCGAAGCAGAAACCGACGGAGCAGACACCCACGAGGAACATCATGTAGGAGGTGAAGGTGTTGAGGAGCAGCATGATCACCCCGGCATAGGCGAAGATGATGATGAGGGTCATCTTGCGGCCGATGACGTCGGAAACCTGTCCCCAGACCAGACGTCCTGCGGCATTTAGGATGGCCACGACCATGACGGCCGTGGCGCCCTGATTCGCGACGGTGCTGAAGGCGTCTTTGGTGACCGTGGGCATGGTCTTAGCAAGTTCGATCATGGAGGGGGACTGCCACATGTTGGTGATGTTCATGATGATCATGAGGCCCGCCATACAACCGGCGAAATAGGTGATCCAGAGGAAGTAGAACTGCGGGGTCTTGAGCATCTCCATGGTGGTGAAGTCGCCGCCCGCCGCCTTGGCGCCGCCGGCGTTGGCGGCCGGGGCCGGGGGATTCCAGCCTTCAGGCTTGTAACCCGCCGGGGGTACGACCATGAGCTGGGCGCCCGCCACGACGGCTACGAGGAAGATGATGCCCAGATACATGAAGGTGGACATGATGCCGGAAGAGGCGATGAAGGCCTTGGCGATGGGGGTGAAGACCAGGGCGCCGGCGCCGAAGCCGGCCACGGCGAGACCGGTGATCATCCCGCGCTTGTCGGGAAACCATTTCACACAGGTGGCGATGGGACACACATAAGCCGCGCCGATCCCCAGACCGCCGATGACGCTGAAGGCGATGGTGAACATCATGAGGTCCGAAGCGAAGGAGGCGATGATGAGGCCGACGCCCAGCATGGCGCCGCCCACCGTGGCCACCGTCCGGGGGCCGATCTTGTCCTGGATCTTGCCGGCGAAGATGACGCCGATGGCGAAAAAGGCCAAGATAAGCTGTGAGGGAAGGGCGAGGTCGGTGGGGCTCCAAGTGGGAAATTTCGCGCTCAGAGCGGGCTTGAAGACGCTGTAGATATAGACGGCGCCGAGGCTGACCTGGATCAGCATCGCGCCGACCACGACCAGCCACCTGTTGAAGGTTTTCTGTTCTGCCATTGTTAAACATTCCTCCTTTTATAATAATGCCGGGCTTACTAACACAGTCATCGCTCAAAGTCTAACAGATTTTGACGTTGGCACGGAAGTTCGCCGCCCGGAAAAGAATGGCTGAAACGACCAGGACGGTGTCCCTTTCCATGGTAGGAATGCATTTTCCATGTGAAAACGGCAGACGGGCGGTCCGGCCCTAAGCTGCATCGATCGCCCCGAACCGGCCCCGACGGTGCGGCTTTAAAGGATCGAAAGCCCCCGGTATCGAAAACGACCCGGGAGCCACACCGCCCGGTACGCCGGGGCGCCGGAGTGGCGTCTATGAGGGCTGTTCACTTTGGCGGAGATTGGCGAACTCTTCGACGGTATTGACGTTGAGGAACATCCGGCCGTGGGGGTCGAACCTCCGGATGGTTTCCGCGGAGACGGTCCGGACCTTCATCCCCCGGTAGAACTCCGTGACTTTCAGACGGTCCCGGTCCAGGCGGGCCTTGATCGCCGGCAGGCAGCGCCGGGAATAGACGGCGTGGAGGGGCTGGAGGCCGTCGGCGGTTTCGGGGACGACGATATCCACATCACCGCCGCTCTGATCCCGGAGATAGCGGATGAACGGGGCGCTGAGGAAGGGCATGTCGCAGGCGGCAACGAACGCGGTCTCGGAGGCGGCCCAGAAAAGGCCGGTATAGATCCCCATGAGCGGTCCCTTGCCCTTTTCCAGGTCCGTCACGATGGCGACGTCCTGATCGAGATACAGTTGGGGTTCATTGGTGACCAGGATGATTTCATTGCAGACTTCCCGGAAGATCCGGACGGCGCGGTCGATGAGCCGCTCGCCGTCCACCTTCAGAAAGGCCTTGTTACTGCCCATCCGGGTATTCTTGCCCCCGGAGAGAATGATGCCAGTCATACGTTGGTCCCTGGTGAATAAAGCCGTCTGGGTTATGGTCTGAGCCGCGGCCACGCATATCGCCATCGCCATGCCGTCACGGGGTGATGGTGGCGGCAAACCGGAGCGCCGTTCCCCCGTGACGGCATGGAAGGGCAGGCTGAAGACGGCAAGGTTCATCTTTCCGGTTCCGTCCCCCGGAGTCGGCGCCGGCCCCTTCGGGGAGGGCCGGAACGGAGGCGGCCTTTGTTCGGCATCGACAAGCGGTCACGCCCGCCCCGGCCCGGCCCTCCCGGCAACGGGAGGAAAAACACTTACGGAACCAAATTCAATCCAAATTCAATTTCGATGCCCGCTTGAAAAACCCGCTATTTTTTCGCTGCCGGGGCTGCCGGTACCGCCGGAGCCGCACCGGGGGCCGCCGCCGCGCCAGGGGCGGGCAGTCCGAGTTGGGTGGCGATTTCCCCGATCTTGCCCTTGAGCTGCGCCAGGATGGCCTTGACCTGATCATAGGCCGGACGGATCTTCTGCTCCTGAAGCGTATTCTTGACGCCGACCAGATCCACTTCGGCCTTGCCGATCATCCCCTGCAGCTCCTCCCGGTTGATCGGGAGCTTCTTTTTGATCGCCGCTGCGGTCAACGCCTTGATCTCCGCCAGGGACTTCTCCGCTTCTTCTATCATCTGCGTGGCTTCCTGTTTCATCTTGGCCTTGTTCCCCTCGATGGCCGCCAGGGCCTGCCCCGCCGTCTGGGCCGCCTCTTCCGCCGCCGCCTTCGCCTCCTTGTAACTCTTCTGGGCAACGTAGTCCTTGGCCTTTTTCAAGGCGTCCTCCGCCTTTTTGAAGAGATCGGCGGCATACAGATCGGCCTCTTTCGCCTTCGCCTCCGTAAGCGCTTTTTCCGCGCTCCCCATCTCCTGGGTCGGCGGTTTCGCGCATCCGACGAAGAACATGAACGACACCGACAGCACCAGCAACATCATCACCATCCCGCGCATTTCTTTCGACATAAGCCACCCTCCTGAAGAATTTGTATTGACGCCCCCATGAACGCCGAGGCACGAGGAAGGATATGGGAAAGCCACCGTGATGTCAAGGCAAGGATCGACATCGTCAATATTGCCTTGATAAAATTTTCCACACGGGGTAGGGAGAAAGTACATAAAAATTACGGCCACCAGCGCCTGAAACCAGCGGTGCGCAGCAGGTTCGGAAGGCGCCGGGACGGGGAGGCAAACGATGTACTGGGAAAAAGATATCGAGACGATCAGCAGGGACAATTTGGCGGTGCTGCAACTGGAGAATCTGCGGCACACCCTCGCATGGGCGGCCAAATCCTTCTATTACGGCGAGCTTTTCAAGAAGATCGGCCTGGCGCCGGAAAACGTCCGCTCTCGCGCCGATCTGACGAAAATACCACCCACCACCAAGGACGATCTCCGGGCGCACTGGCCATACGGATTCGTGGCGGTTCCCAGGGACGAACTGGTGCGCATGCATTCCTCTTCGGGGACGACGGGACGGGCGACGGTAATCTTCCATACCGCGGGGGACCTGAGCGAATGGACCAATCTGCTGGCCCGATGCATGTACATGTCGGGGATGCGTAAGAGCGACGTCTTCCAGAACATGATGACCTACGGCCTGTTTACCGGCGGTCTGGGCTTCCATTACGGCGCGGAGCGGATCGGGGCCCTCGTCATCCCCGCCGGGGCCGGAAACAGCAAGCGTCAGATCCAGCTCCTCAAGGACTTCGAGACGACGGTCATTCACATCATCCCCAGCTACGCCCTCCACCTCTCCACGGTGTTCGAGGAACTCCGGATGGACCCAAAGGATACCAAGATCCGCATCGCCTATGTGGGCGCCGAGCCCCATTCGGAAAAGATGCGCCAGAAGATCGAAGCCCTCTACGGCTTCAAGGCCTACAATTCCTACGGCCTCTCGGAGATGAACGGCCCCGGAGTGGCCTTCGAGTGTCCCGTTCAGAACGGCCTCCACATCTGGGAAGACAACTTTATCGCGGAGATCCTTGATCCGGCGACTCTCCAGCCCGTCCCGGACGGCGAGGAGGGGGAGTTGGTGCTGACCACCCTCCGCCGGGAGGGCATGCCGATCCTCCGCTACCGGACCAAGGACCTCACCCGCATCATCCCCGGGGATTGCCCCTGCGGGCGGACCCACCGGCGGATCGAACGGATAAAGGGTCGCACGGACGACATGATGATCCTCAAGGGGGTCAACATCTTCCCCATCCAGATCGAAAAGAAGCTCATGGAAATCCCCGGCGTGGGAAAGAATTTCCTCATCATCCTGGATCGGGAGGGATTCAACGACCACATGACCGTAAAGGTGGAAGTGGAAAGGCAGTTTTTCGACGGCGATTTGAAGCATCTCGAACAGTTGCGGAAACGCATCGTTGAAGAGCTCAAAAGCGACATCCTCATCACCCCCAAGGTGGATCTGGTGACGCCGGAGAGCCTGCCCCAGTCCGAGGGGAAGGCCAAAAGGGTGATTGACAACCGTAAAGATTGATGAATTCGTAAAAAGTCATGATGGAGACGACGAAGTAAAAAGCTCCAGAGGCAAGGCGCGCGAATCCTGAGGAATGAGGCGTACTTGTGCGTACGTCGCAGTGACGAAGGATGAAGCGCAACGCCGCATATGGACTT
>JAKQIZ010000018.1 GCA_029561465.1 Deltaproteobacteria bacterium | reverse complement strand
CTGTACGGCCTCAATCAGGAGATCGCCCGGATCCGCACCTTCGTCTTCTGTACAAACTTGATCGAAGTCAGCGACATCTTTGATAGTTGTCCCGTGGAAGAAGCCCTGAGCCGGATCCAGGGCGGCGCCGACATCCCCCTGATCATGGGGCGGACGGACTACGAACGGTCGTTCGGCGACTTCCGCCGAAATTACCTCGACGCCGTGACGCGCAAGACGACAGTGCTGATTCTCGGGGACGCCCGGAACAACTACAACGACCCCTGCCCGGATCATCTCAAGGCGATCTACGGCCGCGCCAAGCGCCTGATCTGGCTCAATCCCGAAGTCCCGGCCTTCTGGGGCGCCGGGGATTCGGAGATCCGGAAGTATTCCCCCTATTGCTCGGTCATCCGGGAATGCAACACCCTGGACCACATCGAACGGCTCATCAGCGCCCTGATCAGAAGCTGACGGCGGGGTGGGGGCCGTCTTCCCGCCCCCGGGATGAACGCATCGGTAAGATATTAATATTTAAGATAATTCAGCAAAAAAAACCGGAAAGCCTCTCGTACCCGCAACTTCCGTTTTTCCTCACCTATTTCAATAGGTTAAAAGGTATGTAATTTACATATTATCGCTTCCACAGCTTCCGCCGGCGTGGAAATTGTTACCCCTTCCAAGACCTGGCCGAACAGGCAGCCGAAATCGCGGCGGTCGCCGGTGACAAGGATATCGACCTTTCCCTGGATGGCTGCGGCAAGGATCGGTGCGTCCTTCCGGGCCAAGGGCAACCCCGCTGCCCAAGCGACCCGCCTTGGATGCGGTTCAGGCAGAATAGCAACCTGTGGCATCAATCTGGTCAACTCCGGGAGTTTATCCGGCGCCTTTTTCTGAATATTTCTGGCCGCCTCTTCATGAGCAAAAGCGGATGTGCAGAGGAGGCATTTGCCTGCGGTTGCTAATCGGAACAGTCCCCGTGAGATGCCTTCGGCGCTGTAGGCGGCCGTAAAAATGATGTTGGCATCGAGAAACAATTTCATTTTTTCAGAGCGCTATCAAGCAAAGCCATCTGCTCCGCCGTCATCCGGTCTTCATCCAGGAAGGCGGCGATCCGTTCATCGCTGTAAATCTCGATGGGATAGACGCCCGCCGGTCGCAGAACAATGGCTCCGTCATCCGTCGCATCCACCAGAAGCGGCGTTTCGCCGCTGATGCCCGCCTGCTGCAATATTGCTTTGGGCAACGATAGCTGTCCCTTCTTGCCTAATTTGACCAGTTGCATCTCTTCTCTCCTGGAAATAAGTATTCCGAAAATCCGGATTCCAGATAATGATACATATCAGGATGTCTCATGGCAAGAAAAATATGGCGTCCATAAGAATGAAGTTAAGGGAACGATGATTATTTCTTCCCGGGGCGTTTCCTTTTCTTTTTGTTTTCCAGGTTGGCCAGCCATTTACTGAGCGTCGCCATCTGCGCCGGCGGCGGTTCTCGATCGGCAATCGGGGCCGGATGGTCTTCGCCTCCTGACGCCCCCAGCTCCGTCCGGAGCCGGTCCAAATCTTTCTCTACTTCCGGGCGCAGGGGGGAGTGGGGATTCAGGTCGATAAACCGTTCATAGTAATGAATCGCCTCCCAAGCCAGACCTTTATCCCGGCAGATCCGTCCCATGAGCCGGTAGATCTCCGAATATCCCCGGATGATCTCTTCGATTTCCGTGATAATTTCCTGGGCCTCCTCGTCGTATCCCATCCCCCAGAGGGCTTCGCACAGGATAGTCCTTGCCTCCACATCGCCGGGCATCTCGGCCAGTCTGGTTTCGGCGAGGTCCCGGACCACGGAGTACATGCCCCGATCCAGGAGGCCGCGGGCCTGCAACGAAAAAGCTTCTCTGTCGTGGTTGGAACTCTCCATATGTCTTCTCCTTTTTGTCTTGACCGTTGAGGGGCCGTTATGGCCTCCGCCCGCATCCCTCCCGGGCCTCCTGGCGATTCCCGGGTCCGTCCAGCCACCGGTGGAGCCAGGCGAGCACCGTTTCATGCCATTGGCGGGAGTTTGGGGGGGTCAGTATCCAGTGCCCTTGGCCAAAAGATCCGTCACGGTGAACGGATGCCTTTCCCCCGCTGCCGCCGGCGCCGTCCCCGCCGGTGCGCCGACAAAGAGACAGAGGAAGAAGATCATCTGGAGCCAAAATGATTTTTCAATCATAATAATCGACCACTCCCCCCATCG
The DNA here is from genome assembly GCA_029561465.1 of Deltaproteobacteria bacterium. GTDB lineage: Bacteria > Desulfobacterota > Syntrophia > Syntrophales > UBA8958 > UBA8958. The sequence continues at coordinate 6,444 of JAKQIZ010000018.1, read as the reverse complement.
TTTTTACCCGTAGCTATAACATGCGGGCATTGATTTCACAATAATCCGGAATGCGGAATGCTTTGACTTTTAAAGGCGAGTTCAATATATACGAATCTCCTGATTTCGGTGGTGCGCGGGGAGGGAACCCTTTCACGGTCTTTGAGGACGAAGCTATGACGGAAGTGAAAAAAAACACTCCCTTCGCCGAGCAGTGTTTGGCGGTAACGGAATCCCTTTTCCACAGCATCGTGGATCACATGCTGGACGCCCTGCTCATTCTGGACTGGAACGGCGTCATTCTCTTCGCCAATCAGGCGGCGGCCGATCTGGTCCAGTTGGAAAGCCCCGCGGCGGGCATCGGCCGCAACGCCATAGAATTCATTCATCCCGATTTCATCGCAGTCGTGGCCGAGGATCTGTTGAACGTCCGGGAGGGCGGGGGCGGCTACCTGAATCGCTACCAGGTGATCACAGCCCGGGGACGGGAGCGCTGGGTCGAGGGCCTGGGAACGCGGATTCCCTTCGGAGCGGGAACGGCGAATCTGGTCACGATCCGGGACATCGGCGAGGTCAAGGAGTCCGAGCGGATCATTCGGGAAAGCGAGACCCGTCTGCGGGAACTGTCCGTCCTCCAGCAGGCCATCCTGGACGGCGCAAATTATTCCATCATCTTCATCGGTTCGGACGGAATGATCAAGACCTTCAACGCCGCCGCCGAACGGTCCCTCGGCTACCGGGCCGAAGAGCTGATCGACATCCACACCCCGTCGCTCTTCCATGATCCCGGCGAAGTCCGCCGGCGGGCGGAGGAACTGTCCCGGGAGCTGGGGAGAGAAGTGGCGCCGGGCTTCGAGGTCTTGGTGGCCAGAACCCGCCTGGGCATCCCCGATGAACGGGAATGGACCTACATCCGCAAGGACGGCAGCCGGTTTCCCGTTTCCCTTTCCGTGACGGCACTCCGGGACGCCTCCGGGGAGATCAGGGGATTTTTGGGCATCGGGAGCGACATCACCGCCCGCCTGCAGGCGGAGGAGGAGCTGCGGAAGCTCTCCCAGGCGGTCATGCAAAGCCCCGTAGCGGTGATCATTACCACGCCCGACGGCAGGATCGATTACGTGAATCCCCGGTTCACGGAGATTACCGGCTATACGGCGGCGGAGGCCGTAGGGGAAAATCCCCGGATCCTGAAATCGGGACGGATGTCCGAAGGGGAGTACCGGACCCTCTGGGAGACTATCAGCGCCGGCCGGATCTGGCAGGGCGTCTTCTACAACCGGAAAAAGGACGGCGGCTATTACTGGGCTTCGGCGTCCATCTCACCGATCCGCAATCCTCACGGTGAGATTACCCATTTCGTGGGCATCCAGGAGGACATCACCGTCCAGAAGATGACGGAACAGGCCCTGAAGGAGGCCAAAGAAGCCGCCGAAGCGGCGAACGTGGCCAAAAGCGAGTTTCTGGCCGGGATGAGTCATGAGATCAGGACGCCCATGAACGCCGTGCTCGGGATGGCGGAACTGCTGGCCGAGACGCCTCTGAACCAGGAACAGCAGCAGTACCTCCAGATCTTCCGTTCCGCCGGGGAGAATCTGCTTGGTTTGATCAATGATATACTTGATCTTTCCAAGGTGGAGGCGGGGCGGCTGACTCTCGATGCCTCTTCCTTCCATCTCGGCGAGGTGGTGGAAAGGACCTGCGAGATCATGTCCATGCGGGCCCATGAGAAGAACATCGAGCTTGCCTGCCGGATCGCCCCGGATGTCTGTCCGGAGCTGTGGGGGGACGCCGCCCGTCTCCAGCAGGTCCTGATCAATCTCATCGGCAACGCCGTAAAATTTACCGAGGTCGGGGAAGTGGTGGTAACGGTGGATCAGGAAACGCCGCTTTCCGCCTCTCTGTCGGAGCCGGATTGCCTCCTCCGTTTTTCCGTCCGGGATACGGGCATCGGCATTCCCCAGGATAAACTGGATCGTATTTTCGAGCGGTTCACCCAGGCCGATTCTTCCACCACCAAGCGCTATGGCGGCACCGGCCTGGGATTGACCATTTCCCGCCAGCTCGCCGAACTTATGGGCGGCCGGATCTGGGTGGAAAGCGAGGTGGGCAAAGGGAGCGTCTTTCATTTCACCGCCCGCTTTCAAGTCCGGAAATATCCCGAAGACGCGGCAACGGCACCGGAGGCGGACATCTCCGGTCTGCGCGTCCTCGTGGTCGATGACAACGCCACCAACCGGCTGATCCTCAAGGAGACGCTGGCCCGGATGGGGGGTGTCGTCACCGAATGCGGGAGCGGCCCGGAGGCCCTGCTGCTGGTGCGGGAGGCCCGCCGGCGCGGGGAGCATTTCCCGTTGGTCCTCCTGGATCAGCGCATGCCGGAGATGGACGGCTGGGAAGTGGCGGCGGCGATGCGGAATGAACCGGAGCCGGCGGGAACGACCATCCTCATGCTGACCTCGGAGAACCGCGATGTGGATGTCTCGCGGGTGGCGGCCATGGGCCTGGACGATTATCTCATCAAACCGGTGAAAAGGGCCGACCTGGTCCGGGCCATCGCCAGGGCCCTGAAGAAACGGGCAGTCGCGGCGGTGACAGCGGCTCCGGCGGCGCCCGTCCTCGAGGAGGCGCCGCGGCCGCTCCGGATCCTCCTGGTGGACGATTCGGACGACAACCGCTTTCTCATGGCGGCCTACTTCAAGAACACCCCCCATGAGGTGGAGATGGCGGAAAACGGGGCGCAGGCCGTGGAAAAATTTCAGGCGGGCGATTACGACCTCGTGTTCATGGACATGCAGATGCCCGTTATGGACGGTTATACCGCGACCCGGGGAATCCGGGCCTGGGAACGGGAACAGGGCCGCCGGCCCACCCCCGTCATCGCCCTGACGGCTTACGCCCTAAAGGATGACATGGAAAAAAGCCTGGCGGCGGGCTGCGACGCCCACCTGACGAAACCGATTAAGAAGGGCAAGCTCTTGGAAACCGTCGCGGCCTATGCCGGCCGCCCCGCCGGTTAGCGGCGGCGGGCTCCCGTGGAGTCCCCGGGTCGTCCCGATGATCGCTTTCCCCCGGCGGCCCGGCGGTTTTAAGTCATTTGGGAAACAGCTTTTGCAGCGAGCCGTTCACCTGGCGGTAATTTCTGGTGACGACCACCCCGTTGCTGACGAGGACCATGGTGGGGACCCCGACGATCCGGTAGGCCGCCGCCACGGCTCCCGTTTCATCCAGCAGGACCCGGTACGGCAGCTTGTGGCGATCGGCAAAACGGGCGACCTTTCCCTGCGCCTCCTGGATATCGATGCCGACCATCACGAGCCCCCGGGGGGTGTAGGTGTGGTATATCTCCTTGTAATAGGGGATTTCGGAACGGCACGAGGAACACCAGGTGGTTCCGAAGACGAGGAGGACGGTTTTCCTGCCGTGATCGTTCATGCTGAAGATCCGGCCGTTGATGTCCCGGATGCCGAAGAGCGGCGCCCGTTCCTGGGCGAAACACCGATCGGCGGCCGGATGCAGGACCGCCGCGGCAACTACGGCGGCCACAAAAAAATAGCGCGCGAGTCTTGTCATCTTGTCTCCTTGGATCGAAAGTAGTTCCGTATTCCCCTGCCTTCCATCATGACGACCCCGGAGTCAGCACCAGAGCATCCCCGCCTGGAGGAGGAAATACTCCCCCGCGGCGATCATCAACCATCCGAAGATTTTGCTCACCCTGGTCATCCACATTCCCGAACGGGGCAGATTGGCCAGGACGCCCGCGGAGGTGCCGAGGAGAATCAGGAGGGTGCCCATGCCTAAGGAGAAGACAAACAGCAGCGACATGGCATACGGAACATTCTGTCGGGTGGCGGCGAAGCTCAGCAGGACGGCCAGCACCGGGGCGGTGCAGGGTCCCATGACGAGTCCCGAGGCGGCGCCGACCAGCAGCGCGCCGACGGCCCCCCGGGTCTTTTTCCGGGGCTGCAGCGAGGCGATGAACCGGGGTGTCCGGATGGGCAGGGCAAAGGCGTCCAGCATGGACAAGCCCATGAGCAGGCAGACATTGGCCATGAGGAAAAACATCCAGGGATTGCTCTGGATCCGGCCGAAGAGTTGACCCGTCAGGGCCGCCGCCGCGCCGATGGCCGTGTAGGTAAGGGCCATGCCGAAGACATAAACCAGGGAAAGGGAAAAACCCTTGAGCTTGGAGCCGCTGCTGTGGGCGCCGATGAAGGCCACGGTCAGGGGCGCCACCGGATAGGTGCAGGGGGTGAAGCTCACAAGGACCCCGCCGGCATACACCGCCAGATAGGCCAGCAGCGAGGAGCTCTGGAGATATTGGGCGGCGTTTTCGACGAATGCTTCTATCATGATGCGATGGTGTTTTACCCCGGCGGCGGGGTTCCGACGTGCGTTGCCGCCGGGGGGCGGGCGCCGGGAGAGGGTCTTTTTCAGAGCCCCATGCCGGCGGCGAAACCCTCCTCCACCGCCTCCTTGATCATCCGCGGGTGGACGCAGTCGCCCACGGCATGGAACTCCGGGGCCACCCCCCGAAAACGCTCCGCCGCCGCCGGGTCCGCTTTGAGGCCGGCGGCGAGGATCACCCAGTCGCCGGCGATGAGCTCCGCGACCCCCCCGCGGTTCACCCGCACGCCGGCGGCGGTGATTTCCTCCACCCGGGTCCGGGTTTCCATGCGGACGCCCTTTTCCTTCAGCCGCGCCAGGAAAAAGGGCCGGTAGGTCATGGATACGGTGGACGCCATGCGGTCCAGCATCTCCAATACGGTGACTGCGGCTACGCCGGCGCCCCGGTCCAGAAGAAATTCCGCCGTTTCGCAGCCGACGAGCCCGCCGCCGATGACGATCACGGTGCCGTGTACCGTCTTTTGCCCCGTCAGGATCTCTTCGGCGGGGACGACGTGGGGGGCGTCGATGCCGGGGATGGGGGGGATCAGGGGGGAGGCGCCGGCGGCGAACACGAGGGCGTCCGGTGCCGCGGCGGCCAGGGTTCCGGGATCCGCCTCATGACGGAGGCGGATCTCCACCCCCGCCTTTTGCGCCCGCGCGGTGAGACTCCCGGCCAGGGCGGCGATCTCTTCCTTGTGGGGCGGCAGGCATCCGACCCGGAGCCAGCCGCCGGTTTCCCCCTCCCGCTCGAAGAGGGTGACCCGATGTCCCCGCAAGGCGGCCACACGGGCCGCCTCCAGACCGGCGGGACCGCCGCCGACCACGAAGACATTTTTGGACTTGCCGGCGGGTTCCAGGCGGCGCTCGCCCTCCCGGCCCGCCAGGGGATTGACGCTGCAGAAGGCGTTGGTACCGTCGCCCCAGTTTTTGTATATGGACATGATCTCGCCCAGGCAGCGGGAACAGGCGATACAGGGAACTATTTCATCTGTCCGTCCCTGCAGGGCCTTGTTGGGCAGCTCTGGGTCGGCCAGGAGGGCCCGGGCCATGCCGACGAGGTCCGCCTGGCCGGCGGACAGGATTTTTTCGGCGGTGAACGGATCGTTGATCCGGTTGGCGGCGATGACCGGAATGCCAACGGCGCCGCGGATCGCCCCGGCCAGATGGGCGAAGCCGCCCTTGGGCACGGAGGCGGCGACGGTGGGGACGGAGGCTTCGTGCCAGCCCGTGTAGGAGTCGATGAAATTCACGCCCGCTTCTTCCAGTGCCCGGGCGACCGGCACGGACTCGGCGATGGTGTGCCCCCCGGGCATCTGCTCGTCCAGGTTCAGGCGGACCCCCACGGGGAAATCGTCGCCGACGGCCGCCCGGATGGCGGCGACGACCTCCCGGACGATCCGCAACCGGTTTTCCAGACTGCCGCCGTATTCATCCTCCCGGAGGTTGGCGATGGGGGAGAGGAAGCGGTTCAGCAGGTAGCCGCCGCCCACGAGGACTTCCAGGGCGTCGAAGCCCCCCTCCCGGACTCGGCGGGCGGCACTCCCGTAAGCCGCGACGATGGATTTTATCTCCGCGACGGTCAAGGCCCGGGGCGTGCGGCGCAGGATCTGGTTCAGGACGGGGGAAGGGCCCACAGCTTCGGGGGTGCCGTTTCCCAGGATGACATGATACGAGGTGATGAGCTGGCAGGAGGATTTCGCCCCGTGCGCCCGGATGGCCGCCGTCAACCGGCTCACCCCGGGCAGAAAACGGTCGGCGAAGATCCCCGGTTCCGCCGGCGAGCCGGCGGCGACGGGGGAAAAGGGAATAACGATCAGGCCGGCCCCGCCTTCAGCCCGGGCGGCGAAGAAAGCGATGAAACGGTCGCCGACAGTTTCATCGACCTCGCCGTAGCCGGTGGTCATGGGCAGCATGACGATCCGGTTTCGCAGCTCCATATTTCCGATCTGGAACGGGGTGAACAGATGCTTGAACATGACGCCTCCTCGCGGGTCTTTTTTTGAAAAAGTATAGGGCAGGGCGGCAGGGGTGTCAAAGGAATTTTGCCCCGCCGGACGGAGGCTAGATGGGCGGGGACGC
>JAKQIZ010000035.1 GCA_029561465.1 Deltaproteobacteria bacterium | reverse complement strand
AACCCATCCCCACCTTGATCCTCCCCTTGAAGGGGAGGAAAATTATTAGTGAACAAAATCAGGTGTTAATGAAGTCAAACAGATAGAAACGGATTTTCAGACGATCGCATTTTCAGATGAAAGGGAGGGAAGCGTGAAAAGACTGAACCCGGCGTATGTGGAAGCCGTTCGGGAGACGATCAGCGCCAGCCCGTTCTTCCGGCACATGTCGATGACGATCCGGGAGATGGGCATCGGTTTTGCCGTCGTGGATCTGGAGGTGGATACGCAGCACCTTCAGGCCTTCGGCTGCGTCCACGGGGGGGTCTATGCCGCGGCCATCGATACGGCGGCCTTCTGGGCGCCCTTCTGCGAACTGGCGGAGGGAACGGGGATCACGACGGTGGACCTGAAGGTCAACTACCTCGCCCCGGCCCAGCAAGGGAGAATCACGGCCACGGGGAAGAGGATCAAGCTCGGGAAGACCCTGGGCCTCGCCGAAGCGACGGTGACGGATTCCCAGGGCCGGCTCCTGGCCCACGGCACCTCGGCCATCATCGTCATCCCCGGATTCGGCCTGGCGGGCGGCCCCGCCCTGCCGCCGAAGTTCCTATAAATTTGCATACGGAAGATCGTCTATGATGAAGAGAAGTTTGTCAGGACGGTCGCGCCTCACCTGTTCCAGATACCTAAATAAAACGGGGCGGCCTTCCCCACAGAAAGGCCGCCCCGTTCGATAAAAACGCTAAAAAACAAGACCCCATCCCTTACAGGGGGATGTTGTTGTGCTTCCGGGGCGGCCGGACCTGCGACTTATCCTTCAGGGCGTCGAGAAGGACGGCGACGCGCTTCCGGGTCTCCCGGGGGGCGATGATCTCTTCGATGATCCCCATGGAGGCGGCGAAGTAGGGATTGTTGAACTGCTCCTCATAGGCCGCGACCAGCTCCGACCGCCTGGCGGCGGGATCGGCGGCCTCGTTGATCTCCCGGCGATAGATGATGTTGCACGCCCCTTCCGCGCCCATGACGGCGATTTCCGCCGACGGCCAGGCCATGACGTAGTCCGCGCCCAGGTACTTGCTGCACATGCCGATGTAGGCGCCGCCGTAATCCTTCCGGGTGACGACGGTGATCTTGGGCACCGTGGCTTCGGAATAGGCGTGGAGGAGTTTCGCTCCGTGGCTGATGATGCCGGCCCACTCCTGGGCGGTTCCGGGCATGTAGCCGGGGACGTCGGAGAAGGTGAGCAGGGGGATGTTGAAGGCGTCGCAGAAGCGGATGAACCGCGAGGCCTTGTCGGAGGCGGTGGTGTCGAGAACGCCGGCGCCGAATTTGGGGTTGTTGGCGATGACGCCCACCGGCTGCCCCATGATGCGGATGAAGGCCACAAGGATGTTCTTCGCCCACAGCTCGTGGGGCTGGAAGATCTCGTTGTTGTCCGCCACGGCCATGACGACCTGCTTCATGTCGTAGCCCCGGGTGGCCCGGTCGGGGATGATCTTGTCCAGCTCGGGGCAATCCCGGTCGGGGGAATCGGTGCAGGGCGCGATGGGCAGGGAACTGTGGCAACTGTCGGGCAGATAGGACAGCAGGGTCTTCACCTTGTTGATGCAGTCCTCGTCGTTTTCCGTGGCGAAGTGGCAGACGCCGCTTTTCGTGGCGTGGGCCACGGCACCGCCCAGATCGTCATGGGTGACCTCCTCACCGATGACCGCCTTGATGACGTCCGGTCCGGTAATGTACATGTAGGAACTCTTCTTCACCATAAAGACCCAGTCGGTAAGGGCCGGGGAATAGACGGCGCCGCCGGCGGTGGGTCCCATGATGGCGGTGATCTGGGGGATGTACCCCGAGCCGATGGTGTTGCGGTAGAAGATGCCGCCGTAGCCGTCCAGGGCCGGGACGCCTTCCTGGATCCGGGCGCCGCCCGAATCGTTCATGGACACGAAGGGCTTCCGGGCGTCCAGGGCCATGTCCATGACCTTCCAGATCTTCTTGGCGTGCATCTCGCCCAGGCTCCCGCCGGAGCTGGTGAAGTCCTGGGCCGCCGCAAAGACGGTCCGGCCGTTCACCTTGCCGAAACCGACGATGACACCGTCGGCGTTGATCTGCTTCTTGTCCAGGCCGAAGAGGGGGGAACGGTGCTTCACGAACAACTGCACCTCCTGAAATGTCCCCTCGTCATAAAACATCGCCAGACGTTCCCGGGCCGTAAGCTTGCCGAGTTCATGCTGCTTGGCGATCATCTTTTCGCCGCCCATGGTCTTCAGGGCTTCCCTGCGGGCCTCGAATACACGGATCTTTTCTTCCGTCACTCCTTTTCCTTGTTCTTTCGCCATAAACCTACTCTCTCCTTATCTCCTGATTTTATTCTCGTACGTGATGTACATGGAATTCGATTCGACCTTGACCGGAGGGGCCTTCTCATGTATAGAAGCTTGCCGCAAGGTTTCCTATGGGATTGCTAATGCGGCAATACCTCGCCGGAGAAAAATCCGGCCTCCCTTGCCTCGTTAAAATCGTAACATATTGTAATTTAAAAACTTTTTACCTTTTTCGGGACGCATCATAGCCTGTTTGTCAAAAATATGCAAGGAGGATCAATGAAATTTATCGATCAGTTCTCACTCAAAGACAAAAAAATCCTGTTCCGTTTCGACTACAACGTTCCCCTGGACGGCTCCCAGCACATCACCGACGACACCCGGATCCGGGCGACCCTGCCGACACTGAATTACGCCCTGGACGAGGGGGCGCAGATCATCATCGCTTCCCACCTGGGACGCCCCAAAGGAAAGGTGAAGCCGGAGTTCAGCCTGGCCCCCGTGGCTCGGCGCCTCTCCCGGCTCATCCAGAAGGAGGTGCGCCTGGCACCGGACTGTGTCGGGCCGGAAACGACGGCTCTGGTGGCGGCCATGAAACCCGGGGATGTAATCCTTCTGGAAAACCTCCGTTTCCATCCGGAGGAAGAGAAGAACGATGAGGACTTCGCCCGGCAGTTGGCGGCTTACGCCGATATCTACATCGACGACGCCTTCGGCAACGCCCACCGGGCCCATGCCTCCAATGTGGCGATCACGAAATTCGTCAAGGAATGCGGGGGCGGCTTCCTTATGAAAAAAGAGGTCAATTACTTCCAGAAATGTCTGGAAAAACCGGCCCGGCCCTTCGTGGCCATTATCGGGGGCTCCAAGGTGTCCGGCAAGCTGGAGGCCCTGGTCAATCTCATCCGGAAGGTGGACAAGATGATCATCGGCGGCGGCATGGCCTTTACCTTCCTCAAGGCCCTGGGCTACGAGGTGGGAAAATCTCTCGTGGAAGAAGATCTGATGCCCAAGGCGCTGGAGGTTGTGCAGACAGCCCGGGAAACGGGGGTCAAGTTCTATCTCCCCGTAGACTGTGTCATGGCGGAGGAGATGAGCGCCCAGGCGGAGACGAAGATCGTCCCCATCCAGGAGATGAACAGCCATTGGATGGGCCTGGATATCGGTCCGGCCACCATCACCCTGTTCACCGAGGCCCTGGCCAACGCCAAGACCATCGTCTGGAACGGACCCATGGGGGTCTTCGAGATCGACGCCTTCGGGCGGGGCACGGCGGCCATGGTGCACAGCATCGCCAATTCCTACGCCATGACCATCGTCGGCGGCGGCGACACCGACGTGGCGGTCCACAAGACGGGGGAAAGCGACAAGATCACCTACATTTCCACCGGCGGCGGGGCCTCCCTGGAACTCCTGGAGGGCAAGGTCCTCCCCGGCATCGCCGCCCTGGACGCCTGCGGCGGATGAGAGCCGATAACCGATCGCCCCGGAGCAGCAAACTGGTTGACACAATCAACACAAGGTAATACGAATAGCGACAAGTGTTTAACCATTATCGGGAGGGGTTGTTTGCGGTTTCTGTGTCTGATAAATCTTGGCGAGATCATTTATTTGACTAAAAGGCGTTTCGGTGATGAAAAGAAGATCGACATTCTAAGTCGTATCCATCAGATCGGGTTTAACCTGATTTCCATTTCCGCTTCCCTGGTTTTCCAAGCAGCGGAATTCAAGGCGCAATATCCCCTTTCTTATGCGGGCTGCTTCGCGCTAGCGTGCGCCGTCAACCAGTCGGCAACGCTCGTGACCGGCGATCCCGAGTTCCGGGTGGTCTCGCATTTGATCGACATCAACTGGATTGGTTGAAATCGGCAGCGGCATGCGGACGATCCGGATGACCCTGGAATACGACGGGAGCGGCTACCACGGCTGGCAGCGGCAGAAAAACGGCCGGTCCATCCAGGAGGTGCTGGAGGAGCGGATCGCCGTCATCACCGGGGAGCCGATCAAGGTGATCGGCTCCGGACGGACCGACGCCGGGGTCCACGCCCTGGGTCAGGTGGCCCACTTCCAAACCTCCTGCGGGATCCCCGCCGGCAACCTCTTGAAGGGGATCAACAGCCTCCTGCCCGCCGATATCGTCGTAAAGTCCCTGGACGACGCCCCGCCGGGATTCCACGCCCGGATCGACGCCCGGCGGAAAACCTATCTGTATCGGATCTACAACGGGGCGACCCCGACGGCCCTTTACCGCCGGTCCGTCTGGCAGGTTTACGGGCCTCTGGATACGGTGGCGATGCGGGCGGCGGCGGCCCACCTTCTGGGCCGGCATGATTTCACCTCCTTCTGCACCGTTCACACCGACGCGGTCTCCTTTACCCGGGAGATCTACCGGCTGGAGATCTCCGCCGTCGCGTGCGATCCCGGACTTTTCCTGGAAATAGAGGTGGAGGCCGACGGGTTTTTGCGGTATATGGTGAGGACCATCGTGGGCACCCTGGTGGAAATCGGCCGGGGCAAACGCCCGGCGGCGGAAATGGGGGAGATCCTCCGGGGCCGCAACCGGGACCGGGCGGGAATGACGGCGCCGCCCCAGGGGCTGTTTCTCAAGGAAGTCCGCTACTGACGACGCCGCGGGAAGACGGCGGATCATATCCGGAAGGGATTAAATCTTCATGCAGATACTTATCCTGGGTCACAAGGGAATGCTCGGGACCGCGCTGATGCAGCGGCTGGGACCGTTTCACGCCGTCGTCGGCAAGGACGTCGAAGATTTCGACCTCACCTCCCCCGATTCCTGCCGGGAGCTCATCGCCGCCGAAAAACCCGAGGTGGTGATCAATGCCGCCGCCTACACCAATGTGGACGGGGCGGAAAGCGACGCGGAGCGCTGCTTTGCCGTCAACGCCGTGGGGGTGCAAAACATCACCGCCGCCTGCCGGGGCCGCCGGATCCGCATCGTCCATTTCAGCACCGATTACGTCTTCGACGGGACGGCGGCCGCCCCCTACCGGGAGGAAGATCCGCCGGCGCCCCGGGGCGTTTACGCCGCCTCCAAGGCCGCGGGGGAAAAATACCTCCAGGAGGGGAGCGACGATTATCTCCTCATCCGCACCGCCTGGCTCTACGGACCGACGGGCAAGAACTTCGTCAAGACCATTCTGGAGAAGGCCCTGCACAACCCGACCCTGCGGGTGGTGGACGATCAGGTGGGCTGCCCCACCTACAGCCGGGACCTTGCCGGGGCCGTGGCGGTCCTCCTGGAACAGGGACACCGGGGAATCTTCCATGTGACCAACCGGGGCTCATGCAGTTGGTTCGAGTTCACCCGGAAGATCCTCGCCGGCGCCGGCTTCAACCGGGTAAGCGTGGAACCCGTCAAGACCGCGGATTTGGGCCTGGCGGCACCGCGGCCGGCCTACAGCGTCCTGACCAGCGCCAAATTCACCGCCGCCACCGGGAAGACCCTACGTTTCTGGCCGCTGGCCCTGGAGGATTTCCTCGCCCACCTGGAATTTCGCAAGGCGCCGTGAGGGGGAAAGAAAAATAACTTAACCATGAGAATAGAGCAAATAACACAATAAAATCAACAAGAACCTATTTTCATGCTTTGTGGCGCTCCACGGCACACGAGGGTTGTTTACGATGTCGTCAATACATCATGCCCCATAGCTTTTCAGCGGTTCTTTATGGTCTATACGGTTCCGTCGTGCGGATTTGCCCGTTGTTACGTGATCGCCGGTTCCCGGGGGCTCATGGTGGTTGATCCGGGAAGCCGGGGCGCCGCCCGTGCCGCCGCCCGTCTGATCCGCCAGGAGTTGGGAATGCCCCTGACGGCGGTGCGCTATGTGGCCGCCACCCACTTTCACATCGACCACATCGGCGGGATGGGGCCGCTGCTGGCGGCCTGTGGACCGGAAACCCGGCTCCTCTTTCCTCCCCCGGTCCATGACTACCTCACCGGACGGCGGCGATTGAACCGTATGGCCGGCTGGTTGTCCGCCCTCCCCCCCGTAACCCTGGCCGCCGCCCGGGGCCTGCGCCGCCTCGAGGACGCCTTGCCGGCCACTCTCGCCGGCATCCCCCTGCCGCTCCTGCACCGCCGGACCGAATTATCCTTTCCCGTGGAAAGATGCGATTTCCCGAGGACGGGAGCGGGTTTGCCGGGCTTTGCGGACTGGGAGATCCTGGCCACGCCGGGGCACACGGAGGATTCGACGTCCTTCTACTCCCGGGAAACGGCGGCGCTGATCTGCGGCGATTTGATTCTCCACATGAAGCAGGACGGCCGCGGCGTCCTGAACGCCTTCTGCTGGAACCGCGACGTCATCCTGGACACCCTCGTCCGCCTGCGCCACACCATCGCACCGCGGACCGTTTATCCGGGGCACGGCGAACCCTGGGAAGGAGGAGAGCGAATGTTGGATAATATAGTGAAGCAGTGGTAGAATCGGACCGGCGGCCAAGGCGCCGGCTGGACGACACATCGATGCAGGGAGGATCAAGTCCAGATGAAAAGATATCCGCATATCTTGCTGCTGGCGGCGTTGGCGTGGGGAGCGTTGCTCCTTGCCGGCTGCACGGTGGCCACCAAGGAAACGGTCATCACCCCCCAGCTCCGGGAGGCCTTCGAAGGCAAATACCAGGTCTATCCCGCCCTGGCCAAGGCCAAACCCCTGTCCGTAGCCGTCCTGCCCTTTACCGACGTCTCCCGGAGCCGGGTGGGAACCCAGGAGGTGCGCAGGGGCTTTTACAATCATTTCAGTTCCCTGCCCTTTCGGGACATGGAACTCTGGCGGGTGGACGACCTGCTCAAAAAGGCGGGGCTGACGGATCCGGAGCTCATCAATAAGACCCCGGCCCG
>JAKQIZ010000192.1 GCA_029561465.1 Deltaproteobacteria bacterium | reverse complement strand
TGGCCGAAGACCCCGACGATTATCTCCGGGGCCAGAAAATAATTGGGATGTCGAGTGTAAAGCTCTTCTGTCAGCAACCGGGACGCACGGTCGATATCACCCGTTTCCCGATACACCGTTTCGATGCGGGTTCGAAGTTTCCGGGCGGCTGCGATGGACTGCCGCACATAATCGCGGGCCTCGGGACCCACAATGTAGCCGTGATGGTCCGCTCCGAAATATTCCACTTCGAGGTCCTTCAACCGCTCCAAACTTTCCTGATACAGGGTGTAATTGGAGTTTGCCGAGGTAAAAATCGCGTCATCGATGGGAATTCCTCCGGCATCGGAAGGAAGAAGGGTCTTCAGCTCCGGGATGTAGGCGGAAATAGAACATGAGGAGTGACCTGGAGTTTCCATGATCCTTACTTCCAGATCGCCCACTTTTAAAAGGTCGCCGTCCCGGACGATGGTTCCCTGAACATCGTCTCGCCAATCCAGATCGTGGCGGGCGAGAACATCAAGGCAGCCCATCTTTTCCGCCACCATGCGGCTGAAGGCGTTCATGGTTTCCACGGCCTTCGGCATGGTGAGAATATCCCAGGCCCGCTGGGAGGCGTAAACCTTCAGCGCCGGATATTTCCTCTGGAAATATGGTACGGTGCCAACGTGATCGAAATGTGAATGGAGGATCAGCAATGAAGTGATCTTCTCCCCTTCGATGCCGAAGGCCGCCATCTGAGCTAGAACATCCTCCAGGATACAACTGAGCCCGGCGCTGATGAGCATCGCTTCCCCATTCACAGACAAAAGATACATGCCCGATTCCATGCGGCCCAAATACCAGATTCTTTCGTTTACCTTGCTTGCGATTCTAATTCTCATAAGTCCCCCTTGCTATGAAATATCCCCGACAACAATATGCGCCTTCTCCTTTAGTTGTCCCACAATTTGATTGAAGGCGTCATATTTCTTTTTCTCCTTTAGAAAGCCGGCAATCCTGAGCTTCGTATCCTGATCAAGTTGCTGGGTCCTGGCCTGATGATGTTCCAGAACCTGGATGATATGGAACCCATATTCTGTTTCCACAATGGGGCCGATTTCGTTCTTTCTTCGGGAAAAGGCGGCGTCTTCGAAGGGCTTCACCATCTGTCCCCTGGTGAACGTCCCCAGATCACCTCCCTGGGCCTTGCTGGGGCAATCGGAATTTGTCTTGGCCAACTCTCCAAAATCTTTTCCTTCCAAGATCTGTTGACGAAGTTTTTCCGCCTTTCCCTTCCGGATAGCCCGAGCCTCATCATTCTCCCCATCCTTCTTGGCTACCAAGATATGCCGTACATGGACAGCCTCGGGGATCTTGAATTTATCCTGGTTGCGTCGGTAGAATTCCTGGATCTCCTTCTCCGTCGGGGGAGATTTGACTCGTTTTTGACTTTCGACGAGTTTATTTATTTTAATCCCCAGGGCGATTTCCTTCCGGAGTTGCTCCCTGTTTATGCCGTTTTTTTTCATTAAATCATCTAAACTGGCGCCGGAGGGAAGACCCGCCTTCATTTCGGCGAGTGCTGCATCGATCTCTCCTTCCGTTGCGGTGATTTTGAGTCGGGTCACTTCCTTGAGCATCAACGTTTGCAACACGAAATCATCAATAATCTGCTTCCGCATCATACCGCGCATCCGGTCTGCCCGCTCCGGAGATAGGGAAGGAGAAAGAGCGGCCATTCTTTTTTTTACATCCGCATCCAGTTGCGCCCGGGTCATCTTCACCCCGTGCACTTCGGCGACAATGTCGGTCGGTAGGCGGTTTACCGCCACCGGTGATGTTTGTGGATTGGGAGTCGGCGCAGGTTTGAATTCGGCGGCAGGGGCTGATTCATTCATTCCCTGGATCGTCCGAGGCTCGTCGGTGCGATTACAACCGGCTACAACAGCCAGGAATGCGGCAGCGATCAATGCCCAAATGACTTGTCTCAATTAATATCCCTCATTCTTTCGGTGTTTGGTCGGTAATATATGCACAATCAGGATGCGCCGTCAAGGAAGACCCGTCCCCTTTTATACCGATGACGACATATATCCTTTTTTATAAAAAGGTCCAAAAATAGCCGGATATTTACATCTTTCGCCGTGCGCGTTACAGGCATGCAGGTTTATGCGTCTATGCGCGCAAGGAGGTAATATTAACTGCTTGCAATCCCGTTTATCTCCATGTTACCCCTCTGGCTATGAAGAAAAAGGTTTTAGATCTCGGTGTCGGTCCCATTCTCCCCCTCCTGATGAAGATGAGCTGGCCCTCCATGCTGGCCATGCTTTCCATGGCCATATACAACGTCATGGATTCCCTCTGGCTGGCCCGATTGAGTCCCCGGACCATCGCCGCCTTTACCATTACGTTCCCCCTGCAGATGGTCTTTGCCGCCATCGGGGTGGGTATCGGGGTTGGGGCTGGATCGTACGCCTCCCGCATGTTCGGCGCCGGCGAAGCGGATAAGGCAAGAAGAACCGCCGGACAGGTCATCTTTTTATCCGTCATTGCCGGTCTCTCACTCATCGCGGTCACCTATGCCTTCCCAGATTTTCTCCTCCGCCTTTTCGGCGCTTCCGGGGAAACGCTCGTTTTGGCCAAACGTTATCTGATGTGGGTCGTCCTGAGTTCTCCATTCCTGCTGTTCATGATGATGGCCAACAATCTTTTCCGTGCCGAAGGTCTGCCCAATCTATCCATGTATGCCATTCTAACCTTTACCTTCCTCGGGGCGCTCCTGGATCCCCTGCTGATCTTCGGCTGGGGCGGATTCCCGGCGCTAGGTATCGAAGGCGCGGCCCTGGCGGCCATCGTCGGCCAGGTAGCATCCGGTCTCCTTTCGCTATATTTCCTCCTTTACAGATCGTTGCGGTACCGAATTGACTTACAGGATCTCCTTCCCGATCCGACCATAATCCGGGCCATCCATCAGACAGGATTGCCGTCGGTGCTGATGAATCTTGTCTTCAGCGCCGTCATCATCATTTACAACAACATTCTTGCCTATTACGGTCATCTAGCACTGGCGACTCTGGGGATTTGTTTCCGCATCAACGGCCTGGTGATGATGGTTCTCTTCGGCATCGGCCACGGGGTCATGCCGATGGTGGGCTACAATCTGGGCGCCAAACTCTATGACCGCCTCATCGCCACCGTGCAGGTGGCGGTAAGGTGCTCCATGCTTTTTGCCGGGGCCAGCAGCGTTATCATCTTTATCGGCGCCGACCTTATTCTTAGTTCTTTTACCGATGAACGGGAACTGCTGGCCATAGCCGCTCCGGCCCTGAAGATCTTCATCTCCACTCTCGTTCTGGCCGCACCGAGCATCGTATGGATCAATCTCTTTATCGGTCTCGGCAAAGGCATGACCGCTATGACGCTACTCTTTATCCGGGACGCCCTGTTTCTTATCCCGCTTATGTATCTCTTTTCTTTGTGGCTGGGTCGCGACGGGGTATGGATGGCCCAACCCGCATCAACGGCGGTGTCCTTCCTTATCATCTGGGCATGGTCCGGAAAGGAATTGGCGGCGATCCGGAATCTGAAGGAGCAGACAAATCCTTGACGGAAAAGACAGACATGTATTGCGCACCGATAATGTATTGTATTTATTGATTATACAGCAGATATGGAATATTTATTTAAAAGAAATTAACATGACTGATGTTGCGGAAGGGGGGAAATACTGATTATTTAAAAAATTGCCCCTGCGACGGGCGACGGCGCAGGGGCATGAATGCTAAAAATAATAATGAACAGGAATCAGCTCCAGAGAGTTGAATCCTTGACTATAGGGGTTGAACGTTTACAGCCGCCGGTCCTTTCTTCCCCTGTTCGACATCGAAGCTTACCCGTTGTGACTCAAACAGCGTTTTGAATCCGGAACCCTGAATGGCACTGAAATGGACGAAGACGTCACCGCCTTCATCGTTCTCGATGAAACCCCATCCCTTTTTTTCATTGAACCATTTCACTTTACCCTCTGCCAAAACATACCCTCCTTTCCTCCGTATAAAAAATAAAAAACCACTCCGGATAATTCGTTATACCCGAGGTGGCCATAAAATCACTTCTGAACATTTTTTCTCAAAACCGGGCGGTAGTGCCGTTATTCTCTCCGGCGCAGGCCAATGATCGATAAGACGCGTTTATTGAGTGTTTCCGCTATCACTACTTATCGAGGAAAGCAAGTTTTTTTATGAACCATTTTGTGCACATCAAACTTCAATTTTCTAACGATGACAGGCGACGAGATGCCCGTCCACAATTCCGGCAATCCCGGGGGCGGTTTCCCGGCAGACCGGCAAAGCCTCCGGACAGCGGGGCCAAAACAGACAACCGGTTTCGCTCCTCTCCCCTTCCCCGAAAGACACAAATACCTCCCTTTCTCTTTTCACCGCTTGTCCGGTAAAACTGGGGACGGCATCCATGAGCATCCTTGTGTAGGGATGGCGGGGATTTCCGAAGATCGCCTCATTGGGGCCGATCTCCACAATGCGGCCGCCGTACATCACCGCCACCCGGTCGCTCATGAACCGGATCACCCCCATATCGTGGGAGATGAAAAGATAACTCAGATTGAATCTGTCTTGAAGATCCTTCAGCAAATTCAGGATCTGTGCCTGGACCGATACATCGAGGGCGGACACCGGTTCGTCGGCGATGACAATCTCAGGATTCAGGGCGATGGCCCGGGCAATTCCCAGCCGCTGTCTCTGACCGCCGCTGAATTCATGGGGATATCTGTTCTTTTGTTCGGACGACAACCCCACCATTTTCAAAAGACCGTCCAGATCTCCCCGGGACTCGCCGTCTGTCCTTCCTTCGTGGATCCGGAACGGCTCCCCGACAATGGCGCCGGCGCTCATCCGGGGGTTTAGCGAGGCGTAGGGATCCTGAAATATATACTGGACCTTTTGCCGGTATTCGCGAAGTTCCGCCTGTTTTGCTCCAAAGATGTCGATTCCCCGGTAATATATCTTTCCCGAAGACGGCCTCTCGATACGAGCCACCATCCTCGCCAGCGTCGTTTTGCCGCAGCCGCTTTCCCCCACGAGTCCGAGTGTTTCTCCGGCGTGAATCTCGAAACTGACATCCCGCACGGCGTGACAAGCATCCGGGGCGGAAGAAAAGAATTTTCTTTTGAGTGCAAAAGACTTGTCGATCCGTTGGACCGATAAGAGGGGGGCATCCATTATTTCAGTGGTATTTCCAGCAGCGAACAGATTGATGTGGATGATCATTTTTTCGCCAAGGAGGTTCGAGATTCCGGCATACAGGCATGACATCCCCGCACCGTTCGTGAAAACGGCAACCGGCCGGCATGGCGGCAAGATCGGGCGCGCCGCCGGAAATCATAGGCAGGCGCTTCCCAGGTCCAAATTTGCCGCCGATGCGGGGTATCGATTCCAGCAGCCCTACGGTGTAGGGATGAAGAGGCCGGGAAAAAATGACTTCCGCGTCGGCGCACTCCACGAATTGGCCGGCGTACATCATGGCCACCTGGCGGGCTGTCTGGGAGATGACGCCCAGATCGTGGGTAATGAGGATCACCGCTGTCCCCAACTCGCTTTGAAGTTGTTTCATGAGTTCCAAGATCTGTGCTTGAATCGTTACATCGAGGGCGGTTGTGGGCTCATCGGCGATCATGAGGCGGGGCCGGCAGGACAACGCCATGGCGATCATCACCCGCTGGCGCATCCCGCCGCTCAACTGATGAGGATAGTCTCTCATCCGTTGTTCCGGTTGAGTTATACCCACCGTTCGCAGCATCTCCACCGCCCGCTCCCATACCTCACGCCGGGATCCTCTCTGATGCAACTCCAATGTCTCCCGGATCTGGTCGCCGATACGGAAGACAGGGTTCAGGGAGGTCATGGGTTCCTGAAAGATCATCGAAATCGATTTCCCCCGGATTTTCCTCATCTCATTTTCCTGCAGACTGAGGAGGTCCTGATTGCCTAAAAGTATCTTGCCGCCAACGTATTTTCCCGGCGGTGTCGGCACCAGCTTCATTATCGACAGGGAAAGGACCGTTTTGCCGCATCCGGATTCCCCCACAATCCCCAGGGTATCCCCGACATCGACCTGGAGGCTGACGTCGTCAACGGCGCGGACTTCACCCCGCCGCGTATCGAAGAATGTGGAAAGACTTTCTATTTTAAGCACCGTCGCCATGCCTGCCGCGCCTCTCTATTGTCGGCAGCGGTTTCTCAGGAACCGGACAAGGAGGCGAACCCCAACTCCTGATGCCCCCTTGGGGTGATAGGCCGTTCCCTTGGTCAGCCAGGCTGGTCCGGCGATGTCGAGATGGACCCAGGGATAGGGACCCACGAAGCTGCTCAGAAAAGCTGCCGCCGTAATGGCGCCGCCAGGCCGACCGGCGGAATTCTTGAAATCAGCCACTTCGCTCTTGATCTGTTCGTGGTAGTTTTCCCAGAGGGGAAGCTCCCAGACCATCTCCCCGGTCTGCTCCGAGGCACGCTTTATCTCTTCCTTCAATGGCCCGTCCGCGCCCATCATCCCCGTCACCTGCTCGCCCAGCGCCACAATGCAAGCCCCAGTCAGGGTGGCAACGTCGATGATGGCCGCAGGTTCGAATCTTGAGGCGTAATGCAGGGCGTCGGCTAAGATCAACCTTCCCTCCGCATCGGTATTGATGACTTCGATGGTCTTTCCTGACATGGATCTGAGAATGTCCCCGGGGCGGCAGGCCTTGCCGCCAGGCATATTTTCCGTTGCCGGGATCAGGGCCACTACATTGATGGGGAGTCCCAGTTCGGATGCGGCGCTTACGGCGGCCAGTACAGCCGCTCCTCCGGCCATATCCGACTTCATTTCATCCATCTTCTCCGCCGGTTTCAAAGAGATGCCGCCGCTGTCAAAGGTAAGGGCCTTGCCGACAAAAACGAGTGGAGCCGTTGCCTCATCTCCACCCAGATAGGAAACGATGATAAATTTCGGCTCTTGAACGCTCCCGCTGGCCACTCCTAACAGGGCGTTCATCCCCAGGCGCTTCATCTCCGGCGCCGAAAGGATCGTTACCTTCAACTTGTCCCTTTTTTCAGTCAGAGCCTGCGCCTTTTCAGCCAAGACGGTAGGTGTAAGCTCGTTGGCGGGCATGGATATGAGATCCCGAGCGAGGTAAACCGCTCGAGAGATCTTTACGGCCACAGCCGTCTCCGTCCGGACCGCTTTCGCTCGGCTGCGTTCCGGCACTAAGATCGTTAAAGACTTGAGGTCTCGCACTTCCTCCCGGTCCAGTGTTTTGAAGGCGGAAAACTTGTAAAGGCCGAGAGTTACTCCCTCCACCGCGGCCCCCGCCACTTCCGGTCCGTCGAACTGCAGATAAGAGGGATCCAGCAGCAAAATCAGTTTGTCCTCCCGATGTGATTGTGCCGCTTTTCCGGCATTGGCGGCAGCGCCGCGGAACTTTTCCAGGGTAAATTCATTCCTTTTTCCCAGACCGATCAGGATGATCATTGGCGGCGCCGATCCGTGTTCAGGAAAGACAACCGTCTCCCGATAGAGTTTACCGGCCAAGTCGTTTCTTTTGAGGATCTTCCGGATCAGATTGAGAGTCTCCTTTCCGAAGGGCCAGTTATCCGCCTTTTCGAACCTTTCCCCCTGAAAGACAAAAATTCCCAGGCATCCCAAATCCTGATCCGTGCCGGCGACGGCGTTCCGGACGGTCACTTTTAATTCTGACTTCAATATTTCTTCCTCCCGTCCCGGTGGGGAAAGAAAAAAGCGGTTGATTACCGGGAACAAGAAATCAACCGCTCGATTAGTTTTACTTCACGATCTAACTAAGATGACCCTACAAAAGACGATGAAGCCGCGCTTATATGCAAGGCGTATCATCAGCATCCGCTGCCATAGAGATCATATTTGGAGGCGGCAACCGGATTCGAACCGGTGAATAACGGTTTTGCAGACCGCTGCCTTAGCCACTTGGCTATGCCGCCTGATTTTCTGGAGCGGGCGAACGGATTTGAACCGTCGACGTCCACCTTGGCAAG
>JAKQIZ010000185.1 GCA_029561465.1 Deltaproteobacteria bacterium | reverse complement strand
CGTAGAAAAAGCTCTCCCGCAGGGGGCGGGTGGGTTCCCTGAGCTGCGGCAGCACCGTTCGGCCCTGCATCGCGGGCAACGGGGGTATTCCGGCTATGTCCAGGACCGTCGCCGCGATATCGATATTGAGCGCCATCTCGTCGCAGGTCTGACCCTTTTTTGCAAACAGCGCCTGCGGGCCGGAGAGGATGAGCGGGACCCGTATTGACTCCTCGTGCATCAGCCACTTTCCGAAGAAGCCATGTTCTCCGAGGAAGTGTCCGTTGTCGGACGTGAAAATCACAACGGTGTTCTCCAGCGCCTCCCGTTTCTTCAATTCGGACAAGAGATCTCCCACGCAAGAATCCAATCCTTCGATGAGACGGTAGTACTGGCGCTGGAGCGCCTGGAGGGGACCTTGGACGGATGGGTCCGTGGCAAATGTCAGGCCCCTCTCATTCTCCAGGGATGCGCGCAGGAAGTCGGGTTGGCGCTGGGCGTCGTCCAGCGAAACATTGGGCCGCGCGGGCATGTTGGCCCCCTCGAAGCGGTTCGCGTAAGACGGCGCATAGCCGCCCCACGGGCCGTGTGGCGCCTTGAAACTGACGGAGAGGCAAAACGGTTTGTGCGGATCCCGCTGCTCCAAGAAACTCCGGATCTTTGCCGGCAGGATCTGTGTTTCCAGATGGAGCGGGTCGCGGAGCGCCGGATGCGCGGCTGTTCCCGCGACGCCGTCGGAGGCCCGGGCCTCTTTCGGGCAGTCGCAGAAGGCGCTG
This sequence comes from Deltaproteobacteria bacterium, assembly GCA_029561465.1. GTDB lineage: Bacteria > Desulfobacterota > Syntrophia > Syntrophales > UBA8958 > UBA8958. The sequence goes on along the minus strand of JAKQIZ010000185.1, from coordinate 165 downwards.
ACCCGATTTGCCGTGCCATCGTTGGTGACATAGCTGCAATTCTTGGAATGCCAGTATGAAGTCTGGCCCATGTCGCCGGCCCAAAAGTCGAATTCCCCGGCGCAGCGTTTGAAGTACTCGCGGTCGTTCTGGGCGGTTCCCCATTTTCCGATGAAGCCGGTCCAG
>JAKQIZ010000171.1 GCA_029561465.1 Deltaproteobacteria bacterium | reverse complement strand
GTGATCCTGATCATGGGAAGCAACCCCGCTTCCAATCACCCGGTTTCCTTCAAGTGGATCCAGGAAGCCGTTGACAAAAGAGGGGCGCGAATCCTCTGCGTGGACCCGCGGTTCACCCAGTCGGCGGCCAAGGCCCATGTTTACGCCCCCATCCGCTCGGGGACGGACATTGCCTTCCTCGGCGGCATGATCAAGTACATCATCGACAACAACCTCTTCTTTGACGAATATGTGAAGAACTATACCAATGCCTCCTTCCTGGTGAATCCCGCCTTCAAGCTCCCCGGGGACAACAACGGTGTCTTCTCGGGTCTGGAAGGGGCCAAGTACAACAAGGAGACCTGGTCCTATCAGACGGGCAAGGACGGCGTGATCCTCAAGGATCCCACCCTCCAGGACCCGAACTGCGTCTTCCAGCTCCTGAAGAAACATTATTCCCGCTATACCCCGGAAATGGTAACGAAGATCACCGGAACGCCTACGGACAAGCTCCTCGAGATTTATAAGGAATACGCCTCCACGGGCCGTCCGGACCGGGCGGGGGTGGAACTTTACGCCATGGGCTGGACCCAGCATACCGTGGGCACCCAGAACATCCGGACGATGTGCATGATCCAGTTGCTCCTGGGCAACATGGGCATCGCCGGCGGCGGCGTGGCGGCCATGCGGGGCGAATCCAACGTCCAGGGCTCCACGGACCACGGCCTGCTCTTCCACATCTGGCCGGGCTATCTGGGGACCCCCACGGGATCGATCAAGACCCTGAAAGATTACAACGAGAAGCGGACACCAAAGACGAACGAAAAGAACAGCCTCAACTGGTGGAAGAATTTCCCCAAGTACTCGGCGAGTTTCCTCCGGTCTATGTATGGAACGAACGCCTCCCTGGAAGAGGCCTATGCCATGATGCCCAAGGTGGACGACGGCGCTAACTATTCCTGGCTGACGATCTTCGACCAGATGTACAAGGGTAAATTCACCGGCTTTTTCGCCTGGGGGATGAACCCGGCGTGCAGCGGCGCCCATTCCAACAAGGTCCGCCAGGCCCTGGCCAAGGTCGATTGGCTGGTCAACGTGAATCTCTTCGACAACGAGACCGGATCCTTCTGGCGCGGTCCCGGCATGGATCCCACCAAGATCAAGACGGAGGTATTCATGCTGCCCTGCGCCGCCTCCATCGAGAAGGAAGGAAGTCTGGCCAACAGCAGCCGGCTGCAGCAGTGGCGCTACAAGGCCGTCAATCCGCCCGGGGTGGCTCTTCCCGACGGCGACATCATGAGCGAGGTCTTCTTCAAGGTCAAAGAATTATACGCCAAGCAGACCGGCGCCTTCAAAGACCCCATCATGAAACTCACCTGGCCTTATGGCAAAAAGACCGTTGCCGGTCATTTCCACTACGATCCCCGGATGGTGGCCGCTGAAATCAACGGTTTCTTCCTGGAAGACAAGAAGGTGGAAATCCCCAACAAGAAAGGGGAATTCAAGGAGTTCAAGAAGGGCGATCTGGTACCTACCTTTGCCTGGCTCCAGGATGACGGTTCCACATCATCGGGTTGCTGGGTTTACTGCGGTTCGGTCTCCGACAAGGGCATCCTGCCCATGCGCCGGGGGCTGAAGGATCCCACGGGGATCGGTATTTATCCTGAGTGGTCCTGGTCCTGGCCGGTGAACCGCCGGATCATCTATAACGGCGCCTCCGTGGATCCCAACGGCAAGCCCTGGGATCCCAAGCGAGCGGTCATTACCTGGGACGGCAGCAAGTGGGTCGGCGACGTCCCCGACGGCGCCGGAGATCCCGGTTCGGGAAGGCCGCCGTTCATCATGAAACCCGACGGCGTGGCCAGCCTCTTCGGCCCCGGTCTTGCCGATGGTCCCTTCCCCGAGCATTACGAGCCCCTGGAGTGCCCCGTGGAGAAGAATCTCCTGTCACCCCAGAAAAACAACCCGGCGGTCAAGCGTTTTGACAAGCCCGGAGTGGGCTCCGATCTGGATGTCTATTCCGGGGTGGCGAGTTGCGATCCCCGCTTCCCCTTCATCTGTTCCACCTACCGGGTGAGCGAGCACTGGCAGACCGGCGTTCTGACGCGGTGGTGCCCGTGGCTGGCGGAGATGCAGCCGGGGATGTTTGTGGAGATGAGCGTGGAGTTGGCCCGGGAGAAGGGCATCGTGAACGGCGACAAGGTGATCGTGAAATCGGCGCGCGGTCAGGTGGAGTGCACGGCCATCGTTACGCCCCGTTTCAAGCCTTTCAATATCGACGGGAATACGATTCACGAGGTCGGCATCCCCTGGCATTTCGGGTGGATCACGACGAAGGACCGGAAGTACCAGCCGGGCGACAAGAAGGCCGAGGTCTTTACCTTCGGCGATGCAGCGAACCTGCTGACGCCGACCATTGGCGATGCCAATACCATGATCCCTGAGAGCAAGGCCTTCATGGTCAATGTGATCAAGAAGTGAGGGGGTGAGAGATTATGGCTGAGAAAGTAAAACTGATCGATGTTTCGAAATGTACGGGCTGCCGGGGCTGCCAGTTGGCCTGCAAACAGTGGAACCAGCAACCAGCGCGACAGACGGAGAATTACGGCACCTACCAGAATCCTCCCGATCTTCAGTGGAATACCTGGACCCTCATCCGGTTTCAGGAGGTGGCCGAGAAGGATAAGCTAAAATGGCTGTTCCGGAAGGACGGCTGCATGCACTGCACCGACGCGGCCTGCGTGAAGGTCTGCCCCAGCGGCGCCCTTCATTATACGGATTTCGGCACCGTGGCCATCAACCACAGCGTCTGCATCGGCTGCAAGGAATGCGTCTCGGCGTGTCCCTTCAATATTCCCCGCTACGACCGGGTTACGGACAAGGTCTATAAATGCGACCTGTGCCTGAGCCGGCTCGAGGCGGATCTGATCCCCGCCTGCGCCAAGGCGTGTCCCACGGGGGCGATCACCTTCGGCGACAAGGACAAGATGATCAAAAAGGCTTACGCCCGGGTGAAGGAGCTGGGAGGCGACGCGAGCGTCTATGGCGACAAATTCGTCAGCGGCACCCACGTGATCTATGTGCTCCAGGAAAGACCGAAAGTTTACCAGAACCTGCCCAGCAAACCCAGCGTGCCCTTCTCGGTCATTGTCTGGAAGGACATCTTGAAGCCGTTGAGTCTGCTGGCGGCGGGGGGTGTGATAGGCGGCTCGTTTGTCCACTACATCCTTCATGGGCCGAAGCTGCCCGATGAGCCCGGTCAGGAAAAGGGAGGTGAATGAGCGATGAGAAAGGGATTGATACAA
>JAKQIZ010000139.1 GCA_029561465.1 Deltaproteobacteria bacterium | reverse complement strand
TATGGAGAAAAAACACAGGTTTTCCCTCTGGTACGTCCTCATCGGAATCTGGCTGGTCCTCATCATCCAGAGTTACATCGCCGCCCTTTTTTCCGTCCAGGTCATCCCGTACAGTCAGTTTCTCACCCACCTGAAAAACGGCAAGATCACCGAAATCGCCGTCTCGGCCAATCAGATCCAGGGCAAGATGAAGGTCGATGAAAAATCGGGGGAACTCAAGGCCTTCCGGACGGTCCGCGTCGATCAGGAGCTTTCCGCAATGCTGACCCAGTATCCGGTGGTCTTCAAGGGGGAGATCGAATCCACCTTCCTCCGGGACCTCCTCTCCTGGGTATTGCCCATTCTGCTGTTCATCGGCATCTGGTATTTCATCATGAGGCGCTTCAGTTCCCAGCAGGCGGGCTTTCTCTCCCTGGGGAAGAACAAGGCCAAGATCTATATGGAGGATGAACTGAACATCCGCTTCAAAGACGTCGCCGGCGTGGACGAGGCGGAGCAGGAACTCGTCGAAGTCATCGATTTCCTGAAGAATCCCAAGAAATTTACCGATCTGGGCAGCAAGATCCCCAAGGGCATCCTCCTGGTCGGCCCCCCGGGGACGGGCAAGACCCTCCTGGCCAAGGCGGTGGCCGGGGAGAGCGGCGTCCCCTTCTTCTCCATGAGCGGCTCGGAATTCGTGGAGATGTTCGTCGGCATGGGGGCGGCCCGGGTCCGGGATCTCTTCGAACAGGCCAAGCAGAAGGCGCCCTGCATCATCTTCATCGACGAGCTCGATGCCCTGGGGAAGGCCCGGGGCTTCAGCCCCACCGGCGGCCACGACGAGCGGGAGCAGACCCTCAATCAGCTCCTCGTGGAGATGGACGGTTTCGACCCCAAGGTGGGGGTGATCCTCCTGGCGGCGACGAACCGTCCCGAGATCCTCGACCCCGCCCTCCTGAGGGCCGGGCGCTTCGACCGCCACATCCTCGTCGACCGCCCGGACAAGAAAGGCCGCGAGGAGATCCTCAAGGTCCACCTCAAAAAGGTCAAAGTCGGCGCCGATATCGACGTGGGAGTCCTGGCCGGGATGACGCCGGGGATGGTCGGGGCGGATCTGGCCAATCTCGTGAACGAGGCGGCCCTCCTGGCCGTCCGCCACGGCAAGGGCGTCGTGGAGATGAAGGAGTTCGAGGAGGCCGTGGAGCGCATCATCGCCGGCCTGGAAAAGAAAAACCGCCTCATCAACGAGGAGGAGCGGAAGATCGTGGCCTACCACGAGATGGGCCACGCCCTGGTGGCCCTCTCCCTGCCCGGCACCGATCCGGTGCAGAAGATCTCCATCATCCCTCGGGGGATCGCCGCGCTGGGCTACACCATGCAGGTCCCCACGGAGGACCGGTTCCTCATGCGGAAGACGGAGCTCCTCAATAAGGTCGCCTCTCTCCTTGGCGGGCGGGCGGCGGAGCAGATTGTCTTCGGCGACATCTCCACGGGGGCCCACAACGACCTCTCCCGGGCCACGGACATCGCCAAGAGCATGGTCAAGGAATACGGAATGAGCGAGAAACTCGGCCAGGTCTATCTCGCCCACGACCAACGCCAGCGCTTCCTCGACGCCGGCATCCGGGACGGCGGCGACTACAGCCCCGAGACCGCCCGGGACATCGACGCCGAGATCAAGGCCATCATCGACCGCCAGTACGCCATCGCCCTGGCCATCCTCCGGGAAAGGCGGGATGCCCTCGACCGCGGCGCCGCCCTCCTGCTGGAAAAGGAAAAGATCGACGGTGCGGAGATCAAGGCCCTCCTCTAAAATGGAGACGGGTCTCTTTTTTCGAAGATCCTTTTTGAAAAAAGGAGACAGACTGCGATAAAGATGATGAAGGATATTGTTGCTATGCCGACACGCTTTTCCCAGAAAACCCTGAGCATCGCCCGGGCCCTCATCGAGTCGGTCCACGACGGGATGTTCATCGCCGATCACGAAGGCTACTTCATTATGGCCAACGAGGCCTTCGAGCGGATCACCGGCATCAACCGCCAGGAGATGATGGACCGCCACACCCAGCACATGATCGACAACAACTGGGTCCCCGTGGCGGTGAACCTGGAAGTGCTCAAGGATTGCCAGACCCGGAGCCGCATCGTCCGCTATCCCAGCGGCCGACAGCTCCTCGTCACGGCGGCGATGCTCTGGCGGGATAACGGCAACCCCGCCGCCGTCGTCAGCACCCTTCGGGATCTCACGGAGCTCAACCGAATCAACGAGGAGCTGAAAAATTCCCAGGTCATGATCGAGCGCTTCAAGAAGCGGATCGAGTACCTGGAAGAGACCCTCGGGGGTGGGGCCAACCGTTTATTCGTCGGCCAAAGCACGGAATTCCGGCGCATCCTCTCCATGGCCAAGAAGGTGGCCCGCTCCGACGCCACCGTCCTGATCACCGGTCCCTCCGGTGTGGGCAAGGACGTCCTCGCCCAGTTCATCCACTACCAGAGCCCCCGGCAGAACACCGGCTCCTTCGTGAAGGTGGACTGTGCCTCCCTCCCCGCCAACCTCCTCGAATCGGAACTCTTCGGCTACGACAAAGGGGCCTTCACCGACGCCCGGATTCAGGGCAAGCAGGGGATGTTCGAGCTCGCCAACGGCGGCACCCTCTTTCTTGACGAGATCGGCGAATTTCCCTTCGAGCTCCAGGCCAAGCTTCTCAACGTCCTCCAGGACCGGCAGATCAAGCATCTGGGCGGGCTGCAGGCGATTCCTGTGGACGTCCGCATCGTCGCCGCCACCAACATGAACCTCGAGCAGATGGTCCGGGAAAGGAAATTTCGGGAGGACCTCTACTACCGCCTGAACGTCATCCCCGTGTTCATCCCGCCCCTCCGGGAACGCCGGGAGGACATCCTCCCCATGATCAAGCACTTCCTCAAGGTTTACAACCAGAACTACAACACCGGCAAGAACCTCTCCATCGACGCCCTGAACGCCATGCTGAACTACGACTGGCCGGGGAACGTCCGGGAGGTCCGCAATACCATCGAGCGCGTCGTCGTCATGAGCGCCGACGAAATCGTCACCCGTGACGATCTGCCCGGGGAGATCCGCAAGGCTTTACATCTCGACGCCGGCGTCGGGACGTTCCCGCCGAGGAGCGCTGGCGCTGCCGCGGCCCCAGGCCCAGGCGCCGCCGCATCCGTTCCCCTCAGGCAGGCCCTGGCCGTTGCGGAAAAGGACTTGATCCGCCGCGCCCTGGAATCATCCGCCACCCTCGCCGAGGCCGCCCGCCGTCTCCAGATCGACCTCTCCACCCTCACCAGGAAAAAGAGGAAGTACAACGTCTAATGGAAATAATGAAAAGCCCCCTCTGACTGCGAGGGGGCTTTTCCGGGGTTGAAAAGGAGGACCGACGTTAACTTGTTTTACTCTCGGAACGGGGGAATTAGCCGCTCCGCCGTTCGCGAACCATTATCCCGGCCGGCCATTTGACCGCTGGTGACGGTGTCGCCATCAGCGCGGCCCGGCGGCCGGCCATCAGATCATCTCCAGGACCGTCGCCATGGAAACGCCGCCGCCGCCGCAAAGGGTGGCCATGCCCAGGGTCTTGCCCCGCTTCTTCATGGCATGGATCAGGCTGACCATGATCCGGCAGCCCGTGGCGCCTACGGGGTGGCCCAGACCGCAGCCGGAGCCGTTGACGTTGGTGATTTCCCGGTTCAGGCCGATCTCCCGTTCGCAGCCGATGTACTGGGCGGCGAAGGCCTCGTTGAGTTCGACGAGTTCGAAATCGCTGATCTTGTAGTTCGTGCGCTTAAGCAGGTTCGCCACCGCCGGCACGGGCGACAGGCCCATCACCGAGGGGTGGCAGCCGCCGCCGCCCACCGCCTTGATCCGGGCGATGGGTTTCAGCCCCAGTTCCTTGGCCTTGTCCGCCGACATGATCACCATGGCGGCCGCGCCGTCGTTGACCCCCGAGGAGTTCCCCGCCGTAACCTTGCCGATCTTGCTGATGAAGGCCGGCGGCAGTTTTGCCAGTTCATCCATGGTGAGCCCGGGCCGGAAATGCTCGTCCTTGTCGAAGATCTTGGGCGGTTTGCCTTTCTTCTGGGGCAGTTCGATGGGGACGATCTCCTCCTTGAAGTCTCCCTCCACCGTGGCCCGCTCGGCATTGTTGTGGCTTCGCAGGGCCACCTCGTCGATCTCCTCCCGGGTGAGGCCGTGCTTGTAGGCGATGAGCTCCGCCGTGATCCCCATGATGTAGGGTTTGCCGCGGAAGCGCTCCACAATTTCCCCTTCCTTGATGGGGCCCTGTTCCAGGCCCGGCAGGATACGGGAGCCGGCGAAGAGGGCGTGGACGATGTCATCCACAAACACCTGATCCTGAAAGCGGCAGCCCCAGCGGGCGGACGGCACGGAATAGGTGATTCCCGACATGTGCTCCATGCCCCCGCAGAGGGCGACGTCGTAGAAGCCGCTCTGGATGTAGGCCATGCTGGAGATGACCGCTTCCATCCCGGAGATGCAGACCCGGTTGACCGTCGCCGCCATGGAGGTTTCGGGAACCCCCGCCAGGAGGGCCGAGATGCGTGTGGCGTTCAGCGAATCCACCGGCTCCCGGCAGCAGCCGAAACGGACATCCGCGATGAGCGCCGGATCGATGTTCGCCCTTTTGATCGCCTCTTTCATCACCACGCTGCCCATGGTCGCCACGTCCATGTTTCTCAAACTCCCGCCGAAAGTGCCAATGGCCGTCCGGCAGGCCGATACGATAACAACTTCCTTCATAATCCGTTAAAACCTCCTTTGTATGGATAAATCAGATTCTTTCTTTGTAGCCCCTCCCCCTCCTCGCCTCCCCCTTGAAGGGGGAGGGATAGGAGCGGTTTCTTTACCATCCCCTTCGAGGGATAGGAGAATTTTCTGCCTCATCCCCCTTCCAAGAGGGTGATGAGTAGCTTCTTTACCCTCCCCTTCAAGGGGAGGGATAGGGTGGAGATGGGGCCACGTTCTTATTTGTCCTTGAACGATACACGCATTTCCCGTTTCAGGATCTTGCCCGTCGGTGTCTTGGGAAGGGCATCGACAAAGAAGACCTTCTTGGGACATTTAAATGCCGCCAGCTCCTTTCGGCAATGGGCGATGAGCTCCTCCGCCGTCATGGTCTCGCCGGGCTTCAGGACCACCACCGCCGTCACCAGCTCCACCCACTTGGGATCGGGCAGGCCGATGACCGCCACCTCCTGGACCCGCTTCTCCAGATAGATCGCCTCTTCCACCTCCCGGGTCGGGACGTTTTCCCCGCCCGTCTTGATCATGTCCTTCTTCCGGTCCACCACGGTGATATAGCGGTCATCGTCCATGACCCCGATGTCTCCGGAATGGAACCAGCCGCCCTTCATGGCCTCTTCCGTCTTTTCCGGCTCCTTGAAGTACATGATCAGGGCGTGGGCGCCTTTGCCGCAGATCTCGCCGGGCAGGCCGGGCTTGGCGATGGGGGTGCCGTCGTCTTC
>JAKQIZ010000138.1 GCA_029561465.1 Deltaproteobacteria bacterium | reverse complement strand
GAGGACAGGCTCCGGCGAAGCATTTATGAAACTTGACGGCATCGTAAAAAGTCCATATGCGGCGAAAGCGCTTCATCCTTCGTCACTGCGACGTACGCACAAGTACGCCTCATTCCTCAGGATTCGCGCGCCTTGCCTCTGGAGCTTTTTACTTCGTCGTCTCCATCATGACTTCTTACGAATTCATGAAACTTTAGCTCCGCTGGCATCTCCGCTGGAGCTTTCCATATTATCTTTTCGCTTTCCTGTAAAGCATGATCCCCGCTCCGCCGCCGATCATGATCAGGCAGAGGACCTGACCCATGGTGAGGAAACCCCACAGGTATCCGATCTGGGCGTCGGGCTGCCGGTAGAACTCGATGAAGAAACGCACCAGACCGTAGCCCATGAGATAGGTGGCGAGAAGGAATCCGTCGACCGGGCTTCTTTTTCTCAAGGACCACAACAAGGCGAACAGAAGGATACCCTCCCCAAAGGCCTCGTATAGTTGGGAGGGATGGCGCAACAATCCTTCCTGGTCCAGGGGGAAATACATCCCCCAGGGGACCTCGGTGGGACGTCCGTAGAGCTCGCCGTTGATGAAATTACCGATGCGGCCGAAGGTGTATCCCAGGGGGATGGCAGGGCAAAAGAGATCCGCCAGGCGCCAGAAGTCCAGACCGCGGCGTCGGCAGAAGATTATGGCCGCGGCCAGTGCCCCCAGCGCCCCGCCATGGAAGGACATGCCGCTGATGCCCACGAAACGGATGCCTTGGGAGAAATCGAACGGGAGGAAGACCTCCCAGGGGCGCTGGAGATAATAGTCGCAATTGTAGAACAAGACATAACCGAGGCGGCCCCCGAGGATCAGACCCAGAATCATCCAGATCATGATGTCCTGGATTGTTTCCATATCATAGGGATGTTTTTCGTCCCTGATCCGGTAGCCGGCGAGCAGGTAGGTAAGGGTGAAGGCGATGAGATACATGAGGCTGTAATAACGCACCTGAAAAGAGCCGAACTCCAGGAGCACGGGGCTCAGGCGTCCGGGGAGGTGCTGCCAGAAGAAAAGCAGTTCTTCCACTCAGTAGGCCTCGCCCTTGTAATCCTCGACATACAACTGGGCGGCATAGGCGGCCGTCGCCCCGTCGCCGCAGGCCGTGACGACCTGGCGGAGTGACTTGTCGATACAGTCCCCGCAGGCAAAGAGTCCGGGAGCGGAAGTGCGCATCTCCCGGTCCACGATGATGGCGCCGTCCTTTTCTCTCGCTGCCAGGTCCCTGACCAGATCCGTCTGGGGTATGAGACCCACGAAGATGAAGACCCCGGCTGCGGGAATCTGCTGCATCGCGCCGTTCCGGACATCCTTGATCCTGATCCATTCCACGCCTTTCTCGCCGCCGATCTCTTCCACCACGCTGTTCCAAACCGCTTGGATCTTAGGGTTTGCCAAGGCCCGCTGGGCAAGGATGCCGGCGGCCCGGAAGCGGTTGCGGCGATGGATGATGGTCACTT
>JAKQIZ010000116.1 GCA_029561465.1 Deltaproteobacteria bacterium | reverse complement strand
CTTCCGGCGGAATTGGGCGCGTTTGATTCAGAAAATCTACGAAGTCGATCCCCTGGTCTGCCCAAAGTGTCAGGGCGCCATGCGCGTCATCGGCAGCATCGAGGACCCTTCCGTCATCCGGGCCATTCTCGAACACCTGGGTTTATGGCTCGCACGCGCCAGACCGCCGCCCAAAATCCATGACCCGCCGTTCTACGGCACGGGCAGGTCGGCTGCACCATCCAGCGCGGATGACGTCTCGCAGATCCCCGCCCATGACGATCATTCCTACGGGGACCCGCAATACTCCTGGGACGATTACATCCAGGCATGACGCTTCGTGAAAAGAGGCGTGCCGGTGATGTCTGCTCAAAACACGATTCAAATTGCCTCCCCTACGTGCAAATTGCGCAGAAATAAAGCCACCGGCGACTGAAGGACCGCCGCCGACCCACATACCGTATAGCCAACCCTGATTTTCCGATGGAAATGTCCCTTGACAGGCAAATACATCCCCCATATACTCCAAACCATCAAAAGCAATGTCTTATCAATAATCAATCATGGTAAGACCATTATTGCTCATGCCGGGGCTGGGGAAATTGATAGCCCTTTTCCTGGAATAGTCTCAGGCAGGCCGCGACAACCTCCGCATCGTAGGCAATCCCCTGTTGGGACTCGATTTCGGCCAGCGCCTGCGCCAATCCCAGGGCGGGGCGGTAGGGCCGGTGCGAAGCCATGGATTCCACTACGTCCGCCACGGACAGGATGCGGGTTTCCAACAGGATTTCCTCCCCCCGCACCCCTTCGGGATAGCCGGAACCGTCCAACCGCTCGTGATGCTGATAGATGATCTGCGCCAACGGCCAGGGCGATTCGATCTCCTTGAGAATCTGGTAGCCGATCCGGGTATGCTCCTTGATCAGGCACCGCTCGATCGCTGTCAGTTTCGTCGGTTTGGACAATATCTCCGCCGGAATGGAAAGCTTGCCGATGTCATGGATGGCGCCGGCCATGCGGATCCCGTCGATCTTTTCCTGAGGCAGGCCCATCTCCCCGGCAATGGCCCGGGCCAGATCGGCGGTACGCATCTGGTGACCCGCCGTGTAGGGATCCCGGGTCTCCACCGCCGAAACCATGACCTGGATCGTGGCGCCGATAGCGTTACGGAGTCTTTGCAGGCTCTGTTGCAGTTTAGCTTCCGCCTCCTTGCGCTGGCTGATGTCTTCCAGGAGACCTTCGTAGTAGCGGATCGCCCCCTGCTCATCCCGCACTGCGCGGGCGTTTTCCGACACCCAGAAGACGCTGCCGTCCTTCCGGCGCTGTTGGATTTCATAAGCCACAACGGTGCCATCGGTATTGAGGTTTTGGAGCAATTCCTCACGTTGTGCGGCGTTTGCATACATTTGACGGCCGATATCGGCGATTTCCGCCATCATCTCCTCCGGCGAGGCGTAACCGTACATCCGGGCCATGGTGGGATTGACGGTCAGCAGGCGTCCTTCCAGGGAAGACTGGAAGATCCCTTCCAGGGAGTTTTCGAAGATATTCCGGTATTTTTCCTCGCTCCGGCGGAGCGCCTCCGTTGATGTCCGCAACTCCGTCATGTCGATGCCCGTGCCGATCCCGTACACCTTGTCGCCCTTGAACATCCTGGCGCCGGTCAGATAGAAGGGGATCTCTTGACCGGAGTTGGCGAGCATCGTGGCGGCCACCTCGGCATAGCCGTCGGTGAATACCTTTTTAATGGCTGTCCGAACCCGTTGCCGGTCCGCCGGAACGATGAATTTCAAGGCATCTTCACCCTTTATCTCTTTGCTGGCATATCCGAAGATCGTTTCGCCGTTCTTGTTCCAGCGGATCAGTCTCCCTGTATCGTCGTACATGTAGAAGATGCCGGGCAGGCTGTTGATGGTCGTATCGGAGAAATACTGCTCCTGGAGGATCGCATCTACGAAGACCGCAAAGGCCTCCCCCATGGCGGCGATTTCATCGCGGCCGCTGCCGAGGAGGGCGCGCATCGGCTCGGCGAGGGCCTGCTGCTCCCCCCGGGAGGCATCGCCGGCGGCCTGGTTCATCACCTGCGTCAGTTTCTCGACGCGGCGTATGATCCGCACATGGACCAGATAGTACAGGGCAAACAACAGGATCATTCCCGCCAGGAGGGAAATGCCCATCAATATCTGCTTGGCCTGCTGCACCTCTTTGTTGGCGTTTATGATGGCCCCGCGGGTCACCCGGCTATGAGCGACATTCATTTTCGTGGCGTCCTCCCGCAGATGGTAGGCTTGGGAACTGATCTTTTCGTACGCCTCTTTCAGGCTGTTCTTCAAAGCAAGTTCCCGCTTCCTCAAGACAAAAACGGATTCCTGCCTCCGGCCGGCGGTGATCTGGCCGGCCAGGTCCGCCGTCGGCGCTGCCAGGGCGCGCACCACCGGGGTATCCGGCAGGCGTTTGTATAGCGACATCTGCAATAAAATCGCGTCGGCTCTTTCCGCGAGCCCGTCGACAACCGCCGGATTCGTCGCTGCTATCGCGGCATCGAGAAGAGACATCATCTCCCGGCCATTGCTGCGCAGATCCTGGGCAGTGCCCAGCCAGCTCATTTCCCGTTCCAGAAAGGCATCCATCTCCTGGACCAGCCGGCCTTTCTTGCCGGCCTCGGGAATGTTTACGGCCAGCCCCCGGGAAACCAGGGCGCGCATCTGGCGGTTGGCATCATCGACCGCCGCCAGATAGCGGGCGATGATTTCCTCGAGCCGGCGCTGTTGCGCCGCCAGTTCCTCAACCGTCATAATCCTGCGATCCAAAACCTGCTCATATTGCCGGAGGGCTGCCGACAGCTGCTCCAGCTCCGTTCTCATTCCTCCGGCGAGTTCCGGATCCGGGCAGACGATCTCATGGTGCATCTCTTCCATGCGCTGCAGGTCTTCCCGGAGTCGCCCCGTCATCTCCTTGAATCTGCTCGATAATTGCTCTTTTTTGCTGCTGTTTTCGATCGTCTTTAGGCCCAGAAGATAGTCGCCCAGGACCACTATCTGATCGGAGATCTGTTGTGCCAGGACAATGCTCGACATATCCGTCGCGGCCATCTTCTCCATCTCGCCGCGCAGCCTGTCAAGGGTTTGAAAGGAATAAAGAACGATCAGCGCCGCAACGCACAACAGCCCGGCAAGCACGGCCATGAGGCGGGCACGGATCCCGAAGCGTATTTTGCGCGGCTCTTTGCTTTGCGTTTCTCCGGTCATGATACTCGTCTCCCGCCGGACGACATCATCCTCGATAAATCAGGGGCGCTCCCGACCTGCCCCCGGGGAAGGCAAAAATATCCGGAACCTCTCATAAGGCCGTTTCTACTGTATAGCCTGAATGCGGTCGTAAAGATCATCCGGCCAGGGGAAGTAGTCGCCCTTCAGGTACGGCCGGATGCGCTCGATCAACGGACGCCGGTCCACCGGATGGATGACCGCTCCCAGGGCGGGCAGTTCCTTCTCCAGACTCAATTCCTCCTCCCGGACATCGTCGGTAACCCGGCGGGACGCCTCCCGGAAGATTTTCTCCATCGCCTCCTGATCGGCTTTGGGCATGGCCTGCCAGCGCTTGCCATCCATGACCACCAACTGGGCGTCGGAAATATGGGCGGTAAGGTTGACGATCCTGGTCACCTCGTAAAAACGCATCGCCTTGATGGCCGGGAGGGGATTTTCCTGAGCGTCCACGATCCCCTCCTTGAGGGCCTGATAAGTCTCCTTGAAGGGCAGGGGCACCGGTTTGGCCCCCAGGGCGCGGAAGGTAAGAACGATAATGGGGATGTTCGGCACCCGGATGGCCAGGCCGTCCAGGCCTTCCGCCCCCGATAGGGGTGTCCTGGTCGTCACGTGCCGCTGGCCGTAATAGGCGAGCCCCAGGACCTTCATCCCCGTTTTGGCCTCGAAACCGGCCT
>JAKQIZ010000103.1 GCA_029561465.1 Deltaproteobacteria bacterium | reverse complement strand
CCAGCAACGTGGACCCCCCATCTTCCGGGATTTCCCACATGCCGGGATTGGCGGGATCACCAATCGCGGGATAGAGGGTTGCCTGAATGAGGTTGGAACTCAAGAGGCCGACTTCATACACATCGGCTGCCGTCTGCCGGTGGTAGAGCCCCAATCCCTTGCCGAGGAGGGAACCGCCTGCGCCGTCCGCCTTCCGGACGCCGCCGAATTTGAGCAGGTAGTTGTTGGTTGCTGAGGCGACCAGGTCGTTATCTCCTGCAATCTCCGATCCAAACAGGGAATAAGTGTCAACTTTTGCGGCCGCGTATTCGCCGATGCCGGTCAAATCGACAGGCAGATTTGCGCCGCCGGGCCCCTGACCGTTGAAAAGTTCTCCAACGCCGCCGACAAGACCGCCGATTTTGGCAAGCGGGAGGGGCGGAGTGCTCGAATCCTCCGTTACAAATTTCTTGTTCACAAAATCCCAGTATCCGAAACCACCATTGTCCTCAAGGAACGCGCCGTTGTAAGCCAGCGGGAAGGCTTTAAAGCTTCCCACGCCCGTCGCCTGCCAGGTATCGCTGCCCAGGATTCCCACCAGATCTCCCGTAAAAATACCCATGTTGTCGGGATTGAGGAATCGGCCGCTGACGCCGGCCCAGAATCCACCGTCGCCGGCATATCCGCCCACGGACGCGATGGAATAGCTTGCTTTTCCGGACTCGTTAATTTCCTTCCATCCCGTAGTGCTTGTCCATTTTCCGGTTTCGGGAATTGTCTCCGGGGCAGACCCGCCCGCGGCGGACATCCAGATTCCCCAACCTTCATTGACTTCAAGTATTCTGGCCGTCTGCATCTGCATCGTGCCTTGGAGATCGCCGACTATGGGTGCGGGAGACGACCAGTCGGACTCTTCAACCGTGAATGAAGCAAATTCTCCATCCGCCATTTTTGTCGAGGTCAGGCGGCCCTGATATTTGTAATCATACATATTCCACATGCCGATGCCCGGATAAAGATATCCGTCAACGGAGTAACCGCTTTCTTTGCCATCGACAATCAACTTGTCGGAGGAAAGGAGACCGAATTCGGTATACTTTGTTCCATTCCATTTGGCGTAAAAGCCCATCATTCTGCCTTCGAACCACTCGCCGTATCCTTCACCGGCCGGATGTGCGGCCCCGCCGTAATAAAGACGGAAGGGGTTCGTTTCCGGTCCGCCGTATGCGTTGGCAAGTGTCATCATGAAGAGCGGCGAGTTTAAGCTCCGGGAATAAGCGCCCATTCCGTTGATATCAGCGGAAAGATCTCCGAAGATCGAAGAAACACCGCCGATGATTCCCGCGAATGCCCCGCTGTCCGTAACGAGGCCTGCCGCGGCGTCGTAGTGCGCCCAGTTCCCCAATAAGGTATCGGCACTGTAGGCCAGTTCCTGGCCGTTATCATACGTTCCAATGCCGGCTGCCTGCCAGGTGGTGTTGTTGTATGTTCCCAACAAATGGCCGTTCATTGTTCCCATCTGATGCCGCGTGAGGTATGCGCCGGATATATCGGCGCCGATTTTATTGCCATTCCAGGCGCCGTTGCTCATATCCGCCAGCCAGTAACCCGGATCAAGGATAAAAGCGCCGTTGTAATACGGGGCGAAATCTCCCTGGCCACCCACGACTGCTGTCCAGGGTGTTACTATCGTGCCGCCGTGCGATCCACCCAGATCGAAAGACCAGATCCCTCCTTTCATCCACGTTGTGCCGGCGTTGTCATACAGTGTCCGGACGGCGCTGTACCCGATGGAACCGCTTAGGTCGTTGGGATAGGCGGACATATTTCCGTAAAGTGAACCGTACCAGATATTGCTGTTGAGACTTTCCGCGGGAACGTTCGTATCAATCTTCTCTTCCTTGTACATGCTGCCTTCTGCGTTCCACATGCCGATATCTTGATAGATACTGCCGGCGATGCTGCCGATCAGGAAACCGGCTTTGCCGTCTTTGATATACAAGCCTGCAATGTTTGCATCCATCTGGCCGTTCAATTCCAATCCGCCGTACAGAAGGTAATAAGAGCCGCCGTCGTAAGTGGTCATAGAGGCGTCTTTGTAATTATGGCTGTAAGTTACGGTGTTGAAAATATGGCTCGTGCTGCCAGGCGAATCATACAGAGACCACTGACCCAGGGCCCTGATGGTGACGGGGGAAGAAGCGGAAGAACCCCATAAGGAGTCCGTTCCGCCTAACAGTCCATAGACGGAAATAGAATCGTATGGCCAGTCTGAGCCATTATAATAACGCAAAGACGGATAGAGATCGCTGACGAATTTGAGATCCGCCCCTTCGTAATTTCCGATACTCTGGCCGACCCAGGTGCCGGAATCAGGTGTTTCTCCCTCTGTGTAAAGGCCGTAGAACGGGCCGGAAAGGGTTCCCATCTGGGTGGGTGTCAGATAGGTTCCGTTGGAAACATTTCCGGTGATCTCACCTGCGGCGTTCCACTGGCCGCCGACGTCAGCGAGCCAGTAGCCATAATCGTAAGCAGGTTCGTAGTTGAACGCTCCTCCGATTTTGGCCGTCCATGCGGTTGCCCCGGTCGGTTTTCCGGAGAAGATTCCGCCGGGATCACCGCTCCCTAATTTCAGATCATAGACGCCGAAAGGCAGAGGTGTTGCGCCATTCATGAAAAAGGTGAAGTCGCCCCGGGCAGTGTCGTTGGTCAAAGCGCCGTTGCCGCCAAACGCGCCGGCGAGCTTCGCGGTCATAAGACCACCCGCTAAAGTCACGGCTTCCGGATCCAGACCGGACGCGACGGGAGCGGAGGCTGTCAGTGTGTTTGTCCCGGTGTCTTCCCAGAGGCCGACGGTGTAAGTTTCAACATATCCATCATCATACTCCTGTCTGTCCTGCACAAGGTTATAGATTGTGCCGGCGATACTATCCCCGGTCAGGAAACCGGCCGTGCTTTTTCCTGTCGTGGCGTCCGGTGGTGTCAGATAGATTGTCCGGATGGCGCCAGCGTAACTATCCGTTCGCCACAGTGCCGCGGAATAGCCGGTGTAAATTCCCCCGGCGGAAGGTGTTTCCGAGAGTTCCTGAGGGACGCTTCCTTGAATCGCGCCGTT
>JAKQIZ010000094.1 GCA_029561465.1 Deltaproteobacteria bacterium | reverse complement strand
CATAAGAAGACCTTCGGCAGGATCTTTTCAGCCATGGAAAAGGAAAACCCGCCGGAGAGTTATGACGGAGAATATGACGCCTACCTCCACGATTTCGTGGACAACAAGATCATCTTCAAAAAGGAACTGATCGAGGCGGAGTTGGCCAAGGTGAAGGACACCCTGGCCGCCATCGACTTTGCCATCCAGCGGGAACTCGATTCCATCCTCTTTTATCATGAGATCAAAAATCTGGTTCCGGCCCGGGAGCACGGTGTCATCGAAGAGGTCATCGAAGAGGAGCGGAAGCATTTCAAGGGCTTGTCTAGCTTGAGGACTCGCTTCGTAAAATAGGGAGTCAGCTTCATCCAGCCGGCGCCCCCAGGCGGCACCGGCTCCGGCCAAGGGGATGAGGACGGACAACACGAACCTCCCGGCGCGGTGTAAAGTTGCACCCCGGACACCTAGACAGTAATAAATAGGGAGCGACAGGAAAACGATGAGCAGAAAACCGAACGAAGACCATGTATTTTACCGCAACCTGAACCGATGGTACCCGGCGGTGCAGCGCGGCCGGGGGATTTATCTCTACGATACGGAAGGGAAAGAGTATATCGACGGCTCGGGTGGGGCGGTGGTGGCCGCCCTGGGGCACGGCCTCCGGGAGATTGAGGCCGCCATGCTGACCCAGTTGGGGAACGTGGCCTTCGCCCACGGATCCCAGTTCACCTCCCCACCCGCCGTGACCCTGGCTGAAAAGCTGACGGCCATGGCACCCGCCGGACTGAGCCGGGTCTATTTCCTCTCCGGGGGGTCGGAGGCGGTGGAGACCGCGGTGAAGATGGCCCGCCAGTATCAGGTGGACCGGGGCAAACCGATGAAATTCAAGGTCATCTCCCGGTGGGCGAGCTACCACGGTAACACCCTGGGGGCACTGGCCTTAAGCGGCCATACGGGGCGGCGGCGCTACTACCAACCCCTGATCCAGCACACCCCCCACATCGTCCCCGCCTACTGCTACCGCTGCCCCTGCGGCCGGCTGCCGGAAAGCTGCGCCCTGGAATGCGCCGACGACCTGGAAAAGACGATCATTTACGAAGGCCCCGACTCGGTTTCCGCCTTCATGGCCGAACCGGTGGTGGGTGCCACCGCCGGCGCCCTGGTCCCTAAAGACGGTTATTTCCAGCGGATCCGGGAGATATGCGACCGCTACGACGTCCTTCTCATCGTCGATGAAGTCATGACGGGAATCGGCCGGACCGGTCGGAACTTTGCTGTGGAACACTGGGGAGTGAAGCCCGATATGATCGTCTGCGCGAAGGGACTGGGCGCGGGCTACTACCCGGTATTTTGCGTCATCACCACCGAGGCGGTCCACCGGGCCATCAAGGAGGGAAACGGAAACTTCGTCCACGGCCATACTTACAGCCAGAACCCCCTCGCCTGCGCCACCGCCCTGGCCGTCCTGGACTACATCGAAAAGAACGACCTGGTGCGGAGTTCGGAGCGCCTGGGAGCTTATCTGCTGGATAAACTTCAGGTTCTCTACCGTCATGAGATGGTGGGCGATGTGCGGGGAATCGGCCTCTTCGCCGGGGTGGAATTCGTTCGGGACCGGAAAACGAAGGAACCATTCCCACCGGCCCGGAAGGTGAACGCCCTGGTAAGCAACCTGGCCTTCGACAACGGGTTGATCGTCTATCCCGGCGGGGGCGGCGCCGACGGCGTCAACGGCGATCATGTCCTCATCGCCCCGCCCTTCATCATCACGGAAGGGCAGATCGAGAAACTGGTGGCCATCCTGGACGAGGCGATCGGGGAGACGGAACGTTCCCTCCGATAAATTCTGCAGTACGGCGCCGGCAATAAATTCGGGGCCGCGCCCCTGCTTTTCCAAGAGGCAGCAACATGGACAAGATCATCATCACCGCCGCCATTACGGGCAGCCGGATGATGCGGGATGTGGCGCCCCATATTCCCATCACCCCCGAAGAGATCTCCCAGTCGGCCTACGAGGCCTGGCAGGCCGGTGCATCCATCGTCCATATCCACGTCCGGGATCCGGAAACGGGCCTGGGCAGTCAGGATATCGATCTTTTCCGCCGGGTCGTGGAATACCTCCGGGAGCGGACTGATCTTATCCTCAGCCTCACGACCAGCGGCATTCCCGGCCGTAACCTGCCTATCATGGAGCGCCTCGCCCCCTTGGCGCTGAAGCCGGAGTTGGCCTCCTTCGATGCCGGTTCCATCAATCTGGGTGGCCATGCGTTCATCAATACCCCGGAGTTTCTCGATGAGGCGGCCGTAATGATGCGGGAGGCAGGGGTAAAGCCGGAGATCGAGATCTTCGATTTGGGGATGATGATCACCACCCTGCGGATGCGCCAAGAGGGAAAACTTGCCGATCCCCTCCATTTCCAGTTCGTCCTCGGCACGCCCTGGGGCGCTCCGGCAACTCCCAAGGCCTTCCTCCACCTCCACGACTACCTGCCGCCGGAGGCCACCTGGTCCAACATCGGCATCGGCGCCGGCCATCTCCCCATGGCGATGATGGCCCTCATCATGGGCGGCCACATCCGCGTCGGCATGGAGGACAACATCTACCTGCGCCGGGGGGTCTTGGCCAAAACCAACGCCGAACTGGTGGAGCGGGTCGTGAGCATCTGCCGGGAGTACGGCCGGGAGATCGCTACTCCCGCCGAGGCCCGGATGATCCTGAAATTATAACGGCTGCCCGGCCGCCGCAAGGAGAGAGATTACGGCTTCAGATCATTTCCAGAGCGAGCCAAAATTTTTACGAATCGTCGGCTATTAAACAATATCAATATCTTACAAACTGCCTGATTTCGGCGGCACCGGGAGGAAATCGATTCCGCCCGCTCCGAGATGATCTCTTTGTTCAGCCCGGTTTTTGTTTCTTCTTCCGTTCCTTGATCACCCGGAGGTAATCGGCAAACAGCGGCGGGTTGATCTCCCGCATCCGGGCCCGGATATCCGCGAAGTCCATCCCTTTGACGAGACGCAGGGCCCTTTCATTGTCACAGATTATTATTCCCCGAAAGAAGAGGGCCGCCCCCAAGGCATGATCTTTCTCCTTGAGAAATCTCTTCTCCAGCGCCTGGAAATCATCCACGAAGGTCTTGAACTCATCCTTAAGCCTAATGATTTTCGGTTTGAAGATCCCGGCGACATAGGCCCGGGCGGGAAGCCAGGCCAAGGCCGGAACCCGGAGATCCGAACCCTCTTCACCCTTCTTTTCCCGTCCTGACTCCTCCATATAGACCCGCAGGGAGATTAGTTCTCGATCCATCAGACGTTCCCAGTCGATACCTCCGGGGTCTACCAGACAGGCCTCCAGGTAACAGCGCCGGGCCACTTCCCGCTCGCCCCGGCGGAGGTAGGCATCGCCCAGATAGGCATAAAGGTCCGCGTTATTCGCCGCCGTGGGCAGACATGCCTGGAGGGAGGCAATAGCCCGGTCCCAGTCCCCCGCCTCGCCGTAGAGGAGGCCGAGGGGCAGATTCCCCGGAAGCCGGGGGTGCTCCGTCATCCCCAGTCGTTCCACGACGCCCACGGCCTTCCGGAAATAATTGCGCCGCAGATCGTTCAGCAGCGATGGATCGGGGATTTTCATGCCGGCGGCCCGCTGCGCGAGTTTTTCCCACAACTCCCAGTAGGCCTCGGGGGCCTCCGGGGCCTCATTATCGATCTCCCCCAACCCCGTCTGAAGAAATCCGGCGATATCGCCATAGACCTCCACCGTAGCCCAATCTCCCGTCGATTCCCCGTACTTATGTAGTTTTTCCCTCGCCGTAGCGAAACGCAGCTCCTTGAGGTCGGCGATTCCGCAATTCCAATCCTGATAGTTCGGATCAAAAAGATCACCTTGATCCATCATTCTTCATTCCCCAAACAGTGATACTAATATTTTTTCAAAAAAAGTCTCTGCGCCCTACTGCTGCATTGGGTTTCGTTTTCACTTAATAATATCATACAGTTAAACCCTATCGGATTAAGATAATTTTTAGTCCCCTATTTCCGATAACAGTGAGCAGAAGGATTGCCGCCAAATAAAATTGCCAAGGAATCAGTATTAACAACCAATTCAGCGGACAGGAAACTTTACTGCCGCAAGAAATGCCCGGGGAAAGAAGCCTTTGCATGGCGCATCACTACATTAAAATATGTCATTTTTATATTAGCGATTGAAAAGGATCGTAATCCCCACAACGATACATAAGCCATTTATAAGTTGACACCATATTCCGACTATGCTACATTTTTATAAAAGCATTGGGAGGTGTCAGAAAATGGTACCGGAAAACCGCATTCAGGATGGGACCTTTCCCATCCCCAAATTGTTCGTTGGCAAAGAGGACATTGACCAGTTCACTGATGAGTTCAGAGGTTTTCATGCCCAGTTTGCGGATTGTTTTTCTCGGGAGGAACCTCGAGAAAACTTTGTTCAGTATATGGCGGGCCAGATGAGTCAATTGGATAGGAAGTCCATTGAACCCATTGCCATGAATGTGGAGAACGCTAAAGTTCGTGCGATGCAGCATTTTATCAGTAACGTTGTTTGGGACGAGGCTCGGATAATTTCCCGATATCACGATATGGTCGTGGAAGACCTTGGGGATACCGAAGGTGTCCTGATATTTGATGAATCGGGGTTTGTGAAAAAGGGTGGCGATTCTGCAGGGGTTGCCCGGCAATACTGTGGGAATATCGGCAAAGTGGAGAACTGCCAGGTTGGGGTTTTTGCCGCCTATGGTTCCCGCCAAGGATACTGTATGCTGGATAATCGCTTGTTCATTCCGGAGAAGTGGTTTGATGATGATTACGCGGAGCGTAGGAGAAAGTGCAGATTTCCCGATGAACTTTCTTTTATCACCAAACCACAACTGGCGGTGGAGATGCTCGAGGGGATCATCCGTGAAAATGTCCTTCCCTTTCGGTATGTTGTAGCGGATACGGTTTGTGGAGGCAGTCCGGAATTTATATCTGCTGTGGAAAAGATTACCGATGTGGTCTATATGGTTTCTCTGCCAATGTACACGCTCTGCTGGGTACAGGGATCGTCCGTCATGGAAAAGACCTACCGCTACAAAGGAGAAGAAAGAAAGAAGCGGGTGGTTGCGGAAGCCGAAGATAAACCGATCTCTTTCGAGAAACTGGCCAGGGGGACTAACGTTTACTTCTGGTATCGCCGTACCGTCTGCGAGGGAACGAAAGGGCATATAACCTATGAGTTTATGAAGAAGCGGGTGTTTCTTTCCAAAAACGGCAGGCCTGATCGAAACGTATGGTTGATTGTCCGTCGGCCTATCGGTGGGGATGCGGCCACATACGCCTATTTTGTCTCGAATGCCGGCCGATCCACTCGGTTGAAGACCTTTGTCTGGCTTTCCGGAGTACGATGGGCCATCGAACAGTGCTTTGGAGAAGCAAAGACGGACCTGGGGATGGACCATTACGAGGTCAGAAAATTTCCGGGGTGGCACCATCATATGATTACCTGCATGTTGGCTCACTTCTTCCTCTGGCATATGAGGATCAGGCTGGGGGCAAAAAGCACCAGCTATTACACTATCGCAGCTTAAGCTGCTCATCAGTGCCGTGCTACCTATGAAAGTCTTCACTGTTGCCGAACTCATTAACCTTGTGGAATGGATTCAGTTGAAAAACTATCGGGCATATCTGTCCCATAGAAAACGGAAACTGACAATAATGGGCGGCTTATAATATGTATCGTTGTAGAATTAATCCTTCTTCACTTTTACCAGGAGGGATTTTGCACGAAGATAACTACATCTCCGTCAAGGCATTTTGCCTATGGAAAGGGTTTCTCTTTTCAGTGGGACTTCAGGCCGTATTTCTTCAACTTGTAGCGGAGCATCCGCTCGCTGATCCCCAGGATCTCCGCCGCTTTCGTTTGATGATCCCCCGCCTTTTCCATGGCCTCGACGATCATCTTCCGTTCCATCTCCTCCATGGTGCCCCGGAGCAGCCCCTCAGCTTTTTTCCCCTCCTCTGCCGCCGTCAGGGAATCTTCCAGGAAGGGAAGATCTTCCACGGAGATGATTTCGTCCCGACCGATGACCACGGCCCGCTCCAGGATGTTTTCCAGCTCTCGCACATTTCCCGGGTAATCGTATTTGATGAGGAGATCCCGGGCCTCGCTACTGATACCCTTGATTACCTTACCGTTTTCCTTGGCATACTTGCGAAGGAAATGGTCGATCAGTGGGGGAATGTCCTCCTTGCGCTCCCGGAGCGGCGGGAGGTCGATGGTTACCACCTTCAGGCGGTAATAGAGGTCCTCCCGGAAAGCCCCCGCCTTCACCCGGGCATCCAGATCCCGGTTGGTGGCGCTGATAATCCGCACGTCCGCTCGGAGGGTTTGATTTCCTCCCAGGCGTTGAAACTCCCTTTCCTGCAGAAATCTAAGCAGTTTCACCTGAACGGCGGCGGAGAGTTCGCCAATCTCGTCAAGAAAGAGGGTGCTCCCGTCCGCCTCCTCGAAACGGCCAATTCGCCGGGCGGACGCCCCGGTGAATGCCCCCTTCTCATGACCGAAAAGTTCGCTTTCCAGAAGATTTTCATGGAGGGCGCCGCAGTTAACCGCCAACATCACCCGGCCGGACCGGGGGCTCAACTGATGGATAAGCCGGGCCAGGAGTTCCTTGCCCGTCCCGCTCTCTCCCTGGATGAGGATCGTGGCCCGGCTGGGCGCCACCCGGCCCGCCATGTTGATCAGGGCTTCCATCTTGGGGCTCCGGTAAACGATCTGCTCCGCCGTCACCCCCTTTTCCCGGAGTTCCTGCTTCAGGATTTCGTTTTCCTTGATCAAGATCCGGCGCTCCGCCACCCGTTCCACCAGGAGGAGGAGTTCATCGAATTCTATGGGCTTCGTAATGTAATCGATGGCGCCGGCCTTCATGGCCTCCACGGCTGTCTCGATGGTGCCGTAGGCGGTGATGATGACGACGTCGATCTCGGGATTGATCTCCTTGACCGCCGTCAGGACCTGCATGCCGTCCATGCCCGGCATCTTGTAGTCGAGAAGGAGCAGGTCGAAATGTCCGTTGCGGACCAAATCCACCCCTTTTTCTCCGTTTTCCGCCTCCTGGACGTTATGACCCTCCTGGATCAGAAAATCCCGCAGCATCTCCCGCTGAGACTGCCCGTCTTCCACAATCAGGATGTTCAGCGCCTTCATATCTCCACTCCCTCAGGATCCTTAATGTTTTTCCACGGGCAGGATGATCTCGAAGGTTGTTCCCGCGTCTTTCTGACTCGTAACCCGGATTTCCCCCCCATGCCCCCGGATGATCTCATGGGACAGCGGCAGTCCCAGACCCAGACCTTTTTCCTTGGTGGTATATTCCGGGCTGAAGATCCGCTCGATCTCCTCCTCCGTCATGCCGCAGCCGGTATCCGCGATGGCGATCTTGATCCCGTCCTTTCGCTCCGGCGTCACGGTTATGGTCACCCGTCCCCCGTCGGAAATCGATTCGACGGCGTTTTTGATAAAGTTAAGGAGGGCCTGCTGGAGCTTGTCCATATCCATGGGGATAACCGGCGACGGCTCGGCCCATTTCGTCTCCAGGACGATCCCCTTTCCGGCTGTTTCCTCCCGGAGGAGATTGACGATCTTCTGGAGTACCTCCGTCACTGGATATTCCCGCAGTTCGAGACGGCGGCTCCGGGAAAAGGTTAGGAACTCCTCGATGATCCCGTTGAGCCGGCGAATCTCGTCCCGAATAACCCCGGTAATGGTCTGGAAGTCCTTTTCTTTTCTTTCATCCGCCGGAACAAAATCCCTTTTGAGCCGCTGGCTCGCCATGCTGATAGCGTTGAGGGGATTGCGAATCTCATGGGCCACCCCGGCGGCGAGCTGCCCCAGGGCGGAGAGACGTTCCGCCTTTTCCAGACGCCGCTCCATGGTCACTATGCCCGCCAAATGGCGGTTCTGGTTCATATAGAGGACCCACATGGATAAAAAGGCGATCAGCGCCGTG
>JAKQIZ010000091.1 GCA_029561465.1 Deltaproteobacteria bacterium | reverse complement strand
ATCAATTCCGCCCGCCTCGATGCCGGCGAAGAGCCGCTTGAGGGCGGGCCGCTCCATGTTGCCGCCGGTGAAGCCGCCGTCGTCAAATCGGTCGGGGATGCACACCCATCCCTCGTGTCGTTGGCTCGCGATATAGGCTTCCGCGGATTCCCGCTGGGCGTCGAGGCTGTTGAACTCCTGCTCCAGCCCCTCGTCAGTGGATTTGCGGGTGTAGATGGCGCAACGGATCGTCCCGTTGGTTCTTGATGCCGACTCCCGGGCTTCTCCCCGGCCACGGTTATTGTTTCTGCTCATTCCTTTCTCCTCTCGGGTTTGCGGCTCCCGCCTCTGGCCGCGCCATCGGCGATGCCGAAGAAGAGGAACCCGTTCCACTTGCTCCCGGTGACCTCCTGCGCGATGGCGGAGAGGGACTTGTACCGTCGGCCGTCGAACTCGAACCCGTTGTCGAGGACCTTGACCACGATGTCGCGGCCTTGGAACTCGCGGACGAGCAGAGTCCCGGGCAGCGGCAGCCTCGGGTCGTGCGACGGGGATATGCGGCTGGTCACCGTTCTCGCTTTGACCTCGGCGGAACCCGAGGCGACCGGATCACGCGGAGACCGCGTTCTCAGGTCAGCGTCATTGGCCAGTTCCTCAGCCCTGCGCCGGGCCCGCTCCGAAAGGTCACCCTCTGCCAGGGCCTGGATACGCCAGGCGATTCGCTTGCGAAGAAACTCCTTGTGGTAGGAGCGGGTCTCTTCCCCAAAGACCTCGAGGTATTTGTCCCGGAGTTCTCCGACGGTCATCCGGGAGAGCCCCTGGACCTCTTGATACGTTGTTGCTTCCATCCGAAACCTCCTTGGTTCATGGGCTTCGCCCCGCGGGCGGCCCGTCCGCACCGCAATCTCAGGGCGTTAACTCGTGAATGAATGAAGGCTTCGGTGGCCCGGAATATCAAGGCGTTTCTCCGTAAACGCCTCAGATTCTTCAACTTGCGCCACATGCTCTGCACCACTGCCGGAATCTGGGGCGATTCGGCGTCCGTTTCGATGGCGCATGTAACCCCAGGCAAGGATCGTAGCGATCTCCGATGTCACCTCGTCGAGAGAGATTGGGACGTGTTCGTTGGCCGGCATCCGGTCCTCCTTTTGCGGGAGGCCGCGGAAGGGTCCGCCGTGGATGCCGCGGGGCTGGGATAGGCCGCTCATTGAAAAGGCCGTTGGAGCCCGTCCGACACCACCCGAAGGCGATGTCCGTCGGCACCCACAACGGTCTCCGTTCTCACGGCCGTTTCCGCTGTCTGGTAATCCCCTTGCGCCGGACCCACTGGTCCGGCTTTCGGAAGATACCTACCGGAGGGGAGTTCGAAATGTCGAAGCGGGTGCCCGGATGCAACCGGGCTGTTAAACAAGGCGACTCGAAAAACGGAGTACGGGAAAATTCGGAAAGGACATCTTCGGTAAGCGCCCGC
>JAKQIZ010000080.1 GCA_029561465.1 Deltaproteobacteria bacterium | reverse complement strand
AAAGCCACCGGCGACTGAAGGACCGCCGCCGACCCACATACCGTATAGCCAACCCTGATTTTCCGATGGAAATGTCCCTTGACAGGCAAATACATCCCCCATATACTCCAAACCATCAAAAGCAATGTCTTATCAATCAATCAATCTGTGGTTCGTTCTGGTTCGGAAATGAATTTGGGAGGGCTTTAATGTTTCTCCGGCTTCATTTTTTTACCGCCGCGATCGTTGTTATACTGCTCGTCATGATCAGCCCTGCCCGCGGAGCAGATCCGGTTGCCAAGGGGTTCGACGTTCCCCAAGAGTTGCCGGCAGGTCTCCGGAAGCTCCATATCGCCGTAGTCGATTTTGTCCCCATGCCGGTGGTCGAGCTGGAGGGGGCTAAACCCCACCTTCTCGTATTCACCGATGAATTCTTTTCCAAGGCCCCGGAGCGCGAAAACATCGTGGGCGGCTTTCTCCCGGCGGACTATCGCGAGATGTACCGGGCGGCCCTTCGTCAGGCGGCGACACGGCACGGCCTTTCCGTAACCCTGGCGGACAATCTCCATGAGATCCCCGCCGATACGGATTTGATCGTCTTCGGATCGTCAACGGTGCTCATGTGCGCCGGTTCCGAGGCCGTAGCTTATTTTTTTGTATCCCTCATCGATGCCAAAACCATGAAAAGGATCGCCGCCCAAAAGATACGGCATGATCTTACGACCAGCGGTCTGCCATGGATAGTGAATCGTCCCGTCCATACCGTCGGCTATCACGCCAACGATTTTCACCCGCAACGGGCCTTATTGGGATTTGCCGCCTATGCCTGCGTCATGGACATGTTCAAGTGGATCGGCGGGGAGGTGAGGTAGAATGCCGGCGCTGGCCGTCCTTCTTGCCTTGATTCTTTGCTGCGGCTGTGCGGAGCGACTGCCCGAGGTCGGCGATCTGCCCAAGATCGTCCCGGCCAGAATCGGCGTCATCGACAGTCGAACTTATACGACCTACCTGGAGAAGGCGAAAGGCTACGAGCGCCTGGAAAACCTGCTGAAGCAGGAACATTCCAACATCCAGATGGGTGAAATCAGAACCAGATCGGGAATATCCCTCAAGGATTGGGAAAAGGAGGCGATTCGGGGCGTCTTTTCCCGCTACGGCTCCACCGATCCCTTGGGCGATTATTTCCGCTTGAACCAGATCGACACGGTAAATCGCTCCTGCGATCCCGAGGGACAGTGCTATCTCCTCGACGATCTGGCCAATCTCTATACCTATTTTCTCGTGGATTTCCGAAAGGCCCAGGATTACAACAAAAAGGCGGCGGACCTTTATGAACGTCTCCGGCGCGCCGGCATAGAAAACATTCCTCTTTCCGACTACTACAACGCCCGCAGATCCCTCTATTATACCTTTTTTTATCGTCTCGAAGGCGAGCAGCCGCCCGGCTTTGCCTATTTCCCGGGACGGATCGATCTGATCAGCCCCTTCGGCAAAAAAGAGCTGGATACGATCCGGCAACTTGACTTTGCGCGCCTGGGAGAGCGTATTCGGGAACGGGAAGGGTTTTTGAAACAAAAGCTTGCCGACGGTGCAGACCTGGGAAAGGCCAAAGACTTCCAGACCATTGGTTATCGGGACTCTCTCCTCGTCGAATTGGAACGCTCACTGCGGGATTCAGGCAGGTATAACAGCTTCGAGTTGCCGTTCTATTTGACGGAACACGCCTTTCTGGCCTATGCCGCCGGCGGTGACGCACGTTATCTCCCCCATGTCACGGCCTACGGCCGGCAAGCCCTTGCGGCGCCCCGTCCGGAGGGAATTACGGGCAGGGATGCCGTCAACAAACTCCACCTCTGGATTGGCCTCGCCGCGCTGAAATCGGACCGTCCCGGGGAGGGCATCAGGCAACTGGAGCAATTCCTCAAGGGCATCGACGCCTATGAAACCCTTTCCCGGCAGGCCTTCGAGAAACGACAGGCGGTCCTGAAGCGGGTGAATGCGGAGACTATGGAACGGGAACAGCGCGCCGCGCTCTGGGCAAAGGTTTTCATCGTCGCCGCCATTGCCGCCGGGACCGCCGGCGCCGCCCAGGCCCACGCTCAGGTCCAGGCCGGCGGCATGTCCCAGGCCAACTTCAACATGATCCACCAGAATTATATGAACGCCCTGGGCACGGGCATTCAGATGATGAACCAGATACAGGTCGGCATGGAAACCCTGGAGCAGCAAACGGCCGTGCGCGCCGAGATATCCAGATACGTCACGCCCCTGTCCCTCAAGGTCAACCGGTATCTGGACAAGTACCAGATGGTTGACTACTTTCTGGAACTCGGCAAGGCCTATGAGGCCGTAGGGAAAAGGGAAAAAGCGCTGGAGAACTACGACGAGGCCATCCGTATCATCGAGCGGCAGCGCCGCACCGTTTATACGGAAAAAGAACGGATATCCTTCTTCCGGGCCGGCCAGGAACTTTATGAACGGGTCGTCGCCCTCCTTGTCAAGATGGGGCGTCCGGAGCAGGCCCTGGAATATGCGGAGCGGGCCCGCTCCCGGGCCTTTGTCGATATCCTCGGCAGCCGCCGGCTGCAATTGAAGTCCCCGTCCCAAACGGATGTCTATCGGCAACGGACGCGGCAGTTGTCGGAGATCGATGCCCTCCTCAGCGACAAGCAGGTGGGCGTCAGTCAGTTGAACGAGGTCTTGAAGAAGGCCCAAAGATCCGTTCAGGTCAAGGGAAGGGGAGGCGGGCCCCAGGCAGACCCGGAGGTGGCTGCCCTTTCCGACGTCGGCACCCTTACGGCCGGCGATATCAAAAAACTGGCCGAAGGGGGGAGCGTCATCCTGGAATACTTCTTTGCCCGTTCGCAACTCATCCTCTTTGTCGTCGATGCCCGGAAGGTAAGGGCGCTTAGTTTAACCGTCGATCCCGGGAAGTTGGCGCGACACGCGGAAAACTGGCGGAAAAAGATCCAGGCCCGCCAAGACGCCCGTGAGGAGGAGCGATACTTTTATGAAGCCCTCATCGCTCCCGCGGCTGGGGAGATACGGGGAAAAGAGGCAGTCGTGATCCCCCACGGCATCCTCCATTATCTGCCCTTCCAGGCCATGCACGACGGGCGGCAATATCTCATCGAACAATGCGCCCTTTCCTACAGCCCCAGCGCCACGGTGCTGAAGTTCACCATGGAGAAAACGGCCCTGGGTACGGGGAAAATCCTTGTCTTCGCCAATCCCACCGGCGATCTGGCCTTTGCCGAGGAGGAAGCGCGGCAAATCGTCGCCTCCCTTCCCGGCACCACGCTGCGGTCGGGCCGTGCGGCTACGGAAACGCTCTTCAAGAAACGGGGCGGCGAGTTCGACATCATCCACCTGGCGGCCCACGGCAGGTACGAGGCGAGGGAGCCCCTGGACTCCGCCGTCGTCCTGGGCGGCGACGGCGTCAACGACGGCAATCTCCGGGCCGCGGAGCTTTTTTCCATCAGCCTCAACGCCTCCCTGGTCACCCTGTCGGCCTGTGAGACGGGCCTCAGCGCCCGCCGCACCGGCGATGAGCTGATCGGTCTGCAGCGGGGCCTGATCTTTGCCGGCGCCCGGAGCGTCGTCTCCTCCCTCTGGCCGGTGGATGACGCGGCGACGAGCGTGCTCATGCAGGCATTTTACAGGAATATGCAGAAGATGGATAAAAGCCGGGCCTTGCAGATGGCCCAGCAGGAAACCATGCACCGATATGCCCGGCCTTACTTTTGGGCCGCCTTCAACCTGACCGGCGCCTCACGCTAGGGCAGAGGACTGCGCATCTGGCCGGTTGGACAAGGAATTATCGCTGCTATCGTTTTTTTTCAAGGAGGGAGAAAAAATGACAAGGACCATTCGCATTGCGGCTATAGGGGCGTTCCTTTTTTCCTGTATGATTGTCACCACGGCCTGTGTGCCCATGATCTATGCCAATGTTCCCATCAAACCCAGCCTCAACACGCCCCTGCCGGAGAGCCGCTACCCCCTCCGAGTGGCCATGCTGGCCGACAAGGAACTCCTCGACTATGTCGCCACGGGAAGAGATTCCATAAACATTCCGCTCCAATACGAAATCAAGACCCTGCCCAATTACTACATGAAGGTCCTCTTGGATCATTTCGACGCCGCCGAGGCGGTCTATGATGCCGCGAGCATCTCCAAAGACCGCTTTGACGCCGTGGCGATGATGAAGGCAAAAAAATGGCACTTCAACGTGCCCATTCAGACCTATCTCTCCGCCTCGGTGGATATGGACATGGCCTTCGACATCAAGACGCTGAAAGGGGAGCCGCTGTTTTCGACGACCATCGTCAAGCAGTATAAAATGCCCTGGGCGGCCGTGCAAGATTGGGGACCAGACGGATTCGCCAGGATCAGTTCACCGGCCATAGAAGAGGTCTTCGCCCTGCTTGCCCGGGAAATCGAGGCATCGGCAAAACTGAAGGCATACAAACCGCAGGAATAACCGGATTAACCCCCATGCCCGGCGCGGGCACAAAGAAACATGAAAATATCCGGAAAGTTGTGGACATTTTCATATAAACCGGTGGGAACACTGTGAAATCTGAGACTGGGGTAGTGAATATAACTATCGCATTAAATCCAAAGCTAATCCACTGACGTAGTCAGTGGTGGGGCGTGGGGGCGGAGGCCCCACACCTTTAGCGAATCAACACAGTTGATGAGCAGAGGGGTTTTGTTGTAACCAGGAAGTGGGAGGTATTTGAAATGGATGGTTACAA
>JAKQIZ010000177.1 GCA_029561465.1 Deltaproteobacteria bacterium | reverse complement strand
AGATGAAGTCGGTCATGGCCGGGCTGTAGACCGCGCCTCCGGCGCAGGGCCCCGCAATGATCGAGATCTGGGGCACCACGCCGCTCAACAGGGTGTTGGCGTAGAAGATGCGGCCGTACCCGCTGAGGGCATCGACGCCTTCCTGGATACGGGCTCCGCCACTGTCATTGATGCCCACGACGGGAGCCCCGTACTTGAGGGCGTCCTTCATGATGGCGACGACCTTCTGGGCATGCATTTCGCCCACGGAGCCGCCCGAGGCGGTGAAATCCTGGGAGTAGCAGAAAACGGTGCGGCCCTGCACCGTGCCGCCGCCCACCACCACGGCATCTCCGGGGACCTCCTGGCCGTCCATGCCGAACTGGGTGCAGCGGTGGCGGGCGAAGGTCATGGACTCCACGAAGGAGTCCGCATCGAAGAGCCGCGCCAGGCGCTCCCGGGCGGTGAGCTTGCCTTTGTCGTGCTGGGCCTTGATGCGTTTGGCGCCGCCTCCGGCCTCGACCTGTTTCCGGCGAGCCTGCAGGTCGGTGATCTTGCTCTGAGTGGTCTGTTTCTTCATGGCGGTTTCGTCTGGGCTCGGGGGAACTAGCAGTTGCCGGAGGCCGCAGCCAGCCGGCGGTCAATTTCGTCGGGGTGGACGTTGGTGTTGCACGCCAGCAGGTTCCAGCCCCCGGTTTCCTGGATGTAGACATCGAGCCCGCGCAGCTTCAGGTCCAGGGCCGTTCCGGCCTGGTCGGTGAAGGCGATCCGGGCGATGTAGGCCACGACCGCGGTCTGGCCGTGGAACTGGAACGCGATGTCCGTGATTTCGTGGGACTGGTAGCGCCCTTCCTTCAGCAGCCCCTGGATCTCACCCAGATACTGCTCCCGTCCGCGGATGATGCCCCTGGAACGGACGCTGAATCCGCAGAACTCCGGCAGGTGCGTGCGGATCAGGGCGTCCCGGTCGTGGGTGGCGATCGCCTCGAAGATGGTTTCGATGTGGTCCAGGATGAACTTCTTGTCCGATTCCCGGTCAGCGGAGGGGAGGGTCATGGGACGCGACTCCTTGGGCGAAGGATGAAGGGGTGGATTTGGATGCACGGAAACTCGGTAAGCCGATTCCGCTCACCTGAAGACGACCTTGAAATGATAGCCCTGCCCCTCCCGGAACGGGGCCACGATTCCACATCCCATCAACACTTTTTTGAAGGGCGTGTCGGGGATGGGGCCCACGCCATGCTTTCCAGGGCCCGCCGGACTTGCCAGAATGGCCTCCGTTTCCCTTGAAGAATCAGGAACCGCCATGGCGCAAGAGAATTGGGGCAGCCGTATCGGCTTGGTGCTGGCCATGGCCGGCAATGCGGTGGGGCTTGGAAATTTTCTTCGCTTTCCGGCCCAGGCGGCCA
>JAKQIZ010000070.1 GCA_029561465.1 Deltaproteobacteria bacterium | reverse complement strand
GCCGGCGGCCTTCTTGATGCCGCCGATCAGGACATCGTAATTGGGATAGGGTATCCTGCCGATGTTATGCCGGCCGTTCATTTTCTTCGAGAGGAGGACTTCGCCGCTTTCCACATCGAGGATGCGCAGGGTGACCTCGGCACCGATATGCCATCCCTCCTGGGCCTCCAGGGAGGCGGCTATGGCGACGCCGATGAGGTCGAAGGCCCAGCTGCCGCTTCCGCCTTTCCCCAGTCCCTGCCGTGTGGAAGGGTGAGAGATCCATCGCATGTCCACGTTGTTGATCGAGCCGGTGACGATGTATTTGACCCCTTTGATCTTTCCGATATCGATCATAGTCGCGTCGTCCACCAGACCGGACTGCTGAAACTGTTGCTCTTCGAAGACCTTGTTCATCTCACTGCGGGTGATTACCTTCGCACCCCCCGTGTTGACAATCTCATCGGTGACGCCGGCTTCGATGCTTTCGCCGAGTTTGGCATTTACCTCCCGGGAGATGCTCTGGGCATCGGCTTGAAAACCCGAATCCTGAATCCGGCTCTGCATGATCCGGACATAATCGAAGGTTGTATTGTTGGTAAAATTTACGACGGCCACATAGGGCAGGGCGGCGTCGTATCTGGGTTTGCAGATGTCGGGCACGCGGATCACGGCTTCCCGGTCCGTCACGAAGGTGGTGAGGTCGAGCTTCGGCGCCGAGGCGCAGCCAGAGAGGATCAGGAAAAGCAGCAAACCGGAAAGGCCAGCCCGCTTCATAGATTGCTCTTCAGGGTCGATAACTGAGGGTCAACGAATAGGGAGTGAAGTTGTCAACGGTGAAATTACCCTTCTGTTTTATACTGTTGGCCAGATATACGGAATTTTCCGGATAGGCGACGATGAACTCACCCATCTTCAGCTCTTCCACTTCCGACACCCAGACGATGTTCTGGAGGATGCCCTTGATATCGATGTTGGTTTCGATATCTTTGACGCCGGCGATCTTTACCCGGATGCGTTTCACGTTTCCCTGGAGATATTGGGCGGCTTTGTCGAGGATTTTCGGGATCACCTTGTCCGCAACATCCTTGAGGGCCACCGCCGCGGCATCCTCAACGCTGTTGCGGATGCCCTTTCCCTGTTCCGTACCGGCGCTGAGTATTTCCATGTTTCCGGTTTTTTTGTTCCGGACGACCATCCGGTAGGTGAGTCGGACCGTGACATTGTTGAAAGGCATGTAAAGGCCGTAGCCGATATCTTCGCCCTTTTTCGTCGATACGGTATAGTCGGTCCGTCCGATAACGGCAATATTGGATAGAAATTTGTAGAGCATGCTCCGGACGGCCAAGGTAGAGCCGCTCCGCATGGCCTTTTCGATCTCCGCCGCGGCCAGGGCATGGGTGGGGGCTACATCGACGACCCGGTAGTGCTGCTCCGTAAGTCTGCCGATGAGATTTTCCGAGAGGATATTAGTCTCTTCAAAGACATCCTCTCCGGTGGTTCCTTGGGGTTTCCGGGCGGGGATGAAGACGGCGATACCGCTGTTTAGGGCCAGTTCGGAGGCGATGGCCTCCTGGGCCTTTTTCGGTTCCACGCAGGCATTGATCCGAGCGGTGAGAACGCTGTCCTTTTCTGTCTGGCTTAAGATCCTGAATTTTTTTACCGATCCCCCCACCTGGGTCTTCATGACATCCTCCACAAGGGCGAAGTCCGATACATAACTCCCGGCTTTCACATCGACACCGAGGGCCTGCTCGATGGCATGCCACTTCGCCCGAGCCACGGCCTCCATCCTTGCGGAGGGACGGTCATTATTCATGATCGCCGCCTCACCTTCGGCGTCAACGCATCGGAGTTGAGCCCAGGCGGAAGGAGAGGACAGGATGAATAAGGCAGCGCAGAAAACGCAGATAACAGCCGTTGATCTTGGCATAACCTTGAACCTCCGGAGCGATTTTTTACGGGCTGAATATACTGAAGGGAGAAAACTTTGTAAAGGGAATAAAGTCTCTATTTACCAACGCAAAATTTGGCAAATATCCTTTCCAAGATCGTTTCGTCGGCAGTCCTGCCGGTGATCTCTTCCAGGGCTTCCAGGGCATCCTGGAGGTCCGTGGCGGCCAACTCGGGTGCCCCCCCCCGGGCAGCCCGCGCCATGGCCTGACAGATGAAAAAGGATGCCTTTTCCAGGGCCAGCTTGTGACGCAGGGAGGTTATTACCGTACCGGCGGAAGTCTCTCTTTCCGTGGCGAGAAAAAGGTGATGAATTGCCTGAAGCAGCTCATCGATCCCGGTTCCGTGTTTCGCCGATATCCAGATCGCCTGATGGTTCGGGAGGAGATCGGATAGGACTTCCGGCGCCAGCATCCGGGGTAGATCCACCTTGTTGACCAAGGGGATCAGGGCTTTACCGGCCAGCTTCGCGACAATTTGCCGGTCCGCAGTCGTCAGATTTTCCGAGCCGTCGAAAACTAACAGAACCGCATCGGCGGCGTCAATACGCTGCCAGACCATCGCAATTCCCTCCTGCTCGACGGCGTCGGCGGTACTGCGGATACCAGCGGTATCCGTCAGACGCACGGGGATATCATGGATATTGACCGTTTCCTCGATGAAATCCCTGGTCGTGCCGGGGCTGGCGGCGACGATGGCCCTCTTTTCTCCCAAAAGGTGGTTGAGAAGGCTCGATTTACCCACATTGGTTCGGCCGGCGATGACCAGACTGACCCCATGGCGGTAGATCTTGCCTTCCCGGTATGTGGTGATGAGGGAGTTGACTTCGTGACCTATTTCCTGAAGCTGGTTGGGGATCGACATGTCGTCGGCGATATCGGGGTCGTCAGCGGCGAATTCAATGGCGGCCTCAAGACGGGCGATAGCGTCGACGATTCCCTCGCGCAGGGCCGTTATCTCTGCCGTGAGCTGGCGCTGGTATTGAGATCGGGCAAGCTCCAGCCCCCGTTCTGTCCGGGCGTTGATCATGTCCGCCACCGCTTCCGCCTGTGAGAGATCCAGGCGATTGTTCAGGAAGGCCCGTTTCGTGAACTCCCCCGGTGCCGCCGGACGGGCGCCGGCTCGAATGGTTTCCGCCAGGATCCGTTGGGGAAGGAGATAGCCGCCGTGACCGTGAATCTCCAGGACATCCTCGCCGGTATAGGAGTGGGGGGCCCGCATAAGGACGGCCAGAACCTCGTCGATGACGGCGCTATCCACGGCCGAGACGATATGGCCGTGGTACAGGCGGTGGGTGGTGAATTTCGGCGGGTGGTTATGGGCACCGCGGAAGATCGTCTTGCCGATCTGTTCCGCGGCCGGTCCGCTGAGACGGATAACGGCGATGCCTCCCACTCCCGGAGGAGTGGCTACGGCCGTGATGGTGTCGTCCGCCTGCATGGTTGCCCTACCTGACTCCCGTGGTCGTGGTGGTCTCGCCCCGGTCCCGCTCCCTTTCCTTTCTGGCCGGCATGATGATGATCTTCCGGTACTCCCCCTCGCCGCGGCTTTTGGTGACGAGGGAGGAGTCCCCTTGGAGGGTTAGGTGGATGATCCGGCGGTCATGGGCATTCATATGGCTCACGGTGACGGCTTTTCTCGTCTTTTTGACCTTCTGACCCAGCCGTTCCGCCAAGGATGCCAGGGCGTCCTCCCGGCGCTGGCGATACGCTTCGGTATCGATGATGATCATTTTCCGCTCTTCACCGGACCGGTTGGCGGCCTTGTTCACCAGGTACTGGAGGGCATCCAGATTCTGGCCCCGCTTACCGATAAGCAGTCCGCCGCTGTCGCCCTTGATGTTCAGGACGATGGCATCCTCCCGGATATCCACGGCAACCGGGGAGGCAATATTCATGCGCTCCAGGATGCCGGAGAGAATGGCCTGGGCCCTGGCGCCCACTTCCTGATCCGTTGGCGATGACGCTCCCGGAGGCGCATATTTCCGAAGCGGTTTGTCCTCCTTTGCGGCCAGGTTGGCGCCGGCAGCTTCCGCGGCGGCCCGGGTCGGGGGATGTGATGGGGCGTCCTTTGTTTCCGGGGCCTTGGATCTTGCTGTAACGGCGATCGGATCGACGACATGTTCCTCGTCAATATTTATATCCATGAGGCGGGCTTTGATTTTTGCCCGTTTGGACCCCAGACCGAAGAATCCTGAAGTTCCTTCCGCCACGATTTCGACATTCAGTTTTTCCCGGGGCGCTCCCAGCTCCCGGCAGGCCTTTTCGATAGCTTCATCAATTGTTTTTCCTTCGAATTCGATCATTTTCATCGATTACCTCGTTCAAGAATGACGCTTGTTGATGTAATATTGCTGTCCGATGCTGATAATATTATTGAATAGCCAGTAGATGACCAGTCCGGACGGGAAGCTGAGGAAGAGGAAGGTGAAGATTACCGGCATCCAAAGCATGACCTTCTGCTGCATGGGGTCGCCCCCTACGGGTGTCATCTTCTGCTGCAGCCACATGGTGCCTCCCATGATGATCGGCGTAATGTAGTAGGGATCTTTCTCGGAAAGATCCTGTATCCACCAGAAGAAGGGCGAATGCCGGAGTTCAATGGCATAAAGAAGAGTCTTGTAGAGACCGAAAAACACCGGAATCTGGATGAGCATGGGCAGACAGCCGCTCATGGGGTTGATTTTGTGCGTCCGGTACAGGGCCATGGTTTCCTGGCTCAGTTTTTGCCGGTCTCCCTTGTATTTCTCCTGCAATTCCTTCATCTTCGGTTGCAGTTTCTGCATCTTCTTCATAGATTCGTAACTCTTGTTGCCCAAGGGCCAGAAGATGAGCTTGATGAGGATCGTCAGGATGATGATGGCGATGCCGTAATTGTGGACGTACTGGTAGAGCCATTTGAGGAGAATGAGCAGGGGCATGGCCAGCCATTTCAGCCAGGAGCCGAAATCGATGGCGTTTTCCAGATGGAC
Organism: Deltaproteobacteria bacterium; assembly: GCA_029561465.1. GTDB lineage: Bacteria > Desulfobacterota > Syntrophia > Syntrophales > UBA8958 > UBA8958. The sequence goes on along the minus strand of JAKQIZ010000070.1, from coordinate 17,405 downwards.
GTTCTGGACCTTGAGGATGGAGTAATCCTTGGGACCGATAAAAAGGGTATAGATGAAGGAGTCGGCCTGACCGCCGGGAACGAGGATTTTCGGACCCTGCAGGCTGACCGAGACCATGTCCCGACCATCTTTGGCGACAGCCAAACTGGTGAGGGTAGGATTTTGGGGAATAACGGCGGCGATGAAATACTTGCTTTCAAAACCACCCCACGTAACATTGGGTCCCAGGAGTTTGCCACCTTCGATCTTCTTCACATCGATCCGCTCGATGTCCTTGGCGACGAAGGCCACCGGGCCTTTGTGGGACCAACTGTCCGTCTCTTCTTTCGGATCGGCGTACTGATTCCAGTTGATGCTGGCGTTCTGACTCAGGGGAACGGCGTTGAGGTTAAAAGTGCGTACCTCCAGGTCGATGGCGTAGCGGTCGGGATAGAAGGTAAAAATCTTTTCTATTTTCATTACGTTGGCTACAGTATGCCGAAGCACGAGGCGCTGAGGTTCCTTGGTGTCGGTCAGAGCCAGGCTTTTCGTTTCCGATTCATACATGCCCTCACCGGGGGGGTCGAGGGAGGACCCCGGGAAAGACACCGTCAACGGACGGGGCATGCCCGGCGCGACATCGACCATTTCTATAGGTTCCGAAGACGCAACCAGTTTTTGGCGGTATCCCTTGAGTTTGAAGGAATGGAGCGCCCCGCCTTTCGTGGTGAACTGGGCGGAGTAAAGAGGAGTATCCACGGTAATGAACCGTTCCGCCACCACTGGGGCCGGCGGCACGATGCCTTTCCCCGCCTTGATCTGTGTCGGGGCGGAAGGAGCGGTGGGAGGCGGCGCCGACGCCGGAACGTCCTTTTTTTCCGTTTGGGCTGTCTCCTGCGGGGGCGCCGGTTCTTTCACCGGGGGTTTCATAAAGAACATCTGGTAAATGAGGATGACCGTTACCGACAGGACGATGGCGAGAATGGTCCGCTTGTCCATGCATTACCTCCCTTTTTGCAATTATCTGACCGGGTCGTAGCCACCGGGGTGCCAGGGGTGGCAGCGACCGAGACGCTTCAGGCCGGCGATAGTTCCCCGTAGGGGGCCGTAACGCCGTATGGACTGGATGGCATATTCGGAACAAGTCGGAAAAAAACGACAGGAGGGAGGCAAAACCGGAGAGATAGAGATTTGATATAAGCGAATAACCAGGACCAATATTTTGGCTAGGGTTTGCGATAATACCTTGTTATTCATCCTTTATTCTATCAAAAAGCCGTTCCAGCGCCCTCCGGATCTCGTGATTGGTCAACATGTTAACCTGGGGCTTCGCCATGATCACAATATCGAGAGAGGCGGGAAGCCTCTGCTTATGCACACGATAAAATTCCCGAATTATACGTTTGATCCGGTTCCTCTTGACGGCCTTGCCCACCTTTTTGCCCACGGTGATGCCAAGTCTTCTTTTCCCTGAGAGATTCCGGCATGTTAGACAGGTAAAATGCCCCGAATGATCACGAATCCCCTGCTGATAGACCGTCAAATAATCTCTTCGTTTCCTTATCCTTTCCTGTTTGCCGAAGGTCGAACGTTCCATGGGATGTGCAGGCCGGGCATTCCCGGGAATGGACGGCCTGTCTTTGCCAGGATTAAACAGCCAATCTTTTCCGCCCTTTTGCCCGGCGGCGATTGAGGACGAGTCTTCCTCCTTTGGTGGCCATGCGGACCAAGAATCCATGGGTCCTTTTCCGGCGCGTGTTGCTCACGGGTTTCAGTGTCTTTTTCATCGTCTTTCAAGCCTCAGTTAAGTTAATGTTCATGTAAAGACAAGTAAATAACCATATTCGGCGCCGCTTGTCAAGTTAAAACGGTCGCGGTGATTAGATATGACGGACATAAGTACCCGGAGCATCTCCCAATATTTTCAATCCTTTATCCGGGGCACCCATGCCGGGAGGAACCGTCATGCCGGAGGAGTTGGCGGCCAGCCATTCCTGCCAGGGGAGCCACCAAGAGCCCTTGAACTTGGGCGCTTCCTCCAGCCAGCGGTCGGGATCGATGTATTTATCCCCCTCGTGATGGGTAAGCATCTGATATGTCCGGCGGGTGTTTTCCGGTTCGCTGACGATTCCGGCATTGTGCCCGCCGCTGGTGAGAACGAAGGTTACCGTCGGGGCATCGGATGTAAGGTGGAACTTGTAAACCGAACGCCAGGGGGCGACATGGTCCTGGACGGTGCCCACAAGGAAAACGGGAACGCGAATATCACTGATAACTATATTGCGGCCATTGACGAGGTAACGACCCTCGAAAAGGTCATTATCCAAAAACAAACGGCGGAGATATTTGCTGTGCATCCGGTAGGGCATGCGGGTGGCGTCGGCGTTCCAGGACATGAGATCGTTCAGGGGACGGCGGGCGCCCAGCATGTAGTCCTGAATGATACGGGAATAGAGCAGGTCGTTCGCCCGGAGAAGCTGGAAGGCCCCGGCCATTTCCTTGGTGTCCAGATAGCCCCGGTCGAACATGATGTCCGCCAGGAAGTTGACCTGGTTTTCGTCGATGAACAGGCTCAGCTCTCCGGCTTCCGTGAAGTCCGTCTGCGCCGCCAGCAGGGTCATGCTCTTCAGGCGCTCGTCGCCGTCCCGGGCCATCGTGGCGGCGACGATGGCGAGCATGGTGCCGCCGAGGCAATATCCCGCCGTGTTGATCTGTTTGTCCGGAACTATCTTGGTGATGGCATTGATTGCCGCCATTACACCGTCGAAGTGATAATCCGCCATGGATAGGTTCCGGTCCTTTTCCGTGGGATTCAGCCAGGAGATGATGAATACCGAATGCCCCTTGTCCACGAGGAACTTGACGAGAGAATTGTGGGGGGACAAATCGAGGATGTAATACTTCATTATCCAGGCCGGGACGATGAGGACCGGTTCCTCGTAAACCTTCTTGGTCGTCGGTGTATATTGGATCAGCTCGATAAGGTGATTCCGGAAAACCACCTTGCCCGGTGTCACGGCGACCTTTTCGCCGGGGCGGAAATTTTCCGTGCCTACGGGGAGTTCGTTGTTGCGCTGGCGCCGCCAATCCTCCAGCATATTTTCCCAGCCCCTGATTAGGTTCTGCCCCCCCTGCTCTTCCGTTACCCTGGTCAAGATCGGGTTGGTCCAGAGAAAGTTGGCCGGGGAAAGGACATCCATGAACTGCCTGGCCATGAAGGAAACGATATTCTGGTGATGATGGGAAACACCGGGGATGCCGGTCATGGCATTCTGCCACCACTGTTCGCTAAGCAGAAAGGCTTGATGTAGGCAATTGTAGGGATGGGTCTGCCAGGCATCATCCCGGAAACGGGGATCGCGGGCGATGGGTTTTTCCGGTTCCCCATTGGTAAGCAGACAGGAACGGAGCACATAGTCCCAGTAATTGGCCGTTTTTTCCCAGAAATCCTCCATAATCCGGTACTGCTTTCCCGGAGAGTCGGCGAGGTTGATGAACCAGTCGAGAAAGGCCAGCAATTGCGTTACCGGTGAGAGATTCATGGTGAATTTTGCCTTCCGGGCATGGATGAAACTGTCGACACTGGCATGGGCGGATTCTTTGGTGGCTTCCATGTTTTTTCCTCCTTGGTTGGTGAGTGAACGATCTGCGATTCTCAGGAATGATTCGGCACATATGCCGCCGGGCGCCGAGACTTATTGACTCCCAACTTCTTACCATATCATTCCAATGCAGGGAGTTTGAAGACTAACAGATATACAAAAAATATCAAGATCAATTTATGGAAATGAAGCTTCGCTTTATGAACAAGAAGCTTCGCTTTCCCGGCCTGATATGATAAAAGGCGCCGATGAAGGCCTTTGAACTCGTATCGGAATATTCGCCCCGGGGAGACCAGCCACGGGCCATTTCCCGGTTGGTGCAGGGAGTGAAGGCCAATCTCCCACAGCAGGTATTGCTCGGCGTCACCGGGTCGGGTAAGACATTTACCATTGCTCAACTCATCCAGACGGTTCAGCGTCCCGCCCTGGTCATCGCCCACAACAAGACCCTGGCGGCCCAGTTGTACGGGGAGTTCAAGAGCCTTTTCCCCGCTAATGCCGTCGAGTATTTCGTGAGCTATTACGATTACTACCAGCCCGAAGCCTACATCCCCAGCACCGACACCTACATCGAGAAGGACTCGGCGATCAACGAGGAGATCGACAAACTCCGTCACGCGGCCACCCACGCCCTCTTCGACCGGGAGGACGTCATTATCGTGGCCAGTGTCTCCTGCATCTATGGCCTGGGTTCACCAGAGGCGTATCAGGGGATGCTCCTCTATCTGGAGGAAGGAAGAGAGTTGGGACGGGACGCCATGCTGCGCCGCCTCGTGGAGATCCAGTATGAACGCAACGATTTCGACTTTCACCGGGGGACCTTCCGGGTGCGGGGAGATGTGGTGGAGATCTTTCCCGCCTATGAGGATGAACGGGCCGTCCGGGTGACCTTTTTTGACGATACCGTCGAGGAGATCTTATTCGTCGATCCCCTTCGGGGCAGGAAATTAGGAAAAGTCTCGAAGCTGGCCATTTATCCCGGCAGTCACTATGTCACCACCCGTGACAACCTGAACCGAGCCATGACCACTATCAGGACTGAACTCCAAACGCGCCTTGCCGAATTGCGCCGGGAAGAGAAACTCCTGGAGGCCCAGCGTCTCCAGCAGCGGACGCTTTTCGATCTGGAGATGATGGAGGAGATGGGCTACTGCCAGGGAATCGAGAACTACTCCCGCCACCTGACCGGAAGAAATCCCGGCCAGCCTCCGCCCACCCTGATGGAATATCTGCCGAAAAACGCCCTGATCATTATCGATGAAAGCCACGCGACGATCCCCCAACTAATCGGCATGTATCGTGGGGACCGTGCCCGGAAGGAGACCCTGGTGGAATATGGATTCCGACTTCCTTCGGCCCTGGACAACCGTCCCCTCCGTTTTGAAGAATACGAGGCCTTTCCCCAGCAGCGCCTTTATGTCTCCGCTACTCCTGCGGCTTACGAACTGGCGAAAGCCTCGGGAGAGATCGTGGAGCAGATCATCCGGCCCACGGGACTCATGGATCCGGAAATCATTGTCAAGCCCGTCAAGAGCCAGGTCGATGATCTTTTCGGAGAGATCCGACAACGGGCGGCGCGAGGGGAGCGGGTCCTGGTCACCACGTTGACGAAACGCATGGCGGAGAACCTCACGACCCATTATGGTGAGGTGGGGGTGAAGGTGCGTTATCTCCACTCCGACGTCCATACGCTGGAACGTGTGGAGATCATCCGCGATCTCCGCCGGGGAGAATTCGACGTCCTCATCGGCGTGAACCTCCTTCGGGAGGGCCTGGACATCCCGGAAGTATCCCTTGTCGCCATCCTTGATGCCGACAAGGAGGGCTTTCTCCGTTCGGAGCGGTCGCTCATACAGACGGCGGGACGGGCTGCCCGGCATATCGCCGGACAGGTGATCATGTATGCCGATGTGATCACCGGATCCATCCGGGCCTGCCTCGACGAGACACAGCGCCGCCGCCTCCTCCAGACCGACTATAACCGCCGCTACGGCATCACCCCCGAGTCGATCCGGAAGTCCATCTCTGATGTCCTGACCTCGGTTTATGACGCGGATTATGTAACCGTGCCGCTGGTGCGGGAGACGAAAGTCCCCTATGGCGGCGAAGAGGATCTGACGAAGCTGATCGCCCGCCTGAAGGCGGAGATGAAGGCGGCTGCCGCCGCGCTGGAGTTCGAAAAGGCGGCGGAACTCCGGGATGAAATCAGGGACCTGAGCAGCCTGCTGGTGGAGTTCGGGGGAGAATCGGTATGAGCTTGGATATCTTCAGATTGAGCTTTTTTTCTATATCATTTTCGGTGTTATCTTTTCCCGCGTTGAGATCCGTCCGGCCAGCGCCGGTGGGGATTGCCGACCAATCGTCATCTTCCCGGGCAGACGAGGCGGTTCGGAAATGGAGCCAGCGGCGATGACGGGGACATGTCTGGCGGATATCGTCCAGGTGGCCCCCCGGGTTCCGGGCGTCTATCTGATGAGAGACGGCGTCGGGGAGATCATTTACGTTGGCAAGGCAAAAGACCTTCGGGCCCGCCTCCGTAACTATGCCGGTGGAACGGATAGCAGGGGGATGATCCCCTTCCTCCTATCCCGGGTCCGGCAGGTGGAATGGATCATTACCGCGACAGAAAAAGAGGCCCTCATCCTCGAGAACAATCTTATCAAGGAACACCGTCCCCGGTACAACGTCGTTTTTCGTGACGACAAGGCCTATTTCCACATTCGTATGGATACAGCGGTCCCCTTTCCTCGCTGGCAATTGGTCCGGCGTCCGAAAAAAGACGGGGCGAGGTATTTCGGACCCTACCCCTCCGGCGGCGCCGCCAAAGAGACCCTGCGCTTTCTGCAAACCGTCTTTCCCCTCCGAACATGCCGGGATGTGGAACTCCGAAACCGCCGGCGTCCCTGCCTGGAATATCAGATCGGACGCTGCCCGGCCCCCTGCGTCCATCTGGTCGCTGAGGAAACCTACCGGCGGTCCGTCCGCCAGGGACTGGCCTTTTTGGAGGGAAACGCCACGGCGGTGCTGAAGGAACTGGAGGAAAGGATGGAGAATGCAGCGGCGGAACTTCGGTTTGAGGAGGCCGCCGCCCTCCGGGATCGTATCGGCGCCATCCGGACTACTCTGGAAAAGCAACAGGCCGCCTTGATCGCAGCCCAGGACCAGGATGTCTTCGGCGCCGCCCGGGAAGGTGACTGGACGCAGCTCTGCCTGCTGCGGATCCGGGCCGGGAAGATGGTGGGGATGCGGACCTTCCCACCGCTCCGGGTAAGCCTGCCGATGAAGGAGATCATGACCACGGTGGTGATGCAGTTCTATGACACCGGTAATGAAATTCCCGGGGAGATCCTCCTGCCCGCGGCGGGGGAGGACCGCCGGGTCCTGTCGGAATGGCTGGGGGAGAAGCGGGGGCGGCGCGTCCGTCTTTTCGTCCCGCAGCGTGGGCGGGGCCGGGCCTTGGTGGAGATGGCCGGACGCAATGCCACGGAGATTATGCAGGTCGTCCGGCGGCATCAAGGAACCGGGGGAGACCTGGAGGCCCTGGCGGCGGCTCTGGAACTCCGGCGGCCGCCGGAGCGGATCGAATGTTTCGATATCTCCAATATCGGCGGCCGATACTCCGTGGGTTCCATGGTGACCTTTGCCGGCGGTGTCCCCCGCCGGAGCGACTATCGCCGTTTCCGCATCCGCACCGTTCCCGGCGCCGACGATTACGCCATGATGTACGAGGTCCTCAGCCGACGTTTCGCCACGGGGAAAGATCTTCCCGATCTCCTCGTGGTGGACGGGGGTAAGGGACAGCTTGCCGTGGCCTTGTCGGTCCTTAAGGATCTGCGAATAGGGTCGGTGGATGTCATCGCCCTGGCCAAAGAACGGGATTTCCCACCAGGTAGCAGGGGTCGTGGCCTTCTCGAGAGGGAAGGCCGGACCGGCGCCACTGGCGAGGCGGGAGAGACATCGTCGTTTGGGACGGAAAGGGGACGCCGGCACTCTTTTCGATCCGATGTAAAACATCCCGACAGTGCCGCAGATCAGGAGACGGGTGGGATGGAGATGGTCAGGTCGGAAACGATGGGAAAGGAGACGGTCGGGGCGGAGGACGAAAACGTGAAGCTCGGCCGGGGCAGGATCAGCGATCGGATTTTCCTTCCCGGACGGAAGGAACCGGTGTTTCTCTCCCGGTATCCCGCCGTCCTGCACCTTCTCCAGCGGCTCCGGGATGAAGCCCACCGGTTTGCCGTAACCTATCACCGGCGGGTCCGGGAACAGGAGGATTTTGCCTCGCGGCTGGATGATATCCCCGGCCTAGGCCCGGAGAAGAAAAAGGCCCTCCTCAGGGGAATGGGGGATCTGGAACGGATAAGGACGGCGACGGCTGAGGAATTGCGGGTAATTCCAGGGATAGGCAAAAAGCTGGCGTCAAGAATCGAGGATTTTTTACGGCCCATAAAGATATGATGAAGCCGTAAGACACCAAAAACACTTCCCTCCCGTCCGAAGCGGACAATGGAAGCGGACGGGTGACAGAGGCGACGAATGATATGGAAGAGCGCCCCGGTTTGCTTTATCGGACGGGGTGGATGATCCTTATTGAGAGAATGTCGAAATCTCCACCCGTAAAATTGGATGAGGGACCTTCTTGACGAATTTATGGCCCATTCTGTTGATTGCCATGGCCCTGGGCATGGACGCCTTTTCCGTGGCCGTGGGCATCGGGGCGACCCGCCATCGGGTCTCCTTAACGTCGATCCTGCGCCTGTCGGCTAGCTTCGGTATCTTCCAGTTTTTCATGCCCATCGTCGGCTGGCTGGGCGGCGTGACCATCGCCGCCTATATCGATTCCTATGATCACTGGATTGCCTTTGCCGTACTCCTCTATGTCGGAGGTAAAATGATCCACGAATCTTTCCGCGGTGAGGAGGACCCGGCGCCGGGGCAGGATCCGACTCGGGGCGTCACCCTCATCATGCTTTCCGTGGCGACGAGCATCGACGCCTTGGCCGTGGGCCTCAGCCTGGCGGTCATGAAGACGCCGATTCTCTATCCGAGTGCGGTCATCGGAATCGTTGCCTTTGTGATGACGGCGGTCGGGATGCTCTTCGGGGAAAGGTTGGGAAAGATGTTCGGCCGGCGCGTCGAGGCGTTGGGGGGACTCATCCTCGTCGGGATCGGCCTGAAGATCCTCTGGGATGGCCTGGCCTGAAAATGGAGGAGTCCGAGCGGGGATATGGATCCGATTATTTAGCTTTTTTCGTCATTTCACTTTAAAGAGAGCGTGGGAGGATGGTTTATGGTTGCTTCTTGGAAATATGAGTCGGTTCCTTCTCCCTGGGGGGAGGTTGCCGTCGTCTGGCGGGTCGGAGGGGAAGAAGGAGGGGTGAAGGTGGCGGCAATCATCCTGCCGAGCGAAAAAAACGGTCCGGAAGGGGTTTGGAAACGGCGGTTCCCCGGCATCGTCCGGGAGAATTCCCCGGCCATCCGCCTGTTCTGCGCCGATCTCCAACGCGCCCTGAAGGGACAAGCGGTCCGTTTCTCTCTCGACCTGCTGGACATGGCTTTTTGCACGGACTTCGAGAAGAAAGTGTTGGCGGCCTGCTTCCGGATCCCCCAGGGCGCTGTCATCTCCTATGGCGCACTGGCGGAACGGGTCGGATCACCCCGGGGGGCCAGGGCCGTCGGCCGTGTCATGGCCGGCAATCCCTTCCCCATCGTCATTCCCTGTCACCGGGTTGTTCGCGGCGATGGTACGCTGGGGGGCTACGGCGGCGGTCTGGCGATGAAAAAGATCCTGCTGGCGTGGGAGGGAATACAGGTTCCGGCGCCCCGAGGCCGATCACAGGGATAATCGATTTAGAGCTTATTTACGAACAAGCTCTTAACCTCCGGCGGAGAAGTTGCGCCCAGGAGGATGTTTTCCATCGATCCGGCAGTGCCCGGGGCTCCGGTGTGCCCGCGGCTGGATCATGAAGACGCGGTCGGCGCCATAACGTCCGGTCGACGGGGATGGCCGCCGGTTATTTGTGCTGGAGCTCTTTGTCCACCGCCATATTGTCCCGGTGGATCACCTCGTCGTAATCCTTGTAGCCCAAAACCTGCTGGATCTTCGAAGTCTTGAGACCCATGATCTTGCCTATCTCTTCCGCTCCGTAATTGGTCAGTCCCTTGGCTAGTACCTTCCCCGCAGTGTCCAGGCAGAGGATGGGGTCGCCCACATGGAAATCCCCCTCCACGGCAATGATCCCCGAGGGGAGAAGGCTTTTCCCCTCCTCGATGAGGGCCTTTTTCGCCCCGTCATCGAGAGTGAGCTTGCCCCGGGACCGGAGGGTGAAGGCGATCCAGTACTTGCGGCTGTTGAGATGATCCTTCATGGGCAGAAAGAGGGTTCCCCGCTCCTTGCCGGCGAAGAGGTCGCGGAGTATGCCCGGCTCCTTCCCCGGCGCGATGATGTAGGGGATGCCGAAGGCCGTAACCTTCTTGGCGGCCATGACCTTGCTGCGCATGCCGCCCGAGCCCACGTCGGAGGTCTCGTCCGTGGCTGCCTGTTCGATCACCTCGGAGATCTCCCGGACCAGAGGAATCACCTTGGCCTTCTTCGACCGGTTGGGGTTGTGGTCATAGAGACCCTCCGTATTGGTGAGGTTTATGAGGAGGTGGGTTTCCGTGATGTTGGCCATCATGGCCGCCAGATGATCGTTGTCACCGAATTTGATTTCATCGACGGCGACGGTGTCGTTTTCGTTAATGATGGGGATAACTCCCCAGTCCATCAGGGTGGTGAGCGTATTGCGGATGTTGAGGAAGCGCTTCCGATCCGTGAGGTCGCTCATGGTCAGGAGGATCTGGGCCACGTAAAGGCCGTATTTTCCGAAGGCGTTGGAATAGACCCGCATCAGGCGTCCCTGACCGATGGCGGCGGCGGCCTGTTTCTGGGGCATGCTCTTCAGATGGCCCGTTAGGCCCATGCGGTGCTTGCCCGAGGCTATGGCCCCGGACGTGACGATGACGATTTGGCAGCCCCGCTTCTTCAGCTCGACCATCTCCTCCACAAGCTGCTCGATGATGTGGAGGTCCAGACCGTTGTCTCCCGTCAGGACGGCGCTGCCGATCTTGATGAGCATCTTTTTGACGTCCTTGAGAATCTCATTGCGCGTCATAATGTTACCAACCCCTGAATATATGCTTCCCTGTGCTTGCCCATAGGAAAGGCAATATTGACGACTCTGGATCTTTTTACTTCATCGTCTAAATGATGACTTTTTACAAGTTCATCAATATTTGGTTAAAAACCCTTTGCCTTGACGGTCAGTCGACGCGAAATCATGATCAACCGCCGGTCCTGACGATCAACAAGTTGCCGACGCTCGTTCCATGGCGAGGGCGATTCTGTTCATGACCGTTTCCATCCCTTCGCCCGTAACTGCCGAAAAAGCGGATACTTCTATTCCCTTTTCCCGGAAGATGTCAATTTCTTTTTTCAGACGCTCCCGGACCGCGGGCAGGTCGATCTTGCCGATGGCCACGACCTGTGGTTTGGCCAGCAGGCCGGCATTGAATAGTCCCAGCTCCCGGTTTACCTCATCATGGAGCCGCGATGCTCTCGGGGAATTGTCTTCGGAAATATCAATTATGTGGAGCAAAATGGAAGTCCGCTCCACGTGTTTGAGAAACTGCACCCCCATACCGGCCCCGGCATGGGCCCCGGCGATGAGTCCGGGGATGTCGGCGATGACGAAGCTTTGGTGGCGTCCGTAGGCGACGACACCGAGATTGGGTGTCAGGGTCGTGAAGGGATAAGCGGCAATCTTGGGCCTAGCCGCGGACACCCGGGAGATGAAGGTTGACTTGCCGGCGTTGGGTTTACCTATGATCCCGACGTCGGCCAATAGCTTAAGCTCGAGGATGATCCAGAACTCCTCGCCGGGCATGCCGTCCTGGGCGAAACGGGGTGTGCGGTGGGTGGAGGTGGCGAAATGGGAGTTGCCTTTGCCGCCGATGCCGCCCCGGGCGGCGATGAAGCGCTGGCCGTCTTCGACGAGATCGGCCATGATTTCCATTGTTGCGGCATTTTTTACCACGGTCCCCACCGGGACGGAAATGACAATGTCTTCCCCATTGCGTCCGGTACGGTTGCTGCCTTCCCCATTGCCGCCTTTTGGGGCCAGGTGGTGGGGGCGGTAACGAAAGTCCAGGAGCGTGGAAAGATGACGGTCGGCCTGGAAGACGATATCGCCGCCCTTGCCGCCGTCGCCGCCGTCAGGGCCGCCGCGGGGGACGTATTTCTCCCGGCGGAAGCTGACGCATCCCCGGCCGCCGTGGCCGGCCTGGACAAAGATCTTGACCTCGTCGACGAATTTCATGGGCAATAAAAATAAAGGCGCTTGATGCAAGCGCCTTTCCTCAAATTATTTCTTTATCCCTATCCTCAGGAGCGGATAGGATGTCAATGAAAGCGGTTCTTACAACTAAGCCGCATAAACACTCACTTTCTTTCTTGTCTTGTCCAGCCTCTCAAATTTCACGACCCCGTCGATCTTGGCGTAGATGGTGTAATCTCTGCCGAGCCCCACGTTCCTGCCCGGATGAATCTTTGTGCCCACCTGGCGAATAATGATGCCGCCGGCGTTGATGGCCTGGCCGCCGAAAACCTTAACGCCCCGGCGCTGGGAGTTGCTGTCCCGGCCGTTTCTCGAACTGCCCTGTCCCTTTTTATGTGCCATGGTTTCGCATCCCTTCCTTAAAACGAAATATCCCGGATCCGCATCCGGGTTAGCGGCTGGCGGTGGCCGGTTTTCTTCCGGTGGCCCTTCCGGCGCTTCATGTGGAAGACGGCGATTTTCGGCGCCTTGGTCTGGGCGACGATCTCTCCGGTCACCGTTGCCCCGTTTACCGCCGGGGTTCCGATGCGGATCTGTCCCTCCGCGGCCACCATGAGGATATTGTCGAATACCACGGTATCCCCCTTGGCGCCGTCGATCTTTTCTATGGCCACCATGTCTCCCACGGAGACCCGGTGCTGCTTTCCACCTGTCTTTATCACTGCGTACATCGCTTCACCCTTGCCGAAAAATTTTGAACATGTAATCTACTCGAAAAGGTATTTATTTGTCAATAAAAAAAGTTGCTGTCTTGGTCAGATTCATCACCGCCGGCAGGGATGGGTCCAAACCCAGGGCGTGGACGAGGATTTCTTCGGGGCGGACGGCGCCTTCGTTGGTGAAGCGGACCTCCATGAGCATGCGGCGGCCGGTCCGGTCCATAATCAGATTGGTCACTAAGGGGCGGATATCCCGGATAATGGTGTGGTCCTTGACGGTCCTGGCCACGGGGAATGCCGCCGCGGCGAGAAAGGCGGCGATCTTTCCCTCCAGGGCGTCCAGGGCCGCCGCATTCAGCCGGGGTGGCAGCGCTGCTGTGTATTGGAAGCCCCGGAGAGAGGTGGTGAGGGATGGGGCATCGGGGGCCAACTCCACCAACTCCGTTATCAGCATCCCCTCGGGAAGAAAGCGGTTTATCTCTTCCGGAAGGGATGCTGTCTCGTCCGTGGTTTTTTCCCATACCACATCGCAGTACTCCCCCTCGCTGGCCAGACCGACGGCGGTGGCGACGGCAAAGGACATCCGGGGATGGGGATGGAAGCCCGCCGTGAAAAGGAACCGCTGGCCGCTGCGGACAATGCCCCTGGTCAGGGCGGAGGCGGTCTCCAGGTGAGACAGGTGTCGGGACCGACCCTGCTTCGTGAATCTCAGCCGGAGTCTCTGGCCGTTTCGTTGCCCCGGAGCTTCCCGCGCCGGCTGCTCCGGCCCGGCGAGGTGTATCCCGAACGCTCCGGTTTCCGCAGCGTTGTTTGCCGTCACCGGGGATGTGGCCGTGGCTTCGGCGACGTCCAGGTCCACCAGCGATTCCGTCGTCATTCCTTCCGGCCCTCCGGTGGCTGTCGCACTATGGTTTTCCGGGGGGCCATCTTCCGCCAGGAGCGGCCTGATCTCTATATGATCGCAGGCGCCGCACCGGTAGCAGCCCTCCCGGCGGCAGTCCGGGGTGAGTTCTTCCCCCCGGGCTTTTTGCCCCTCTTCCCAGAGGAAATCCCGTTCCACCCCAGCGTCGATATGGTCCCAGGGCAACACGGCATTCCGGGACCGGGCTGCTAAGTTGGCGGCGATGTCGATGCCAAGGGCGCGGATGGCGTCATCCCAAATCTCGGGACGAAACCGGTCGCTCCAGCCGTCGAAGCGGCAGCCGCCGCGGTGCGCCAGTTCGACGAGATCGCCCAGCGTTTCGTCCCCCCGGGAGAAGAGGCCTTCGAGTCGGCTCATCCGGGCGTCGTGCCACTTGATCTGGATCTGGCGGTGGCGGAGTCGGGACTTGAAGAATTCCTGCCGGAGGGCGGTTTCCTCGGGACCGATCTGCCGCTGCCATTGAAAGGGCGTATGGGGTTTGGGGACGAAGTTGGAGAGACTGACGGTTACCTGTCCCCGTTTCTTTCCCGTACGGAGGACTTGGTGGGCCAGGGTGGCGATTCCCTCCAGATCCCCTTCTTCTTCCCCCGGAAGGCCGATCATGAAGTAGAGTTTCACCGCCCGCCAGCCGGCGGCGAAGACCTGTGCCGAGGTTGCCAGGAGGTCCGTTTCAGTGTTCCCCTTGTTGATGACGTTGCGGAGACGCTGAGTCCCCGCTTCCGGAGCCAGGGTGAAGCTTGTCTTCCGGACCCGACGGATAGCCTCGATGAGATTCCGGCTCAGGGTTTCCACCCGCAGGGAGGGGAGGGCCAGGGCGATGCGCCGGGCGTAATAACGATCCATGAGGAGGGGCAAAAGCGTTTCGATGCAGGTATAATCGCCGGAGCTGAGGGACAGCAGAGAAAGCTCCTCCTGGCCGGTGGCCGCGAGCATCTGGTCGGCCATTTCCTGCAGGATCCCGGGTTGGCGCTCCCGGACGGGGCGCCAGACCATTCCCGCCTGGCAGAAACGGCAGCCCCGGGTGCAGCCCCGGGCGATCTCCAGGACCGCCCGGTCATGGATGGTCTTCATCAGCGGCGTCAGCGGCCGGACGGGGAGCGTCCAGGTGTTAAGCTCGGCAACGACCCTCTTTCTGATCTTTTCGCCCCGAGTGTGAACGGCGGGAACATAGATGCCGGGAAGTTCGGCAAGGGCGGCCAGCAGCTTTTCCCGGCCGGAGCCGCGATCCTTTTCCCTCATCATGACCGTTGCCATCTCGCCGCTCACCTCTTCGCCTTCTCCGATGACAAAGGCATCGATGAAGGCCGTCATGGGGGCGGGGTTGAAACAGCAGGGGCCGCCGGCGATAACGAGGGGATCACCGTCCCGGCGGTCCGTGCGGCGGGGGGGAATCCCGCCCAGCTCCAGCATGGTCAGGACGTTGGTGAACGACAGCTCGTACTGCAGGGAGAAACCGACGAGATCGAAATCCCGTAACGTTGTTCCGGATTCCAGGGTCGCCAGGGGGATGGCATGGCGGCGCAGCAGCTCCTCCATGTCCGGCCAAGGGGCATAGACCCGCTCTGCGATGATGCCGTCCCGGCTGTTCAGCAGTTCGTAGAGGATCTGAAGACCCAGGTGGGACATCCCCACTTCGTATGTGTCCGGGAAGGCCAAGGCGACACTGAGCCGGCAGGTACGATGATCCTTGCGGACGGCGTTTACTTCGCCGCCGAGATAGCGGCTCGGTTTGACGACATGATGAAGGAGGTCGTCCCGGGATATTCTATCGTTCATCATCATCAGGGAGATCAGGCGCTTTCGAGGCGATCTTTGTATTTATGCCCGTTGCGGATTAAATCAACCTGGTGATCAGCAACCACCGGGCAGTGTCAGGGACATGATTGCGAAAGATGACATCACCCAGAAGAGATATTTTTCCAATTTATCCACAATTATTACTTCTCCTTCCACAGATCAGGTATTCGTCTCTTTACCTCTTTTATCCACAGATGTAAACAGCGGGAAACAGATCAAATCATCTGCTTCCCGCTGCTTTGTTTGAAAACGGCCAAGTGCGGTTACTCTGGGGTGGGCAACGCACCCTGCTTTGCCACCCCGGCGGCCGTGCCGGAGAAGTTTGTGCCGGTGATATTTCCGGCGGCGGCGCCCTTGATATTCAATCCCTGGAGGTTCGCCGTGCTGCCGATGTTGGCATTGGCCCCCTGGACGGTTGCCGACCATTTGCCGTTGTTAGCACTGTTCCAGCTTTGCACGGTGAAGGTGGATGTGCCTATCGTTCCTCCGGCGGTGGCCGACAGTGGGACGAAGGTGCCCGCCGTGGGCGCCGTGGTCGTATAGCTGCCGTTGACATTGTTGGTGGCAAAGAGCGATGGCGTTGCCCCGGAACTGTGGGCGAAAAATTTCACCCCCAGCATATTGACTTCCAGGTTACCATTGTTGCCTTTCAAATCCAGATATCCCACCTGGACGCAGGGGATATTCAGGGCACGGAGGGCGTTCTTGCCTGCCTGGTCCGCCGTCATGTCGAGGAATTTTCCGGTTTCCAGGAAGTTGCCGAGGGCGACGCTCTGGAATGTACTACTGTTCGGATCGAAGGTGCCGAGGATATTCCCCACAAATATGCCGGTGGCCGCGCCCCTGGTGGCGCTGGCGATATCCGCCCAGTAGCCGTGTATGTCGCCGTCAAGCCGGTTGTCCTTCCAGGACTGCCCGGTAATGATGGCCCCCATGTCTTTCCCCGCCTCCCGCTCCGCAGGGGTGGCTTCCAGCTCCATCTTCCAGGTGTAGGGATCGGTGGCCGGGAGGGAATAACTCCCGTAGAGACCTTCGCTGTACCAGATCCCCCAATGGGCCGGGCTGTCGGCCTTGATCCAGTGGGCATCGAAATATTTAGCGGGACCGGAAGGCGTAATATGAGAGTTGGGAATGTCTGTTCCATTGGCGTTATAAAAGGTTGCCCCGCTCAACACGTCGTATTGTGTCTGCAGTTTCTCTCTGCTGACGGAATTGGTGATGTCGGCCGGGTTTGTCAGGCTGGTGGTCCCCAGGGTTACGATGGTCATATCTTCATGGGGATTGAGGTAGAAGCTGCGGGTGGAGGTGTTATACCCACCGCTACTATCATCAGGCAGATTGGCTCTTAATCCGTAGAGTCCGGTTTTGCCCTGTGTATCGACGAACATGGTCGTCATCATGGCGTCCATGCCGTGATTTTCCGTATCGCTCCTGTACTGATGGATGCCGCCCAATATCCCCCAGAAAGAATGACCGCTCCGGGTGGTGTTGGTGTAGGGCTCATTCTCATAGTTGCGCGGGAATATCTCCGTGCTGAAGATGTGGCTGTTATATTCCATCGATTCATCACCCATGGGGCTCCAGATGCCATAGGCCTGGAGGCTGGTGGTCTCAACGCCATGGATGGCGTTGGCGGTCCAGAATTTGCCCTCCCCGGATCCCAGCAACCCCTTGATTTGCCCATCATCTACAAGAAGAGTAGAATCGGCGGCACGAAGAAGAGTAGAATCGGCGGCACGAAGCGGTATGGAAGGTATTTCACTCATGACCTCCACGGGCATCCAGTCGCCTGCCGCTTTCCCGATATAACCGCTGCCGTCAGAGGAAGAACCGGCGGTGTGCAAATAGAAGCTTGCCTGGATAGCGGAATTGTCCGATTTTTGAAATACGCCCAGGCCCCGGGCGGTTCCCCGCCAGCGGAAGGGCGCTGTTTCTCCGGTCCGGTAATCCCGCGAGGCAATGCCGTAAACCGGCAGTTCCGACGAGACGCCGGTAATGGGGTAGAAACGACTGTCAAACCACGAGGAACCGGTGGAGGAAACCTCCCCCGCGGTTAGGAGGGAGAGGACAT
>JAKQIZ010000042.1 GCA_029561465.1 Deltaproteobacteria bacterium | reverse complement strand
GAGTGGTGACAAAAAGGGTATTGAGATGTTTTTTCATGATTCACCTGTCATCATACGTTGCAGGTAATTCTTCACCGACCGCCGCTTCTGAATCGCCTTGGGCAGACAGTCGGCAATAAGTGAACAATTATCGCATCTCTTTGCATACACGGGTTTAGGCGTCTTTCCTGAATTGAGCAATTCCCGGACCTGACGGGCCGCTTCCTCCGTTTCCCGGCGGAGGTTGTTGTCAAAGACCACATCGAGTCGCCGCCGGGTTTGGCCATAGAAAAGGGCGCCCGCGGGAATGTCCGTATGGAGCATTTCTTCCAGACAGAGGGCCTGGGCGCAAAGCTGGATCTTGTCGCAATGGTCCGGCTTCGGTTTCCCACGCTTGTATTCCACGGGGAAGGGTCGCCAGGTGCCGTCTTCCCGGCGGTGGAATTCCACAACATCCGCCTTGCCGATCAGACCCAGGCGTAGGGAGCGGAGGGAGACGCCCCGTCCAACCCGGACCCCCGCCCGCATCTCGCTTCCCTCCTCGTGGACTTTTTCGTGAAGAATCCGACCTTCGACGGTGCGACCGCTTTCCTCCCACGTCTGCTCTACATGGATCAGGGCGCACTGGCGGGGACAGAAGGCGTAATGCTGCAAGGCGGAGATCATGATGAGATCGTCTATATTCTGATCCGTCACTTTTTAAGGCCTCTAGTTTTCTTTTTATCCTTTACGACCGTTGGCTCAACGCGACTTATTATCACATTAATTATCACGTTTAAGGGATATTATCACGTTTCCGCCATTTTGCCCCCCGGCCCGTTCCGATGGTTTCGATCTTGCCTTCGCTACGCAGGCTCTCCAGGATCACGCGAATCATGGGGCGGCTGACCCCCACGCATAGCCGCACGACATCCCCAATAGTAAATACTTCGGGAAGCTGGGTAACTGCATCTCTCACCCAGGCTGTTTTTGCACCTCTGTTTGTTTCCATCAGCCCCAACCGCTTATCCATCTCCCGATATGCGGCAATCAAAACACCGAGGCTGAACTGCCACCAGGGAAGTATGGCGTGGCCGCCCTCATGCCATTTTTCCGAAGCGCGTTGCAGGACTTCATAATAACTGGCTTTGCTCTCTTCGATGAGGCGTTCGATACTGATGTAACGCCCTACATCATAGCCGCTCTTATGGAGCAGTAACACCGTCAGTAAGCGGGAAATGCGCCCGTTGCCGTCGGTGAAAGGATGGATGCAGAGAAAATCCAAGGCAAAGGCGTGGATGAGCAACAGACGATCGACCCGGCCTTCATTCCATAAACGTTGAAGGCGCAGGCATAGCTCGTTCATGTAGAACGGCGTTTCCCGGGCGGAAACGGGAACATATCGTGTAATCCACCGCCCGTCGGGAAGCCTTTCTTCGATGGTGTTGTCCCGGGTTTTCCATCTACCCGCAGGCAGGTCGGTAAAGCCGAGCATGTCCCTGTGCATCCGCATGATCGTTTCCGGGGTGATCTCGATGCCTTCAAAGGCGGAATGAATCCTTGCCAAGACATTCTTATAGCCCACAACTTCGGCCTCCGAACGATTTCCTGGAGTTGCGCCCTGTTCCAAGAGAGGTTTCAGCCTGGTCTCATCAACCAGTATCCCCTCGATCCGGTTCGATGATTCCACGCTCTGGATCATGGCGGCCTGTTTGAGGGTGTTCAGGACTTGTGGCATCTGCTTTCGGTAAAGCTCCTGCTTTCCCCGGTACTCACCCAACTGGCGGAGAGTGCCGGCAAACTCCAGGGGCACGGCCTGACGTTCAAGAAAATCACGATCCAATGATTTCATTGGATAGAACCTCCATGTATAATGGCAATATGGTGCTGGACTTCTATCCTCTATCAATCCTCATGAACAAGTTTCTCCAAATGAACGCCTAAATCGGCAAGTCCTATTTCATCGATTGAAATTGGTTTGTAGTCATCGAACTGTCGTGCACATTTCATTTTGGGAACAGAAATTCGTTTGAAAAGTTTATGTGATGGTGCGTTACCTCTCTTACTGTTGTGAGTAAATACATACAGCCCCCTTGTTGCCATTTTACCACGAGCGGCAGCAGTGTCGTTGTTGAACATCCATTCCAAGGCCTCCCATAGATTGCCAAGATCATCTTTTGAAACCATGTATTCATCTCATCTGGTTCTTCTTTTTTGAATTTTGGTTTTAATGCAAAGTATGGATTGTAGAAACCATGCGCCTGATAAAGTGCATAAGGCACTGTAGGCTTACGAGCCATCTCGGTATCTTTTATTCTTTTATCTGACTCTTTCGTTATAGCTTTGCGCGTTATTGCGTTATCGAGTCGAAAAATAGGGTCTACCGATTTTGCAAATGTAAACTGAACTGGCCCACGTACCTGCCCCGCATTCAGTCCTGTTGACAGCACGGCGCCAAACATTCGTATATCGAATCGCTCTTTGATGAGATGCTGCTTTGTTTTTTCTCTATCGGTTTCATTGAGTGTTTTCTTCTTAACGGAGTCTGACAGTTGTTTGGCATACGGTTTAAGCTTAGCCTTCAAGACTGCATCCACAACCTCATCAAAGTGTTTTTCAATATTTTTTTGCTTAAATGAATCACCATAATACAAAAGGCTGTTATTGTTCACTTCAAACGGGTCATTTTCTGAAAACCACTGAACGACATCGTCATCTATATCTTCTGCTATTACTATTTGTGGGAACTCGGCGCCAACATCACGAGCTGCTCTAGAAATCAGAGTATTTAACGCCGTTTCACTTTGTATAAAAATAGGGATGTTTTTTGTAATCTGCAGATAGTCCCTGACCTTTCGTTTTAAGCATACATCGGTAATAATTCCGTGCATGGTTTCAGGGTCAATGCGCGGCAGGTTTCCAGCATCGGGATCGCCGTTTGGGTTACCGTTCTCAACATCAAATAGCAATACAAAATCATGCCTTCTTGCGGGGTCAGTATGAATATCATTGCTCATCGTCTTCCTCCATATTCTTATTTTATTTGTTAGTGGTCCTTCCTTCGCAAAACTTGGCGCGTTGATGATAAAAGCCAAGTGAAAACTCGGCCTGTCCTTCAAGTGAAAGTGTTTTAGGATAGCCCCCTGTCTGATCAATAGTCGATTGGACTGATTCCATCAAGGCCTCTAAATCCTTGTAGCCAAGCTGTTGTTTACGTATCTTGGGAAAGTGGTCAGTCGTAGCTCGGCTTATCAATGTTCCAAAAACTGAAACAGGTGCGGATGAAGCGGAACCATAGAACCTGTCTACAAGAGTGGTGTTTATTTTCCATCTTGCTGCCCGTAGTTGTGCTTCTTCAAGAATCGACAAAAGCATGCCGCACAGATACCCAGGGGTGTTTCGGTTTGTGTCTCGCGTTTCCATTTCTTTCATTCCCTCCTTTCTATGAGTTAAGAACATCTTTAATGTTGCCATAACAACATGTTGCGTGTCCGGTTTTCCGAATATCTTCATATTCCTCATACACATCACAGCCGCCTCAAGGAGAGCAGATGGCGGTGGTTCTCCCAAATACGCTGTTCTCAATAATTGACGGCTTATGTTAGGATTAGCTATTTCTATAGCCTTGAACGGTGGCTTAGATATGTTCGAAGCCTCAATTGCTTTGAGAATGTCCGGTATTCCGAAGCATTTTTTTTCTTTTCCAGCGGGATCAATAATGCGTTGAGCGTCAAGAAATGTCTTGAGGTTCTGCTGTAATTTATCGAGGGAAATATGTATCCAATCCCTAACCGCGATGCGGCCTTTGTTCGGTGACAACACGAGAAGATAGAATGCGTTATTCGCAATATTGATTGATGCATCCCTGCCTGCCCAAGGTATGTTCAGCATATTTTCGAGTTGCATCAGGTCTGGTTGTGGAGTGTCTTTTTCCGTTGAGTCAGCCTTGCTCATGACAAGACCCAAATTTTTCAACAATTCTGCCGGGTCAAGTGTTGTCTCTCCTGCTTTCAACGGTTGTTCGTCTTTTAGCCAGAACAAAGCAAACTGATTCCGAGCTGAATCGGTATTGAGTTTCCCATCTTTACGATCCTGTGCGATGATTTTGTAATGAAGCTCGTTGCTGGTTAGATAGTTCAACGTTCTGGCGATAGCATCGCCACAGACAAAACATTGTCCTATATGCGACTTCTTGGAAACCTCTGTCCCGTCCATAAAAGAAACAAAAGCATCTTCATTATAAGAATGGAGTGGAATTGGTTTATAAAGTTTTACTCCAGGTATGCGTTTCAACAATTGTCTCAGCTTCCCACAGATGGAACATTCTCCTTCGATTTCGTAAGCCCGATTTTTGGTTTTTTGTGAATTCTCTTGCAACTCTTTTGCCCAGAAAGCCTTAATATCGGGATGCTCGAACAAGTGTTTTCCTGAGAGTGTGCCTGATTCGATAATAAAAGATACCCAATCTTTGTTCATTATCTTATTGAAACGCGCATCAGACTTTAGGATGTCTTGCGATAATACTTCCTTAATTATTGGAATAGCTTCTTTCAATTCCTCATCATCTATTTCCTTATCTCGATTCATTTTATCTAAGAGTGACATAAAGGCTACATGTTTTTTATTCGCATCGATATCTATGCCATCTTTTTTACGATCAACTCCAAAAACATAACCGGCTTCATCTGCAATTGGATGGGCTAAGTCCGTTCTTTTGGTTCTTCCGCTCTTAGGCCGTGGTTTTTGTATTGCTGTTTCCTCGAGATAACATTTTAGCGGTGACTTACCTAAAATATGAACAACCCATTTAATGGGCGAAGAATCAGAATATTTATAAAAACCCGTAGGGACGAGCTTGCCTTCAAATTCAAGACGCTCTCCAAGTTCAATGATTTCTTTAAACATGGACGTCCTCCAATTTGTACAATTCTTGATACTTGGCGCGAGGCACGAACAGTACGTTGTCTTTAATGGTGGCATCGAAAAATAACGCATGGGCATACCCCCCAGCAACCCGCTTTTCCTCACCTCTATGGCGATGAAAATGAATTTCCTTGCGCTCGTTATTTTCTCTATATGCTGTATCGAAAAGCATCTGGCCCAAAGGGAGGTCTATTATTGTTTCATCCGGTTCTTCATTGCCTGTCGCAGGTTCAAACCACGCCGCAAACTCACGTGTGCCAAGATAAGGTGTATGATGGCATTGGCCCCCATCAAGCTTTCTCCTAAACTGGTCAATGTAACCAATTCTATTATTTATTCCGTACTTAAGTACGATCTCTGCCGTGATAACATACTCGACATCTTTCAAGATTAGGCTCGCCCGCTGTTGTCGCTGCTTCTTCTGTTCTATAACAATTGGCTTCACGTTCTGCCGATCTTTAATTTCGTTTCTCATTATGCTTATCTGTTTGATAGGTTTAAGTACTTTGATTTCTCTGATTTCCCATCTAAACTGAGGCTTCCAAAAAATTGCCTCCAAAACACCCCTAGCCGCTGATGGAGTCATGACAGGATAGGTGCATCTCTCTACCTTTAATCCCGGATTTGTAAAGCAGGCATAGTCCCCGCCCACTTTGATGATGAAAGTTGCGGTGTTCACGTTTCACCTCCTATTGAATTAGATCACTTGGATCATTGATTGCCGGAACTAATCCTTTCAGCCTGTCGTACATACCAAATGAAAGGTAGAACCCCTCCGTTATTGGCTCAAGCCAGCCTTCCGCCTTAAGCTTCTGAACTTCATAATCAAACATGTTCACCAACAATGGCTGCAACCGCTGCCACGTTCTTCTGCAAGGATGGTATTTCCATTCCTTCAGCCGTTTAGTTGCAGACTCGCAATTGATTAAAACAGGGACTGTATTCTGCTCAATTAGTCGGTACTCAGAATCAACGATTGGATAATCAAGAACCTCCCGGTGGGATTGTATCTTCTTCTTGTCTGTATCAACATCAGCAAAAAGCTTCTCAAAATAAATGCGATACAATTCAGGATTATGCAGCTCGGCAATATCACATGGTGGCATCAACAGAAGTTTGGCCTTCTCAATCCCAGTTTTATAAGGTCCTTTTGGTGCTCGTCCTTCCGATGGCTCAAATATTATGACGCGTCCAGGTTGGTCTTGGGGAAGCTTGCCTTCTCTGTTACACCTTCCTGCAGCTTGAACAATCCTATCCAAAGGACCTATCGCCCTATAAACTACCGGGAAATCAATATCTACACCTGCCTCAATAACCTGTGTACTAATAAGACAGACAGGCAATCCAATTTTGAGTCGCCTTTTCACTTCTCTTAGAATAAGTTTTCGATGTATTCCACAAAGAAGAGTTGAAAGGTGAAAAACATCTTTCTTATCATCGCTAAGAGAGTCGATGAGTGATAATGCGTCCTTGCGGGTATTCAACACAACCATGACCTGATTTTCCTTGGATAATTCATTGGCCAATGCCTGCCAGGAAATTGGTTCTTTTTCCCGATAATATTTTACACGTTCAAGTTTTCTAAAAAGCGCTTGATATTCTTCTTTTGGGACGATCTCATGGACTTCTAAGCCTTGAAATGGTTTCAGATATTGACTTTCTTCAAAGACGGGTTGAGTCGCTGTGCAAAGAACAACAGAGACGCCATATCGTTCGACAAGATCTCGAAGTACATCGAGTGTTGGGGTCAACAACTCTGATGGGAGAGTCTGTACCTCGTCTATAACAATAACACTTCGAGATATATTGTGGAGTTTACGCACCTTTCCGGGCTTATTTGAAAAAAGGCTTTCAAAAAGCTGTACAGTTGTAGTTACGATGAGCGGTGTTTCCCAATTTTCAATAGCAAGCCTTAATGCAAGATTTGCAGCATTCTGGCTCTCATCAGCGGGAATGCTAACCTGGCTGTGATGTTCAAGTACCGCTTCAGCACCGAGAATTTTTTTATATTCTTTAGCTGTCTGATCAATAATGCTTGTATAAGGAATTGCAAAGATAATTCTATCCATTTTATTCTCGACAGCATGCCTTAGCGCAAAAGCCAATCCACTTCTGGTCTTGCCACCACCCGTAGGCACTGTCATACGATAAATACCGCGTTTCCCGGCTGCCGCTTTATCGCACAATTCATATACCTCCTTGCGAACACGATTGACGACACTTACGGAGTCTACAGAGCGCATGAGCTCAAGTTGATTGACAATAAATCTATCCCGAAGATGTCCTATTCTCTGTCGTTTTTGCCTTAGAATATACTGCGTTTCGTTGAAGTGCTTTTCCGTATTCAGATGATCGGCATCGACAAGAGTGGAAAAAACCATACGAATAAACAATTCGCGTTGTGTGCGGGTCAATTCTGGCAGTGTTATTTTGGGCAGAGAAAACAGTCTTTTTGCGTATTTGACAATGTGTTGGAAGATCAAATGATTAGCCTGTGTAAGTTCCTCAAGCCTCTGAGACATTGACCCTGGTTGATCAATGCGGCCATGATGCCCTGCAATCGTCAACGCTATTTCCTTCCATCGATCGCCTTCCGTATTGTGTCTGAGTAGTTGATATGCTAAAAATGCCCCCCATATTGCATGCGGTATTTTTTCATGCCTTTCATTGTTCTGACATGCTGCGAGGTAATCTTGAAATTCAGGATTGCTTTTCCCCAGATCGTGCCACAGGCCTATCCAGTATGCCAGATCCCCTGCTCCGAATTTGTCTGCAAAGCCTTGGGCCATCTCACCAACCTCCTTGAGATGTTTATCAAGGAGGTGCCATTCACCCTTTTCGTTAGGCGTATGTGCGTAATATTCGGTCATTATAAATCCTCATTTAGAGTCCAGACTATTCATGCAACGGGTGTCTAATATTTTTTGAAATCTTGATATAATGCGCATGCAACTACGAATCACTTTTTTCATTTCAAATCACTTTTCTATTCAGTATCTTTAAGACAATTTATTAGTGAGAGGACGCGCTTGCCGGTTTTCCTTTCCAGGTCTTTGCGTGCCACACCCGCTATTGCCCCGCCTTTCCGTGCGACGGCGCGGCTTTCAGCGAAGCCCTGGGCGTTGTCGATTCTGGTGATCTCCGTGGTGGCGGCGTCACCGAGCATGGAGAAGATCAGCTCTAAATCGGTCATGTGATCCCGCAGGTTTTCCCGTTTGAGGCCTTTCAACTCTTTATGTTCGTCGGGGGTGACACCGAAGGCGGCCGTGGCGATTTCCGCCGTGAGCATGGCATGTTCCTTCTCTTCCTTGACATCTCTTTTCTTCCCCTCGGACGATGGCTATACTTGATTTCATGACGCACTCCTTATTATTACTCTTGCGTCAATGTTCTTATAATGACGCCCTATTTTGAAGTCACAATTTGTGACTTCAAGGTAATTATGTCGTCAAAAAATCACAATCTCACGCCTTAGTTTTCTTATAATAGCGATTTTTAAGCCGGAAAAATCGCTATTATAACGAATTTTCAAACACCCCCGGAAAAATTATGAATAATTCATAACCCTTAAACAAATGTATATATTGATTAATTGACGATTTTGCGAAAAAAAGTCTATTTTAAAGGTGGCGAAAAATGACCTTGCGCAAAAATTTCCGCGTTTTGTATTTTGCCTCTCCGCACAATGGACGCGCCTTGATGCGCAGCCCTGAAGATTCCGCACTCGCGGTGGTGTCGGTCGTTGTCTTTCACGACAGATTCCGGGAAGGGCCGCCGCGTTGCCACCAAGTTGTGGGTGCCTGTTTTCACGACAGGCTCATGGTGGGTTTGCCGGTCGGCGGCGTTTCTTCCGTCTCCTCCGCCCCGACCTCCGTCTCCTCCCCCCCGATCTCCCGGAGGAGGCGGTCGGCGGCGACGCGGACATCCTGGAGGGCCACGGCGAGATCCTGGCGGTTTTCCTCGTTCCAGTTGCTCAGATCCACCTTGAAGAGCTTGTCCTGGAAGAGCACGACCTGATTGATGATCGCCGCCTCGTGGGAGGAGCGGGGTTTGGCGGCGACG
The DNA here is from genome assembly GCA_029561465.1 of Deltaproteobacteria bacterium. Classification (GTDB taxonomy): domain Bacteria; phylum Desulfobacterota; class Syntrophia; order Syntrophales; family UBA8958; genus UBA8958. Next base: position 47,995 of record JAKQIZ010000042.1, on the reverse strand, counting down.
GCGGCGGCGGCCTTTTTGGCCTCCCGGGTCATGTAGCGGTTGAAGACGGTGCGCATCCCCTTTTCCGTCCTGGCGGACGCGGCTTCCAGAAGCATCGTCTTGGGGATGTTGGGATTTCCCCGCACCTGGGCGAGGATGTCCTCGGGCAGGTTGGCGATGGTCATGGTCTTGGAGACGGAAGACTGGGTCTTGCCAAGCATCTCGGCAAGCTGGGTCTGGGAATACCCCTCCTCGGCCATGAGGAGTTTCATCCCCTCCGCCTCTTCCACGGGGGTGAGGTTCTCCCGCAGGATGTTTTCCACCAGTGAGATCTCCCGGTATTTTCCCTCCACATAGATCCCGGGGATTTTGGTCAGGCCGGCCCGTTGGGATGCAATGAGGCGGCGTTCACCGGCGACGAGGAAGAGGGCGCCCTGATCGTCTCGGCGGAAGAGCACCGGCTGGAGGACGCCAAGTTTCCGCACGGAGGCGGTGAGTTCGTTGAGGGCCTCCGGGTCGAAGTACTTCCTGGGCTGTTGTGGGTCCGGCTGAAGCAATCCCACCTCGATCTTGTAGATTCTTCCTTTGATATAATCCGTAGACATCGCAATGCCTCCTGTAATTAGGTTAATAACAGATACGGATAAATAAGGAAAATGTCAATAGTCCTTGACACATAAATTATCATATTCTATAGCTTCTCCATGTTTTTCCGGAGTCGCCCGCAAGATGAAACGAGATCCGGTGGCGCTATGGAGACGGAAAGGAAGAAAAGAATCGTCATCGCCGAAGATCACACGATCCTCCGGGAGGGGCTCAAATCGCTCCTGGCGGCGAGCGCGGATCTGGCTATCGTGGGGGAGGCGGCAGACGGCCGGGAGGCGATACGTCGCTGTCGGGAGTTGAAGCCGGATCTCCTGCTTCTGGATCTCTCCATGCCGCGGCTGGGAGGCCTGGACGCCATCGGGGAGGTGAGAAGGCAGGCGCCGGCGACGAAAATCCTGGTCCTGACGGTCCATAAAACGGAGGAGTACGTCCTGGCCAGCCTCCGCGCCGGGGCCGCCGGCTATGTCCTCAAGGACGCGACCCATCAGGAACTCCTGGCGGCTATTCGTACCGTACTGTCGGGAAAACGCTATCTGAGTCCAGACATCGCCGACAAGGTCATCGACGGCTACCTGCAGGGCCGGAAGAACGATGTCCTGGTCACGCCCTGGGAGCGGCTCACCCCCCGGGAGCGGGAGGTGCTGAAACTCGTCGCCGAGGGGAGCAAGAACCGGGAGATCGCCGATTTCCTCTGCATCAGCCTGAAGACGGTGGAAAAGCACCGGGACAGCCTCATGAAGAAGCTCGACCTCCACAGTGCCGCCGCCCTTACCGCCTATGCCATCGAGAAGGGACTGGTTGGCGAATAGGTGGTTCCGCTCCACCGGGGGTCCGGGCAATTCGTAGCATCAATTAAAATATAGAGGTGGATCGGATGGAAGAAAAGAAATCGACGCCAATGATCATCGCCGGGGCGGTGATCCTGTTCCTGCTGGCGGGTTGCGGCGCCCCGCGGATGCAATCCTCCGGATTCCTAAGCGATTACGATCGCCTGCGCCCGGCGCAGAAGGAGGAGCATGTCCTGTATTGGGAACAACCCGGGGTGGACTGGAAGCGTTACGACAAGCTGATCATCGCGCCGGTGCAGGTGCGGATCGTTCCGGCCGATCCTCCCGTGGAACTCCGGCCGGGGGAGGCGGAGGAACTGGCGGGCCGCCTTCATGAAGCCCTCGTGAGGGGCCTGCGGGAACGTTATCCGGTGGTCGAAACGGCGGCCCCGGACGTCCTGGTCATCCGACCCGCCCTGACCCATCTGAAGCCCGTGACGCCAGCGGTGAACATCGCCGCGACGGCCCTCCTAGGGGTCCCCGTCGATGTGGGCGAGGCGGCGGTGGAGGCCCAGTTCGCCGACTCCCTTTCCGGCCGGATCCTGGGGGAGCTCACGGTGGGCAGCCGGGGTTCCATCGTCGATATCACCCGGGTCTGGACCCGCTGGGATCAGGTCAACCGCGCCTTTGAACTCTGGGCCCAGCGCCTGCGCCGGGCGATGGAGGAGTAGGGGTAGGGGTACCTGCGCCGGGCGATGGAGGAGTGGGGGTAGGAGTAGGAGTAGATGCAGGGGTAAGAGGCCAGGCGGCGGCGATCCGCGTCCCCCGGCCCGGGGCCGAGACGATGCGCAGCCTCCCGCCGGAAAACTCCGTCCTTTCCCGCATCCCCACCAGGCCGATGCCGCCCGTTCGCACATTCCGGCCGGGCCGGGCCGCGGGATCGAATCCCCGACCGTCATCGGCGATCGCCAGGCGGATCGCCTGGCGGTCTTTTCCCAAACTGATCCGGACCAGACGGGCGCCGCTGTGTTTGGCCACGTTGTTCAGTCCTTCCTGGAGGAGGCGGTAAATGACGATTTTCAGTTCCGCGGGGACATCTTCCTCCGCCAACGCAATTTTCCGCTCCACCTGGATGTGGCCGTAGATCTGTTGGAATTCCCGGCAGAACCAGGAGATGGTGGCGATGATCCCCAGATCGTCCAGGATCGTGGGCCGCAGGTCCATGATGATGCGCCGGACCTCCTCGATGGTCTGCCGAATCACCGGGATGCCGGCCCTGATGGACCGGGTGGCCTGTTCCTCCCGGCCCTCCGACAGGAGGCCGAGGATGCTTTCCGCGTTGAACTTGATGGCCGAAAGGTGCTGGCCGATGCTGTCGTGGAGGTCCCGGGCCATGCGTTTCCGCTCCTGCTCCGCCGCGGCGAGCAACCGCGCGGACAGGCGCCGCAGCTCCCGCCGGGATTGCAGGAGGGCCTCTTCCGCCTCCTTGCGGGGGGTGATGTCGTCCAGGTGGACGAGGACCAGGTCGGGGGGGACGTAGGCGTAAGTGAAGGCGATGTGCTTCCGCTTTCGGTTTGTGAACAGGCGGTAGGGGGTTTCCCGCCTGACAACCCGTTTCTCCGTGTAACACTTGCGGAAATCCGCCAGGATGTCGGGACGTTTCTTAAAGACCACGGAGGCCCGGGCGCCCAGGTGCTCTCCGATCATCCCGTCGGTCAGCTCTTCCATGGCGATATTGTAGTCGGCGACGATGAAATCGTCCCCCTTTCGCCGCCAAGTGAGCGTCGGGACGGGGATGTAGCGGTATTGAATCCGCAGGCGCTCCTCGCTCTGGAGGAGATATTCCTCCATGCGCCGGCGGGCCGTTTCGGGCATCCGCGACTCCGCCTCCGGCCAACCCGGCGCCGTCGCTTCCCTTGCCGCCTTCCGGGCCGCGATTGCTTTCCTGTCCAGCCCCCGGGTCTCCGCCGCCGTCTTATCGTCGCGCATCCGTTTATTCCCCTTTTTGCTTCGCTTACGGGTATGAAGAGAAATCCCCGCGGTTGTCAATAGCAAATTATCGCCCGGGCTTGAAAATACTTTCCTCGCTGGCTAAGATAGTGTATCGGTGTGGGCGGACTGTAGCGAGGGATATGAGGGTCTAACTTTCCCTGGTAAACGCGCATGAAGATGCTGCCGTCCCCGCCTGAATCCGCCCCATGAAGGAGCGGAAAATTATTGGTGAAGAAAGTCAAGCATATAGGAATGCATTTTCAGGGAAAATATGACGACATCGTAAAAAGTCCATATGCGGCGTTGCGCTTCATCCTTCGTCACTGCGACGTACGCACAAGTACGCCTCATTCCTCAGGATTCGCGCGCCTTGCCTCTGGAGCTTTTTACTTCGTCGTCTCCATCATGACTTTTTACGAATTCATCTAATTTATTTATACACCTTTTTCGATGTCAAACATAATCCACCAGTCTGGCCAGGTGTCCATCTTCTGCCCCCTGCCTCACCCAGGCCTGGCGACCCGCTGCGAAGTTGCCAGTCGCTGGATAAGGGTTTTCGGAATCCGCCCTTCCCTGTCTCCGCCAGGCCTGGCGGCAGGCTGGCTCGAAATAGCGGTCCGGATCATGATGATCGAAGTTGTTGAGGTCCGACCGACCGCTGCCGCCCGCCTCGATGCAGACAACCGCCGGGTCGCTCAATTCCTCTTCCCCGGCCTCGCCCTTCACCACGATCACCTCATCGACCGAAAGATCGACGCCGAGGATCAGGGCCGTCAGGCAGGTATCGAGATCGACTTTCTGTATTATCGCTTTCACTTGGAATTTCCCTCGCCAGGGCAGGGATGCCCGCCGGACGCACAATATTTATGGTCATCAAGGGCTGTTTTTTCTCCACAAAAAGCTCCGCCGGTGCACCGGCGGTGTAAATATTGGATATTATAAGACTATTTTTCTGGTCAATTTAAGGCGGACTTTGACGACCCCATGATCGCCTCACGCCAATCTCTTGCTCGGAGCGTTTTCATCGTTCCTTTCCAGGTTTGCCAGGAGGTTTTCGATCTGGTCTTTCAGCCCCGCGAGGGACTCCTTAAAAGTTTCTTTCTGTTCCCCAGTCCACTCATCGGCGCTGAGGTCGGTCAATTTTGCTTCCATTTTCTTCACCAGCTTTACCATATCCTCCGGGGTCACCGCCCGCACCACCCGGGGCTGGGGCCCGGACTGCTCCTTTTTCACCTTTTCCTTGTATTTGTTCCATTCCGTCCGCATGGCCCGGTCCTGCTTCTTCCTCGTTATCTCCAGGAGGACGGCCCGGGAAACCTTGTGATCGCCCCGGCATTCCTCCCGAATCTCCTGGGGCAGGCGCGTCAGGGCGATGATGTCCGTGATCGTGCTCCGGGACTTGCCGATGATGTTGCTCAACTGTTCCTGATTGTAGCCCCCTTCGTCCATAAGCCGCTTCATCGCCTCCGCTTCCTCTACCGCCGTCAGGTCCTGGCGGAGCATGTTTTCCACCAGGGCGATCTCCGCCGCATTGCCATCGACGTAGAGGGCCGGGATGGTCAGCAGACCGGCCTTTTTGGCGGCCTCGATCCGCCGCTCCCCCGCCACGACGGTCACATAGCCCTGATCCCCCTCCTTGAACAGGACTGGCTCCAGGATGCCGTGTTCCTTGATCGAGGCCGTCAGTTCGTCGAGGGCCGCGGTATCCAGAGTTTTTCGCGGCTGTTGGGCATCGCTTTTAAAATCAATGATGGAAAGATGGTATAATATGCCTTTTTCAAACTTCTTCTCTGTCATATCGTCCTCGTTTCTTATCATCTTTTTTCATCGTATCGCCGCTGAGCTCTTTATATCCCCACCGTTGTTTTGCGTAAAGAAAGTAAGAAAAAATGTCCGTCCTGTCAACCCTTTTCTAGGTGTTTTCTATATGTTTTTTCCTACCTTCCTTTGAAAGCCAGGCCGGGCGACGGAGTCAGTAAATGGAGAAGCCGCGTCAATGGCCCATGACCTTTCTGATTCAGCAACAAAATGGAGGCCCGTCAGAATCATAATAATTATGGCTATAGACTGCCATTTTTTGCCCTGAAAAAACACCGCCGGTGCACCGGCGGTGTAAACATTCGTAAATATACGCTTATTTTAATCACATCGGAAAAGAGGTAGTGGAATAACCTCCGGAGGATACTGAATCCGTCGGAACCCGGGAGGCAGTCGTGGCCCGGGTATGAGATTCCGCGCCCTACTGACATGTTAGGAAGGAATGGCCATGATCGGATGCCATTTTCGACTTGTCCAGCATTGAATTTATTTAATAGTTAACCTAACAGGCGGGATTTTATACAATAAACCCTACGTTCCGCAAAGACAATTTCCCGTCCATCAACTATCGGGAAAGACGAAGCGGATCAGCAGGGATGGGGATCGGCAATCTGGAACATACTTGACTTTATATCCGGCCGGTGCCATCATGGACCGCCCATACCTGACCCTCCGGGGAAAAAGCGCCCGGAATGAAAGCGAAGCATAATGTGCAAATGGTGAAACAAGATGGTTTTTTCAGTAGGACCACCGCGGCGTTAGGTGAGAATTTCGGTCTGGGGCGCCGGGCCGCCCTGGCGATCACGATCGTCGCCGGCCTCATGATCGTTTTTGCCTGCTGGTGGTTCTTTCACTCCGCGCCGCCGAAAACCATCATTATCACCAGCGGCGACAAAGCAAGCCTGTATCACGCCGTTGCCGAGAAATACGCCCGTATCCTGGCCCGGGACGGGGTGAAGCTGGTCATCCTGCCCTCCGCCGGTGCGGTGGAAAATCTCCGGCGTCTCGCCGATCCCTCCTTCCAGGTGGATATCGGCTTCGTCCAGGCCGGACTGGACTTGGGTGTCAACAGCGATAACCTGGTCTCCCTGGGCAGCGTCTCCTACCAACCACTCCTCGTCTTTCATCGCCTCCCCCGGGCGGTCACTCGGCTTTCCCAGCTTGCGGGCAAACGTCTCGCCGTCGGCCGGGAGGGCAGCGGCACCCGGCTTCTGGCCATGAAGCTCCTGGCCATGAACGGCATCGAACCGGGAGGAAGCACTGAATTCCTGGCCTGGGAAGGGGAGGAGGCGGCGGCGGTGCTCCTCAAGGGGGAGCTTGACGCCGTGTTTTTCATGGCCGACGCCGCCTCCTCCGGGACGATGCGCTCCCTGCTCCAGGCGCCGGGGATAGGCCTGGCCGATTTCACCCAGGCCGACGGCTATATCCGCCGGATCGGCTATCTCCACAAGCTCACGATGCCCCGGGGGGCCATGAATTTCGGGAAAGACATCCCCGCCCGGGATATAACCCTGATCGGCCCCACCGTGGAACTCGTGGCGCGTAAAAACCTCCACCCCGCCCTGTCGGACCTCCTCCTGGCCGCCGCCATGGAGATTCACGGGCGCCCCGCGCTCTTCCAGAACCGGGGGGAATTCCCTGCCGCCCTGGAAAACGAGCTTCCGATCAGCGACGACGCCAAACGCTACTACAAATCCGGCAAGACCTTTTTGTACCGCTACCTGCCCTTTTGGCTGGCCAGCCTCATCAACCGGATTCTCGTCGTTTTCGTCCCCCTGGTCATCATCCTCATCCCGGGCCTGAAGAGCATCCCGGCACTGTTCCACTGGCGGATGAAGCTGCGGATCAACCGGTGGTACCGCCAGCTCCTGCAGGTGGAGCAGGATGCGCTCCGCCGGCTCGACGCCGGGGAACGTGACCCGCTGGGCCGAAGGATCGACGCCATCGAAGCGGAGGTCCACAAGATGAAGGTGCCGGCGGCATACGGAGACCAGTTCTATGTGCTTCGTACCCACATCAGTTTTGTCCGGGGCAAGCTCGGGAACACCCGGTCCGATTGACGGTTTGAGGAGGCGCCGGCCGGAACCGATGTTTGTCGAAAAGATCACCCCTTACTATCGGAATTTGATCGACCACGATGGCCCCGATGGGCCCCTGGCCAGGATGGTGCGCCATTCCGAGCTGGAGCGACGGGTCCGGCCGGAGGAAAGGACGGATCCCATCGGGGATGGACGCTGGCAGCGCGGTGCCAACGGGCGATTGATCCACCACTATCCCGGCCGTGCCCTGCTCTTGGTCACGGACCGTTGCGCCGCCCATTGCCGCTTTTGCTTTAGAAGAGACAGGCTGAGTCGTTTTTCTTCCGATCTTACGCCGGAGGAATTGGCTGCGGCCTGCGCTTACCTCGCCGCCCACGGGGAAATCCATGAGGTCATCCTCTCCGGCGGCGATCCCCTGTCGCTGGCCGATGAAACCCTCACGGCCGTCATCGGCGCGGTAAGGAAGGCAGGGGCGCGCTCCGTCCGCCTCCACACCCGTTATCCCGTCTATGACCCCGTCCGGTGTGAAAGCTTCGGTCCCGTAGCGGCGCAACTGGACACGATCGTCGTCCATGTGAATCATCGCCTGGAGATCACGGCGGAATTCCTGCGGGCGGCGGCGGCGCTGCGACGGGCAAGGTTCCTGCTTAATCAGAGCGTCCTGCTCAAGGGCGTCAACGACTCGGAGGAAGAACTGGCGGGGCTGTCGCTTGCCCTTGGGGAGGCGGGGATTCTGCCCTATTATCTCCATTATCCCGATCTGGCCCCGGGGATCTCCCACTTCCGGATTCCCCTGGAGGCGGCCATTGGGCTCTCCCGGGCGCTGTCGGGCCGGCTTCCGGGCTATCTGATCCCCCGGCTGATCCTCGACATCCCGGGCGGTAAAGGCAAGATCCCCCTTGCCGGTCAGGAAGGTCGCAAGGGCGACGACGGCGCCTACCTGTTCACGGCTCCCCTGACCGGCGAGACGGTCACATACCGGGAGGCGCTGTAGCAAGAACATGATGAACGATTTCTCACAGTTAGGAAAGATATTACTGATAGTCGGCCTTGCCGTCGCCGCCGTAGGCCTCCTCATCATGCTCGGCGGCAAGCTTCCCTGGCTGGGCAGGCTTCCCGGAGACATCTTCTACCGGGGAGAAAAATTCACCTTTTACTTCCCCCTTACCACCAGCATCATCGCCAGCATTGTCCTTACCCTCATCATCTGGCTCATCACCAGGAGATGACCATGTCCCGCCCCGGCAGGACAAACGGTCCCCGGACCAATCGATCCAGACCTATTGACACGTCAGCAATGACGACCTGAGACCTTTGAAAAACGCCCTGTTCTGTCATTCTGGGCTTGATCCGGAATCCAGGAACTTCTTGATAATACTGTATCCCCGATCTCACGGGAATGACAATATGGACGCCGGAACGGGGTTTTTCAAAGGTCTTGACCTCTTTGTCGTTTGTCATATCTTTTCGGACCAATCCTTACAGATGATTTCTGCCTGTTCCAAAACAAGCTCCGTGGCGCGGGCCTGCTTATCTGGCGGATAGCCGTATTTTCGAAGAATGCGCTTGATGATTACCCGCATCTGGGCGCGGACGTTTTCCCGGACGGTCCAGTCGATGGTGATGCTGTTCCGGACCGCTTTGACGAGTTCTTGAGCAATCATCCGCAGCGTCTCGTCACCGAGGACGGCCACGGCGCTATCGTTGACCTCCAGCGCATCATAGAACGCCACCTCATCATCCGTCAGCCCCAGTTTCTCGCCTCGCCGGCCCGCCTCGCGCATATGCCGAGCGAAGCCGTCGATGAAGTCATATTGGCTGCGATGCGCTTCGTCGGCGATCACGACGATGTTTCACCGGTCCGACAGCAGCGGGTGTTGATCCTCGCCCTCGGACGGAAAGAACTTGTGAACCGTCGTGAAAACGACTCCACCGGAAGCGGTCGTCAAAAGCTCCCGCAGATGCGCCCGGCTTTGAGCCTGCATGGGCTGTTGGCGAAGCAATTCGTGACAGCGCGCGAACGTGCCGTAAAGCTGGTCGTCCAGGTCATTGCGGTCGGTGATCACGACCAGCGTCGGGTTCTCCATCGCCGGATGCAGGATTACCCGTCCGGCGTAGAACGCCATCTTCAGGCTCTTGCCCGACCCCTGCGTGTGCCACACCACGCCGACGCGGCGGTCACCCCGCTTCGCATCCCGCTGGCCGCGTGTAAAGTAGGTTCCTTCATCACGAATACCGGTCACGTCCGCCACCGTCATGCAGGCGCGAACTGTCTCCTGCACCGCCACATTCACCGCGTGGTACTGGTGATACTCGGCCATCTTCTTGACCAGCACGCCGCCGCCCACATCCTCGAAGACGATGAAGTGCCGGATCAAGTCCAGGAGCCGCCGCTTCTCAAACACTCCCTCAAGCATAACTTGAAGCTGCGGCAGCTTTGTATCGGCCAAATCCTCGCCTTCAATGGTCCGCCATGGCATGAACCACTCACGATCAGCCGTCAGCGTGCCGATCCGTGCCGATCCGGGACTGCACGCCGTCAGAGATCACCATCGCCTCGTTGAATGAGAACAGCGACGGAATCTGCATTTTGTAGGTCTGAAGCTGATTGAAGGCCGACCAGATAGTGGCATTTTCGGTGGCGGCATTTTTGAGTTCCATCACCGCTATTGGCAGGCCGTTGATGAACAACACCACATCCGGCCGCCGTTCGATCTGATTTTCGACCACCGTGAACTGATTGACTGCCAGGAATTCGTTGTCTTCCGGCTCGTCGTAATTCAACACGCGGACAAGATCGCCGCCAATCGAGCCATCCTTCCGCTGATACTCGACCGGCACGCCCTCGACCAGATACTTATGAATGGCGTGGTTGTTCGCCACGAGCGCCGGGGAGTCCGGCCGTGTCAGCTTGCGGAAGGCTTCTTCCAAGGCATCCGCCGGCACCTGCGGATTGAGCCATGCCAGCGCCTGGCGCAGCCGATATTCCAGGACGACCTGGCCGTAGTTATCACGCTCGGCGGCAGGTTCACCGGGGGCGATCTCCAGCCCCGACAGGACCTGGTAGCCCAGGCTCTCCAGCCACGCCAACGCAACCTGCTCGATGACAGATTCACTGAATGCGGGGCTCACTTTTTACCCTCCAATCGCGGGTCTGGTAGTTTTTGCCGCCAGCGGCAGTTGATTCCAAAATGGATATAACTGAATCCTCCGCCATTTCGCCGGATTCGAAGATATTTTTCAGGTGCTTGTTGACCGCGGGCGTCTTGACCCCAAACAACTCCGCCAGGGCCTTATGCGTCAGCCACACCGTCTCGCCCTTGAAAAACACCTCCACCTTAACCGCCCCATCCGGGGCGGTATAAAGCAGAAATTGCTGGTTCTCGTTCATAGACATCTCTCGGTGATTCGCTCGGCATCGGGTAACCGCAATTCGCTGGAGATGAGCTTGGGCAGCAGTGTGTCGCGAATAGCGACGAGGGTGAGGATTTCGGCGGTGGATTCATCAAAACGACAATACATGCTGTCAGCTATACGGCTGAAAGTCTCCAATATACTTTTTGTGGATACTACCAACCGTTGAGCCTTCAAGTCAGTCTGCGTCAGTAAAGGTTGAGTGGACCCTCTGTTAAGCGAAGTGAAGTTCACCTGATGCAGTTGAAGAAACAGATACTGAAAAACGGATGGCTCGGTGGCCTGTAAGACAAGAGTGTTATCCGATGGCCAACACGGTTCAGTGATGCGGAAAACCGACCCAAGGGTGCCCACTCGACCCGTAAGCAGAACTGGTTCGTCAAACAACGCCTTGCGCACAAAAGCCATCGGACCGTTTCCACCCCAAAGGGGCACGGAAGCCTCATCGGTTCGTTCCGCAAATCGGGCATTCGGTCTCTTCCCACTAGATACCTCTGCCAATTCGCCGATGGGAAGGACCCGCCACCCCCTCGGAATCTCACCCAATTCAGAGTCTTCAAAGGAGTCCGGGAAAAGGGAGGCGATTTCGGGTTTGAGGCCTGGGGGCTGTTGTCCGGCAGCCTTGGCCCGCACGGGGTCGAAATCCACGAACCAGCTCTTGAAGATCGCCCGCGCCATCTCCTCCAGCGTCCGGTTCATCCGTCGGTTCAACTCAATCTTGTCGTCCAACGATCCAAGGATGTGGGCAATGGCGCGCTGCTCAGCGACATCAGATGGGACTTGGACAGGCAGCGGATGAATGTGATTACGGTTAAGCGTTGGAACTCCGCTTCCGGTGTTGAAGGTAGCGAGATCAAGGGACTTCAACAGGTAGTAACAAAAACGAGCATCGTTACCTTTGAAGTCCTTCACCCTAAGCGTGGTATTGAGAGGCCAAAAATCACTTTGAATGAACTGCCCTCCGCCGAGGCTTCCGGATCGTTCAATCACTACACCCGGACCTTTTACCATTGAGACCGAATGCGTGCCGACCCTTCCTGTCGATGCAATCACGGGAAATATGCCTGCTTCTCGTTCGGTTTCAGGCAGATCGAAGCCACGCTGAAGCGTCAATACGTCACCAAGCGTCTTATTTACCCACTCACCCGCCATAGCCGATGTCCTCCATACTACCGGCAGAATAGGCAATCATATTTTATTGAGTCAGTCTGCTATTATCCATGGTATGGACGCGTTCCATTTATTTATCGATACGATCCGCATGGAAGCCGATTTTTCGCTTTGGGTTGACAGGCGGCGCCATCAACTGCCGGATGGCATCGAAAACAGCCTTGAATTGAAGATCGTATTTTTTCTCTAAGGCGGCCAGATTCCGGGCCAGTTCCGCATTCGAGGAAAGCATCCGCCTTAGGTTGACGAATGATCGCATGATTTCGATATTGACCTTGATTGCCCTTTCACTTTTCAGCACGCTGGAGAGCATCGCCACGCCCTGCTCGGTAAAGGCGTAGGGCAGGTAACGGCGGCCGCCACGGCCAACGGGCTTTGAGATCACAGACTGTGATCTCAAAAGGTCGAACTCCTCGGCTGTAAGCTGGAACATGAAGTCATCGGGAAATCTTCCAATGTTTCTTTTCACAGCCTGTACGATCTCGCGAGTCTCAACGCCATAAAGTATTGCCAGAGAGCTATCCAGCATCACCTTTTCGTCGCGAATCAGCAGAATTTTCTTCTCGATGGTCTCGACCGGTACTAGTGACTTCATCGCCTTCCCCCAAGCTTTAACAGACGGTTGATTTACTGCTTTAATTCCCAAGCCAACCCATTATCCAGGATGCACTTGATGTCGCCAATTGCGATTTCAAGGCAGGGATTTATTGAAAGTTCCATATCCATGTTTGAGGTCACAAACTGTGACCGTAAAACATTCCACTATCCTCCATAGCCGATGTCCTCCCGTCTGCGTGCTGGCACGCACAGGCAGGCCAGATTGGCCCACCTGCCTGCCTCGCCTTGCTTGGCGCATGCAGGGATAATCTGATCGGGCTTCTTGTCCTTCACGTTTTTCACAATCAAGACAATCATTCCCCACCGCCTTTCTTTTTCCGTCCGCCAGTTCCCTTTGGCTTTTGCTTCACCACTTCTGCCAGTTCCGCCTCGATCTCCTCGACGGTGGGGAGCGCGGAACGCAGTTCCCTGGGCAAGGCTCGGGTGAGTTTGTAGGTGGAAATGCCGATGGGTTTGTCTATCCCGACGAAACTATACTCGGCCAGCAGGCGGCTGCGCTCCTGGCAGAGCATCAGGCCGATGGTGGGCTGGTCGGCCGGCTGTTTGAGGCGGTCATTGACGACATTGCAGTAAAAGTTGAGCTTGCCTGCATATTCCGGCTTGAATTTGCCCTTCTTAAGTTCGATGACCACGAATGCGCGCAGGCGCAGGTGGTAGAAGAGCAGATCGATGTAGAACTCCTCATCTCCGACATCGAGCTTGTATTGCCTTCCGACAAAGGCAAACCCCTGGCCCAGTTCCAGCAAAAACTTTTCCAGATGGCGCACCAGTTCGGTTTCCAGTTCACGTTCGTGAAAAGGTTCCGTCAACGTCAGGAAATCGAAAATATAGGGATCTTTGAGGGTCTGTTGCACCAGATCGGACTGATGCGGCGGCAGCGTCAGGGCGAAATTGGACCGGGCCTTGCCGTGCCGGGCATGAGCCTGTGCCTCGATTTGCAGGGTCAGAACGTTCCGGCTCCAGCCGTTGGTAAGGGCCTGCTCCATGTACCAGTATCGCGTTGGAATGTCTTTGACCTTTTCCATCAGAACAACGTGATGAAACCAGGGGATTGACCAGAGAAGCACGTTTCCCGATTTTGCCGCAGGTTGCGGCACTTTTGCCGGGGAACTTATTTTTGCCGCAGCCTGCGGCAAAAATGCAGACGGATCAGCATACTCCCGATAAAAAGCAATCATCCGTCCGATATTGCGCTCCGAAAAACCCTTCAGCTCAGGCATCTCGTTTTTCAGTTCCTGTGCAAGACGCGGAATGACCGCCGCACCCCAGCCTTCGCGCTTCTGACGCAAATCAATGATACGACCGATGTCCCAATACAGGCGGACCAACTCCGAGTTGACGGCCAGAACGGCCCGGGTCTGGGCAAGCTGGATGCGCTGTTTCACTTCAGAAAGAAGCACCGCAAAGCCGTCGGCTTTCGCCGGTTTTTTATCCCCCATAGCCGACGTCCTCCAGATTGGCCCAGATGATCCGGTCTAGTTTTTCAGCCTTCCCAGTCTGCTCCCGCAAGGCGGTCGTCAGTCTGGCCATCTTCTCTTCGAAGGGTTCGCCGTCGTCTTCGACCTCGGCTGCGCCGACATAGCGACCGGGCGTGAGGATGTGGTTGTGATGCCGGATGGCGAGATTCATCTTGGCCAGTCGCCAGGTGGTGTGGTTCGATTCCTGGCCGAAGATGCTGACATCAGCCTTTGTTTTTCCTCCATTCCCATTGCCGGTGGCGTGGGCCTTCACGAATTCCACCGACTGGACGAACATGCCGCCGGAGCCGCAACAGGGGTCATAGACGCGGCCCTTGTAAGGGGCCAGCATCTCGACCAGCACCCGGACCACGCAGCGGGGCGTATAGAACTGACCGCCCTTCTTGCCCTCAGCGCTGGCGAACTGGGAGAGGAAGTACTCATAGACCCGGCCGAGAATATCTTTGGAGCGGTTGACCTTGTCTCCCAGGCCGATGTTGCCCACCATGTCGATGAGCTCCGAGCCGCTGCTTGTCGAGGCGCGGGTGGGCGTAGTCCTTGGGCAGCACGCCCTTGAGCGACGGGTTGTCGCGCTCGATGGCGAGCATGGCGTCGTCGATGACCTTGCCGATGGTCGGCTGCCTGGCTTCGGATTTGAGCCTGGACCAGCGCGCCTCTTTGGGCACCCAGAAGATGTTGACGGCCCGGTACTCGTCGGGATCTTCGGGATCCGCGCCCTGGGCGCTGTCCGCTTCGAGCCTGGCGTGCTGCTCTTCGAATGCGTCTGAGATATATTTGAGAAAGATCAGACCGAGCACGACATGCTTGTACTCCGCCGCGTCCATGTTGGAGCGGAGGACGTCGGCGGCGCGCCAGAGGTCGGATTCGAAGCCGAGATTCGCGCCGTTGTTATTATCCTTGGCCATTTCACCTCTCCTCAACAAAGAATTCTTCAAGTAAATCCTGTCCGCGGTCTTTCAGGGCTCGTAGCAAGTCCTCTATTTGCTTCAGTGCCGAATCAGAAGATATTCGCTTACGAGAGTTCCTGCCGGCAAATGGGATAGTGGATCAGGGCGTTGCCAAGGCGTAACTCGTACTGCGCCCGCCGCCCGGCGGTTTTACCGGAAGTCCCGGCCGCTTTCCGCAAGCTCCGTCAGCAAGGTGCGATTGATCAGCCGGATCCCCTCCCCATCCTCCGCCACCAGTCCCCTGGCCTTCAGGCTGCCCAGGGCCCGGGACAGGGATTCCGGCCCCGCCCCCAGGAGGCTTGCGAGCTGCCCTTTGGTAACGCTCAGGCCGATCAGATCGCTCCCCCCCTGTTCCCGGGACAGATACAGCAGATAGGCCGCCAGGCGGCTCGGGATTTCCTTCAGGGAGAGATTCTCCACCTGGATGGTGAACTCCCGGAGCCGCGTGGCCAGGAGGGCAAGAAGATTCATCGTGAGCAACGGCTTGTCCGCGATCAGTTGTATGAACTTCTCCCGGGGGATAAAGATGAGCCGGCATTGTGTGAGCGCCCGGGCGTTGGCGGGAAAGGATTTTCCGGAGAAGACGGGCACGGCGCCGATAGCGTCCCCCTCCTTCACGAGATGGAGGGTCTGCTCCCGGCCGTCGGGCGCGAGCTTGAACACGCTCACGCGGCCCAGGGCAACGAGATAGAAACCGACCCCCTCGTCTCCTTCAAAGAAGATGATCTCCCCTTTGTCGAAGTGTTTGACTGCCGCTATCTTTTCAATCGCTGCGAGGTCCGCTTCCGGCAGCCCTCCGAAAAGCTGGCTTGCTGACAATGCCTTACGTGCATCTTCCATTTTCTCATCCCTGGCGCAAAAATATATCCGGGTCTTGACATAAGTCAAGGTCATACTTGTTTTATCTGCTATATGACCCTTTACGGTACATGAATCCATCTTTTCCCCCGCTGGTGCGCCTGCTTTATATCGGGCCGGAAAGAGGACAGACCGAAAAAAACAAGGGAGGAGCGGTGACGTGACGAAGATTTTGCGCAAGATAATCCAAATCGACGAGGAGCTCTGCGACGGATGCGGGAACTGTGTCCCCGGATGCGCGGAGGGGGCGCTGCAGATCATCGACGGGAAGGCCCGGGTCGTGGCGGAGAGCTACTGCGACGGCCTGGGGGCCTGTATCGGAGACTGCCCCACCGGGGCGTTGCGCCTCATCGAGCGGGAAGCGGCGCCTTTCGATGAAGAGGCCGTCGCGCGGCGTCATCCGGAGGCCGGGGCCGCCGACACACTGCCCTGCGGCTGCCCCTCCACCTTTATCCAGATCCTCGGGCCTGGCGTCTCCTGCACGGAGGCAAACCGGCCCCGGGAGATCTCCGCGGGACAAGGCCCGGGGCGGAAGGAGGAAGGCGGAGGGGACGGGGAGCCACGGGCGTGGCGCGGGGAGTCGTCCCTCACCCACTGGCCGGTAAAGATCCGGCTCGTCCCTCCGCACGCCCCCTTCCTGAAAGGGGCCGATCTCCTGGTCCTTGCGGACTGCACCGCCGTGGCCATGCCGACCCTCCACCGCGATCTGATGAAGGGAAAGGTGGTGCTGATGGGGTGTCCGAAATTCGATGACGTCCAGGGTTATACGGAGAAGTTCGCCGACATCTTCCGCACCGCGGACATCCGGAGCGTCACCATGGCCGTAATGGAGGTTCCGTGCTGTTCGGGCCTGCCCATGATCGTTAAAAAAGGAATGGCCGCCGCCGGCCGGGACATTCCCGAAGAAGTGGTGGTGATCGCCGCCGCGGGAAATATCCGGAAGCGCTCCTGACAAAGCGGGCCGGGACAAGCTCCGTAAACACTCCCGACAAATCGGCAGGGGCAGGATCGGGAAGCGCCCCTGACGAGTCGCCAGCGGGCGGAGTCAATCCGTCATCCCCTCCTGGCTCTGGATGGCGGTGATCACCACGGTGTTGAAGATGTCCTCCACCGTGCAGCCCCGGCTCAGGTCGTTGACGGGCTTGTTCAGACCCTGGAGGATGGGGCCGATGGCCACGGCGCCGGTTTCCCGCTGGACGGCCTTGTAGGTGTTGTTCCCCGTGTTCAGATCGGGAAAGATCAGGACGCTGGCCTGGCCCGCCACGTCGGAATCGGGCATCTTCTGCTTGCCCACGGCGGGATCCACGGCGGCGTCGTACTGGATGGGGCCGGCGATCTTCAGCTCCGGCCGCCGCGCCCGGACGATCTCCGTGGCCCGGCGGACCTTCTCCACGTCCGCCCCCTGCCCGGAGGTCCCGGAGGAGTAGGAGAGCATGGCGATCCGCGGTTCGATGCCGAACATCGCCGCGCTTTCCGCCGAGCAGATGGCGATCTCCGCAAGCTCTTCCGCCGTGGGATCGGGATTCACCGCGCAGTCTCCGAAGACGGACACCCGGTCGGGAAGGCACATGAAGAAGACCGAAGAAACCACGGAAACACCCGGTCTGGTCTTCACGAATTGCAGGGCCGGCCGGATGGTGTGCTGGGTCGTATGGCCGGCCCCGGAAACCATGCCGTCGGCGTGTCCTTTGTAAACCATCATCGTGCCGAAGTAGGACACGTCGGTCATGAGGTCCCGGGCCATCTCGATGGTAACGTTCTTCTCCTTACGCAGCTCCTGGAGGGTGGCGGCGTAATCCTGATAATATTCCGACCGGACGGGATCGACAATGCGGATTTCCTCCCATTCCAGATTGACGCCGAGGCGCTTTCCCGCCGTGAGGACGTTTTCCCTGACACCAAGGATGGTCAGGTCCACCACCTCCTGTTCGACGAGGCGGGACGCGGCAGTGAGAATACGGTCGTCATCCCCCTCCGGCAGGACGATATGCCGCCGCCTGCCCTTGGCGCGCTTCACGATCCCGTACTTGAACATGTAGGGGGTGACGCCTGCCTTCTTGAAGGTCGCCATCTTTTCCCCCAGTTTCTCCATGTCCATGTACCGGTCAAACTCATCCATGGCCAGAGCGATCTTCCGGGCATTGCCGGCATAGATCCGGGAATGCACCGCTCCGACCCGGTTGGCCGTTTCGTAGGTCCCCGTGGTTACGGCGCTGATGGGCGCCACGGTTTGCAGGCCTTCGATGAGCTTCACGATGGCGGGGTCCATGTCCAGAGCACCGGTAAGGATGATCCCGGCCAGGCGAGGATAGTTCCGGGAGATGTTGGCCTGGAGGGCCCCGACGATGATGTCCGCCCGGTCCCCCGGGGTGACGATGAGGGTGTTGTCCTGAAGATGATTCAGGAAATTGGAGATGAGCATCGCCCCGACGACGGTATGATCGACCCGGTTCTCATGACGATGGCGGCCGAAGAGGGTTCGGGCGCCCAGGGCGGCGCTCACCTCGCGAAAGGTGGGATTCTTCAACTTGGGATTCTCCGGGATAACCGCCAGCACCGTTTCCGCCGACAGCATGGGCCGCAACAGGGGCTCGATCAGGGGAACGGCGTCTGAATGCACCTTGTTGACCGCCACGGCCAGGACCTCCACGTCCCCTTCCCGGTATCCCCCATAGGCGCCAAGGACGCCTCCCTTTATCTCATCCGGCGTCTTGTCCTCCCCGGAAACGACGATGATCGCCGGAATGCCCAGATTTTTCGGGAGGGCCACGTTGGCGTCAAATTCAAAAAAGGTGTTCTTACCAAGAAAATCAGTTCCTTCCACAATAGTATAATCGCAGGCGTCCTCGATCTGCTTGTACTTGTCCAGCAGGGTGGCCACGACATGGTAATCTTCCCCGCGGGTGAGGAGGGCCGCGATCTCATGGCGCCGGAACCCGAAAAGGGCCTCGTACTCGAAGGGCAGATCGAAATGCTTCCGAATCATCTCGACATGCGCGTCCTTTGCGCCCCGGCCATCGGTTTCGATGACGGGCTTGAAATAGCCGACACACCCCCGTTGGTTCACGATGGCGTTCATCATCCCTAAAACGAACAGGGACTTGCCACTCCTCGGCTCGACGGAGGCGATAAACACCCCTTTGCTCATGCCTTGCTAACCCCCTTTCCAAGATCTCGCCGTCGTCCGCCTCACTCCGCCAGCAGCCCCGAAAAGATCAAAGAACCATAATGACGACAGCACAAAAAAGTCCATACGAGGCAACTTCACCCGCCATCTCACCGAGTCGCGGCTATCCCCAGAGAATCAGCCCCGTCTCCAGTTTCGAGGCCAGGTGCTCGTGCCGGGGGATAACCCGGACACCGTAATTGTACAGGCCGTTCTCCCGAACGAAATACTCCGTGGAGAAGGTGAGGATCCCTTCCGGAGATCTTCCGGCAATTTCCAGGGGGACGCATTCCGGCGGCCGGACAAAATCATGGCCATTCCGGCGGCCGATCATGATCTCCACCAGGATCTCTTCCGGCGCGAGCTTGCCGGGATCGATCCGGGCGCTGATCTTCAGGGGCTGATCCACCATGACCGTATCGCCATGAATCCCCTCAACGCTAACATCAATGAGCTTGAGGGAGGAAAAACGCATGGGGAGCTTCCCTTTCCAATCGGCCAGCCGCCGAGCCAGGTCGTATCCATCGGCGGCGAGTTCGCACTCCCGTCGGGCCGCCGGACCGTACATGTTCCGGAGATACTCCTGGAGCATCCGGTCGGTATTGAATTGGGGGGCCAGAGATTGCATGGACTGCTTGACCGTCGCCAGCCATTTGACCGGAACACCCGCGGCATCTCGGTCGTAAAATGCCGGTATCACCATGTTTTCCAGGATATTGTACAGGGACTGGCCGTCCTCCGCATCGGCATCGGCGGGGGGGTCCTCATAGCCTTTCAGCACGGGTCCGATCGTCCAGCCGTTGGCGCCGTTGTATCCCTCCACCCACCAGCCGTCGGAAACGCTCATATTGAGGACACCGTTGATCACCACCTTCATCCCGCTGGTCCCGCTGGCCTCAAGTGGGCGACGGGGGTTGTTGAGCCACAGATCGACGCCCTGGACCAGATGGCGGGCGACCCGGATGTCGTAATTCTCCAGGAAGAAGATCCGTCCCCGGAAGCGATCGTCCCGGCAGATCCCCACGACCTTTTCCACGAGATGCTTGCCGACGCCGTCGTTGGGGTGGGCCTTGCCGGCAAACACCAGATGGACGGGCCGGTGGGGATGGTTAACGATCCGGTCCAGACGATCCAGGTCCGCGAGGATCATGTCCGCCCGCTTGTAAGGGGCGAAACGCCGGGCAATGCCGATCATCAGCGCTCCGGGATTCAATCGGGAAAAGAGTTCTTCCCGCCAGACATGGGCCGTGCCATACTTGGCTCCCCCTTTGGAGATGTCTTCCCGGATCAGGTCGATGGTCTTTTGTTTCAGTTCATAGCGCACCCGCCAGAGGAGGGCGTCGGGGATGTCCTGGATGCGGCTCCACCGCTCGGCGTCGGTTAGGATCTTTTCCCAGTCCATGCCCAGGTAGGCGTCGAGGAGATTCCGCATCCGGGGGGCGAGATAGGAAAGGACATGGACGCCGTTGGTTATGTGGCGGATGGGTATGTCCGTATCGTCGAATCCTTTCCAGACATCCCGCCACATGCGCCGGGAGACCTGGCCGTGGACCAGGCTGACGGCATTGCTGCGGATGGTCATCTTGAAGGCGAGGATATTCATGAAGAAGTTTTTCTCCTCCCCGCCGTCCCGGCGTCCCAGTTCCCAGAACTGCACCCACGAGAGCCCCGAACGTTTGATGAAGCCGGAGAAGTAATGCTCCATGATCTCCCGGGAAAAACGTTCGTTGCCCGCTTCCACGGGGGTGTGGGTCGTAAAGACGCTGCTGGCCCGCACCACCTCCGCCGCCTCTTCGAAGGTCAAACCTTCTTCTTTCATGAGGGTTTCGATCCGTTCGAAGATGAGAAAGGCCGAATGCCCCTCGTTGATATGATAAACCCGGGGCCGGATACCCAGCTTTTTGAGGAGCCGCACCCCTCCCACCCCGAGGAGGATCTCCTGCTCGATCCGCATCTTTTGATCGGCGCTGTATAGCCGGGCGGTGATCGCCCGGTCCTGCTGGGTGTTACGCGGCACATCTGTGTCCAGGAGATAGAGGGACACCTTGCCCACCTTTACCTCCCAGATATTGGCGAATAGGGTCCGTCCGGGCAGATCGATGGCGATCTGCACCTCATTCCCCTTGTCGTCCTGGACGATCCGGACGGGCATGCTGGAGAAATCGTTTTCCGGGTATGCCTCCGTCTGGCGGCCCTGTTCGTCGATCATCTGACGGAAATAACCGTTCTTGTAGAGGAGCCCCACGGCCACCAGAGGCAGATTTAGATCGCTCGCCGTCTTGAGATGGTCTCCCGAGAGGGTCCCCAGTCCCCCCGAATAGATGGGGAGGCATTCGTGGAGCCCGTATTCGGCGGAAAAATAGGCCACCGGGGATGACCAGCGGAGACCCGCCGTCGCGGGCAGGCGCCGCCGGGGTCCCTTCTCCCCCAGGTATTCGTCGAACTGCTGCATGATCCGATTATACAGGTTCAGGTAGCTGGCGTTGGCCGCCGCTTCCCGCAGGATGTCCGGGGAAACCGTTTCCAGCATGCGCACGGGGTTGTTGCCCATCTCCGCCCAGAGCTTCAAATCGAGGGTGGCAAA
Organism: Deltaproteobacteria bacterium; assembly: GCA_029561465.1. GTDB lineage: Bacteria > Desulfobacterota > Syntrophia > Syntrophales > UBA8958 > UBA8958. The sequence goes on along the minus strand of JAKQIZ010000042.1, from coordinate 26,559 downwards.
AAGATCCAAAGCCCGTGGGTTCCAGGTCCACCAGAGATTGTAGGCCAGCTCCCGGAGGCGGATGATCTGCTCAGGGAGATTCGCCACGGCGGTGAAGGAACGGAAGTGGGGCTGGGCGGAAACGGCGCCGGCATAAACATGCCGGACTTCCGCCCGCTCCGCCTTTGCGGCCGCCTGTTCCGCCCGGTTTAGGGCGCGGCTTCCCGCCCGGTCGTAAGCCTGCAAATAATAATCAAAAAAATCGCGCCAATTGGCCCGCAGGGCAACCTCGCGGGCGCTCCGGCGGTGGGCCGCCATCTCCTCGGGCGTCCAGTCCAGAAAATCGCCGACGATCCGGAAGAGATGATCCTCGATGGACGGGCGCGGACGGCCGCGCCGCCTCAACAGCATCACCCCTCCGTTCTCCTCACAGGTCCGTTCGCACCAGAGGCCGAAACCCGCCTGGTCCGTGGTGACGGTGGGAACCCCATAGGCGACGCTTTCCAGGGGGGTGTAGCCCCAGGGCTCATAGTAGGAAGGGAACACTCCCAGGTCGCAACCGGACAGGGCTTCATAATAGGACATGTTGATGAGGCCGTCATGACCGTTTAGGTAAGCGGGATTGAAGATGACCTGTACCTTTCCCCCCGGCTGGTTCGTCAACCCCAGACGGTTGCAGGCCTGCAGGATGGGATCCGCTCCTTCATTGTGAAGGCGGTGGGTCACGAGGGGCGACTTGCCCGTTTCAGAGCGTCCCGTATCGTCCCGCAGGGCAGGAATCAGGTCCGTATAGCCCCCCAGGACGAACAGGAGGGCCAGCACGCCGGGACCACCGCGGCCCTCCTTCTCCAGACGTCCCAACGCCTCGAGGAAGATGTCGATCCCCTTGTTGTGATACTCGTAGCGCCCGGAAATGATGAGGATCCTTGTTTCCCTGGGGAGCTCCCGGCGGAGAAACCGGGCCGCCGCGGCAAGGAGTTTCTCCCGGGAACGTTCCGCGGGCGCCCGGGAAAGGGCGTAGTCGGGAATGTTCTCCATGTCCAGGGCATTGGGGGTGATCACATCGGGGGTCCGGGAGAGGAAATTTTTCGCCTCGGCGGCGGTAATCTCGCTCACCGTGGTGAAGCAGTCGGCCTCCCGGGCCGTGACTGCTTCCATGGAATATTTGGCGGTAATGTTGTGGGCACTCGCCTCCCGCTGGGGGGCGAGATGTTCCATCATCCCGTAGATGTCCACCCCGGCACCGGCAAGGGAACGGCCGAGGATCGTGGCATGGGTCGTAAACACCGTTCCCACCTCGGGTACGCGCTTTTTCAGATAGAGCAGACCGGCACCGGTCATCCACTCGTGAAAGTGAGCGACGGCGGCAAGATTGTAGGGGCGGACGGCAAGGTTGTAGATTGTCTCGATCACCTCCCCGCAGGCGAAGCTGAACATGACGGGTTCCACGTAATCCCAGCCGCCGGCGATGGAATCGACGCCGAAGGCCTCCCAGAGGCGAAACAGAAGCTGGTCTTTGTCGTATTTCTTGCCGGCGCTCACCAGAATCGCCTTGGGCTCCCCGGATATTTTCCAGCGGCCGAAGCGACAGGGGATATCCTTGATCGCCGTCCCTTCCCGTATCTTCGCCCAGCAGTCCTCGTCGGTCTCCTCGAAATCCACATTGGTCTTCAAATCGGGTCCCAGAAGGATATAGCGGTCCCCATAGACCTTCAACGCCTCCCGCAGCTTGCTGGCGATTACGGTGTAGATGCCGCCCACCTTGTTGCAGACCTCCCAGCTCACCTCGAACAGATAACCGTTGCGGACTTCCGTCATGATCCCTTTTCCTTTCCAACCCTCCTGGAAAAATCGTCCAGGATATTCATGTAGTTGATGTAGGCGTCATAGGGGGACGGATAGGGGTTGAAATACCTGTGCACATCCCCGTCAGCGCACCACTTCGTACACATATAATAGAAATGGTCTGAGGTCTGGAGCTGCCGCCACTGCTCCGCCAGGTCCCGGTCCCCCTTTGCCGTCACCGCCTCCTCCAGCCCGTAAAGGGCCTCCAGGGCGTCCCGCTGCATGGCATTGCCCCGCCAAGCCGTAAGGTCCCGTTCCGTGTCGGCCCAGGAACAGAACCCCGGCACGGACAGCACTCCCGCCGGCTTCCGGGCCGCCGCCTCCCGGGGCGTTACGAAGACAAAATCCGCCCCGGCGAGGATTGCCCCCGGCAGAGCTTCCAGAAAGGAGAAGATCCCTGTCTCCCGCCATTGATGCTCACCCCAGGTCTCATAATCCATAAACAGGTTGATCACGGTCTCCGGACCGTGCAGCCGGTGGAGCCATCGGGCGTACTTCGCCGCGGTCAGGGGATAGCCTTCCCAGCCGCGCCGGGAAAAGCGGAAGGAAATGTCGTCGGAAAGCCGGTAATTGCGCGGCAACACCCTGATTCCCCCCCCGCCGGCCGCCTCGTAAACCCGGTTCGGATCCCTCGGTCCCAGGACGGCCGCCGCCCCTTCGGCAAGGATCGCCCGGTACTCCATTTCCGCCGCCGCGGCCGCCAGGGCGTCGTTGTAGATCAGCTCCGTGGTGCGAAAGGTCTCTCCTTCCTGGCCGAAGAGCTCCGTAATCCGCCGTCGGTGCCGGTCGACCTGGCCGCGGAATTCCTCGTCGCTATATAAAAAGGCCAGGGAATGATGATAGGTCTCGTTGAGAAACTCCACGCATCCCGTCCCGGCAAGCGCTTGAAAGCTGGCAATGACCTCCGGATGAAAACGCTCCAGTTCATCGAGAAGCACCCCCGTTATGGAGAAGGACAGACGGAATTTCCCTCCGTGCCGATCGATCAGACTCAAAAGGAGGTCATTGGCGGGAAGATAGCACTTATCGACGACTTTGTCCAAAATCTTCCTGTTGCCGGCCTCATCTTCGTAATTCCGCTCCCGCCCGATCGCGAACACCGGGTAGCGCCGCAGGCGGCGGGGCTGGTGGACCTGAAAGCAAAGGCAAACGGCGGTCATGCGCTCATCCCCGCCGGTGGCGCGCCGTGTATCGGCCCGCCACGCCGCCCCGGCGTCAACCGCCACCCGCTGCCCGCCGGGTGAATCGTTCGCTCCCTCAGACGGGTATGCCGATTTTTATTTCCGTATTCACTCACGAATATCCGCCTCCTTCTCCGGGTGGGAATCGAGATGGCCATGGGAGTCGGGACACGGGCGACTGATCATAACGACTTGTACACGGCAACGATCTTCCGGGCCGCGGCTTCCCAGCTCAGCCCCTGGAGTTCCTCCCGGCCTCGAGCGACCACCTCCGCAGCCAGCGGCGGATATTTGAGGATGGCGATCATCTTTTCGGCCAGGGCCGCCACATCCCAGAAATCCACTTTCACGGCGTGTTTCAGGACCTCGGCTACCCCGGACTGCCTGGAAACGATAACGGGAACGTCGTACATCATCGCCTCCAGGGGGGTAAGCCCGAAGGGCTCGGAGACACTGGGCATCACATAGAGATCCGCCCCGGCAAAGGCCTCCTCCACCTGCCGGCCCTGGAGGAAGCCGGTAAAGTGAAACCTCCTGCCGATCTTCAGTTCGGCGACCTTTTCCACCATCTCCGGCATCATATCCCCGGATCCGGCCATGATGAAGGTGGTCTCCGGCATCTCCTTGAGGACCCGGGCGGCGGCCTCGACAAAATACTCCGGCCCCTTCTGGAAGGTGATGCGCCCCAGAAAAAGAACCCGCTTCTCTCCGTTTCCGGCGGGGACGCGATAGGCTTTTCTCCCCTCCGCCGCCGTCACGGCGTTATGCACCACGGCGATTTTCTCCCGGGCGATCCCGTAGTGCCGGACGATCATCTCCTTCGTGTAATTACTGACCGCAATGACCCGGTCGGCCGCCTCCAATCCCCGGCGTTCCACGGCGCAGATTTCGCCGTTGCCCCCCGCGCCGCTCCGGTCATATTCGAGGGAATGTACATGGAGGACAAAAGGTCGCCCGGAGACGCGGCGGGCCGCCAGACAGGCGGGAACGGCCATCCAGTCGTGGCCGTGAATGACGTCGAAGCTCGTCCGGGCGGCCACGATCCTCCCCGCCTCGCCATAGCGGCCGACCTCAGTGAAAAGATCGGCCCCGTAACCGCCGGAACCTGCCAGTATACTGTCGGCCGGCCACTTCCGGAACGCCGGAACGCCATCTTTCGGGGGACGAACCGTCAGGTAAGGATGGAGAACGAGACGGGCAGGTAAAAGGTCGGGCGCATCGTCCACCGGCGACGGAAAAGTACGGGCTGCGGCCAACGCACCGAGGACCGCGGATGCCGAAACGATCGTCAACCCCGGAAAGGCCGCGTCACCTTCGCCGTGGGGCATGACAAAAATCACCTGGTGGCCGAGCCGGACAAGCGCCCGGGTGATTCCATGGCAGGCCGTGCCCAGGCCGCCGCTGACCAGGGGGGGAAACTCCCACCCGAACATGAGGACCCGCATGCCCATCATCCCTCCCTTCACAGAGGTTATATATGGCAGATTGTCGGAAAAAAGTAAATCATCGCGGGCTGGCGGCTTGTCCTCTACTCGCCGCCGCAGACCCGGTCCCGACCGGTCTGCTTGGCCCTTTTCAGGGCGGCCTTCACCGCCTCCATGAGATCTCCCCACGTTTCCCCCTGATCGGGGTAGGCCGCAACGCCCATGGACAGGGTGATCCGGCGCAGATGGGAGCCCCCGCCATGACGGGAGAGATCCCGGAGCATAGCCTGGAGATGCTCCGCCCGGCGCCGGGCCCCCGGCGGATCCGTATCGGGAAACAGAAGGGCGAATTCATCGGCGCCGTAGCGGCAGCTCAGGTCCACATCCCGGACGTTATTCCGGAGAAACTCCCCCAACTCCCGGAGGACCAGGCTGCTCGACCCATGACCGAAGGCGTCGGTGAACCGCCCGAAATGGTCGATATCCATGAGAACCACCGCCAGGGGACGGCCGGTCCGCTGGACGACCTTGAGTTCCCTGGCCAGGCTGTCCTCCAGATAGCGGCGGTTGAAGCATCCGGTCAGGGCGTCCCGTACGGCGAGGTCGTCGATCTGCCGCCGGAGCCGGAGATTGACGAAAATCATCGTCAGGATGTCCGCCGTCAGGGCGGCGAGCCTCCTTTCGTCCGCCCCTTCACCCAGGTAGGTATCCGATCCGCCGAGTTCCCCGGCTTCTCCGGTTTCCGAACCCGCGGCCGGGATTGGAGAACCACCTTGAAGCAGCCGGTCCCCCGGCCCCTTCCCAGCATCTGTCGAGCTCTCTTCCACCGGGATCAGGACGTGGAAGACACCCAGGACATCTTCCCGGGCCGTCATGGGGATGCAGAGGGAAATCCACCGCTCCGGATCGTGGTCGGCGTGGGGGCAGAGGGGCTGGTCCTTTCCCTGGCGGACGCTATGGAGACGGCGGCGGCGCAGGGACCAGCAGTCGGCGCCGGAAAAGGGACGCCATGCCCTCTCCTCGCCCCAGGACGCCGCCGGTTCATACTCCTTCCCGGCGGCGGGACGGAGAAAAAGCGCCCCGGATTCCCCGGGAAAAAGCTGCGGCAGGAAACGGGCCGCAACGGCGACGACCTCTTCCCCGGTAAGGCAGGAAATAGCCAGATTCGCCATCCTCCCCAGCAACCTTACATCCGCTTCGCCTTTCCTCGTCATGTCTCCCGCCCTTTCCGACCGCCGGCGCTAAACGCCTCATAGCGGCTCGCAATTGATCCCCCTCAGCAGCGCCCCGTAACGTTCCCGGTCCACCACCCGCCGGGCCCATTCTCCTTCCCGGCGTTCATAATACACCAGGTCGTGGATCAGATCCCCCACCAGTTTCCGGTGCCGGACACCGCCGATCTTTCCGCCGTCAATTTCCAATTCATGGAAGAAGCCCCCTTCCGCAACCGTTCCGTTCGCCTGAACGATTTCCCCGAAATGGGAGGGGTTCAGAAACACCGTGTCCTCCACCTCCTCCAGTCCCCACTGGTCGTGGAGGTGCCCCGTGAGGCAGAGGAGCACGGGGTGTCGTTCGCAATACCGACGCAGGGCATGGGAACCAGTTTCACCCATGGGCGGGGCAAAATCGTGAATTCCGTAAGGAGGCTGATGGACGGCGATGACATCGGGCCGCACGGATTGAAAAAAACGGTACATTTCATCGTTCTTGCCACCCCCGCCTTCTCGATAGGCCACTCCGAAACGCTCCGGAATGCCCGGGGTATTTCCCGCGGCTCCCCCGTACCCGGCGATTTTTATCCCCTTTGACTCGTGACACTGGAGATGGAGGTCCCTGCCCCGCAACAGCGTATGGTGGAGATCCATGTCGTGATTGCCCGGCAGGGCGAAGGCTGTCCCCGCCGTAGCCAAAGAGAGGATGTTGTCCAGAAGCCGGTAGTGCTTCTGGAGGATATGTCGGGCCCGCATGGTCTCGTAGCGAAACCGGTCCCCTTTCTCCCACACTTCGCCGGGCAGATCGGGCTCCTCCAGGAGGGTTGCGACGAAATCTTCGAGGGTGGCGGCCGTCTTTCCCCGGTCCCGCCTCAGACTGTGGAAATATGTCTGGAGGTCATGGTAACGCCTCGCCTTCTCCACGGTATAGAACGGTATATCGACCAGATCACCCGCAATGATGTAAACATCGGCCGTGGTAAGACGGAGCAGCTCCCGCACCCGCTCGAAGGAGCCATGAACGTCGGTGGCATAAATCAGTTTCATGACGAACAGGAGGTTGATTCTATCCGGCTATCCAACCCTGCATCTCCAGGGTAAGATCATTTTCGGTTATTTTCCGCCGGCTGTCAATATCTTTAACCTCGCACCGCTCCTTCCCGAAGCCGGCGCCGATTCTGGGATCCGGGCGGAAAGATCCCCAGTTTCTTCATCCGGCTGCGCAGGGTGTTGGGGTTGATTCCCAGCAAAGCGGCGGCGCCGTCGGACCCGTAGATCTTGCCCTTGGTCTGTTCCAGGGCCAGTTGGATATGATGGGTCATCGCCTCGTCCATGGTGAGGAAATTCCCGTTGTCCTCCGGAGCTCCCCAGGCCGGACCGGAACGCCGGGGCCACCGGAAATGCTCGAAGGTCATGAAACGGTTGCCGTTGGTACCCCTGCTTTTGATCAATTCCCGTTCAACGAGATTTTCCAACTCCCGGACATTGCCCGGCCAGTGATATTCCTTGAGCCTTTCCAGGACCTGGGCGGACATGGGCGGCGGGGTGTGAATCTTAAGCTCCCGGGCCTTCTTCTCCATGAAGTGGCGGATCAGGTTCGGGATGTCTCCCTGGCGGTTTCGCAGGGGGGGAATCATGATGGGAAAGATATTGAGGCGGAACCAAAGATCCTCCCGGAAATTGCCGTTACGCACCATCTCCTCCAGGTTGCGATGGGTGGCGGCGATGACGCGGATATCCACCGGGATGGTTTCCGCCCCTCCCACCCGCTCGATTTCTCCGTTCTGCAGCACCCTGAGCAGCCTGACCTGAATGGACGGCGGCAGCTCGGCAACCTCGTCGAGGAAGATACTGCCCTTGTCGGCCCGTTCAAAGCGACCCTTTTTCTGGGCGATGGCGCCGGTAAAGGCCCCCCGCTCATGACCGAAGAGTTCGCTGTCCATAAGGCTCTCGGGAATGGCGCCGCAGTTCACCTTGACCAGCGGCCGCTCCCTCCGCGGGGAGGCGTAATGAATGGCGTTGGCGATTACCTCCTTTCCCACGCCGGTCTCTCCCAGGAGCAACACGGGGCTCTTGAGGGAGGCCACCTGTCTGACCATCTCCATCACCTGCCTCAGGCCGAAATCGGCGCCGACAATATCATCTTCCGTAACATATCTCAGCTCCCGGGTGAGGTCCTGATTTTCCGCGTCCAGGATATCCTTCAGCTTGGTCAACTCCCGGTAGCGCAGGGCGTTGGAGACGGCGATGGTGAAAGGTTCCCGCAATTGGGAGATGAGGTCGGCATGCTCCCTTTTGAACATCCCCCTGCCGTCTGCCAGAAAGACCATCGACCCCAATATTTTCCCTTCAATCACCAGACTGATGTACATCATGGAGGTCATGGACAGATTTACATGGTCATAGAGGATCCAACCGGCGGGGTGCAATTCCAGGCGATCGAGAATCTTGACCTCCTGCCAGGTGGCAGTGTCATAGTTGATCCGGCAGATCGCCTCCTCCGAAAGGGATTTGGAGCGAAAGGGTTTACCGATCCCTTCCAGACTCACCCGGGCCAGATTGTGAATCAACCCCGGGATGGGATCGAAGATGATCAGCAGCATCTCCCGGGCGGGCAGATAATTCCGCAGATAGGAGAGACAGTTGAACATCTCCTTTTCTATTTCCAGACTGCTGCAGAGCCGGATGGTGGCCTGCCGGAAAAACTCGTTTCCTGACGCTTCCATGTCGATTTTTTCCCCTTTTCCAAGATTTGGCCACCGCGACCGGGCGATATATAACGGAGATCACCATATTTCACAACAGATTTCGCCAAATATCGTGATTATTTCTTCCTCTTAATGACAAGTAGTCGATTTCATGAGGATAAATATCTGGCACACTTTTAGATATAGAAAAGATGAGGAAAAGAGCACATCGACAAGCCCCGCGACCGGGGAGATTGCGGCCTGATTTGACGGCGGTGCGGTGATCTTCATTCGCCTCCGGAAGGGCGGGCGGATGTGTTCGATTTCAATTCTTAATAGCTTCCATGTCGGAACAGCGAATAATTTTTTATCCATAATTTAGCAACAACTTTTTGACGGTAAGGCAAATCTCGCGGTTTGCGGACAAGAGAAGACGGTTGTGGGGAAAGGGGGGATGAAAGGAGAAAAAAGCGGCAAATGGCATGCTTAGGTTAGTTTGATCGCTTCATTTTATTTTTTTTCTTATCGTAACGAAGAAATAAGGAGGGTTTTTATGGCACACGAACATAGTTTTGCATCTCCGGGTCCCGGCGGTCTCGCCGCGCTGGCCGTAGCCTGTTTCGGTTTTGGGGCGGTTTTCCTTGGTAAAGTGGATGTCTCCGGTTTCCCCTTGCTGTCGGCCTGGCTCATCGGCGGCGGCATCGTCCAGTACACGACGGCGGTCATGGAATTGAAAGACCACAACATCACCGGCGGCAACGTCTTTTTGTTCTTCTCGGCATTCTTCATGTTTGCGGCGGCCCTGAGCGTCTTCGCCAAATGGTATTCCATCAGTTTCATCTTCATTCCCAAGGCGGCCAAGGAGTCCATGGACGCCGCCATGGCCGCGGCCGGGGTTACGGATGTCAAGATGCTTACGCCGGAGCAGCTCGCGGCCGCCAAGGCCGGCATCGGCAAGGCCGTAGGCGCCATGGTCGGCAAGGCCGTCCATGTGGAAGGTTGGCTCTGGATGGCCGGCGCGGGCTTTCTGACGGCTGTTACCCCCGCGTACGCCAAGAGCAGCGCGGCCATGTTCATCCTCGTCATCTTGGTCGATATCGTTCTGTGGTGCATCGTGGGCATGGATTCCGGCTGGTTCGGGGATCCGAAGGTCCTGAAGCCCTTCGCGGGATGGTTGCTGATAATCGTGGGCTGGATCGGCGTTTACATGGCCGGGGCCATTACCTGCAACACCGTCTATGGGAAAGCGATCTATTTCGTACCCAAACCGTTGGTGAAGTAATTTTGGTTTATTGAAATAAGGATTTCTACCGGCTGCCGGTTTCGAGGCGGCCGGTAGAAAATTCAAGGGTTGTTGTTAAGAAATCAAAATACCCGGTTTTGAGCGGCCGGGTGTTATTCGGACCGGGGAAGCGCCATTCCCCGGTCTCCTCCTTTTTCAAGCATGGCGCCACTCATCATGCCGTGAAGTTCCCTTTGCTGTCCCATCCTCTTCCCCATCGGTAAATGCGATTCGCTTTTCCGGCGGCGTCCATCGTCACCATATTCCTGGGACTGTCCGTGGGAGCGACGATGAACGCCGAAGCCTTTCTCAAACCCCAGCCGATCTTAATCTTTATCCTCGGCCTCGTCGCCTTCGCCTTCAGTACCGTCGGGGGGGGTGCTCATGGCCAAGCTCATGAATCTGTTTCTGAAAGAGAAGATCAACCCCCTGATCGGTTCCGCCCACGTTTCCGCCGTACCCATGGCGGCCCGGGTATCCCAGGTCGAAGGCCAGAAGGCGGACAAGCATAACTTTCTCCTGATGCGGCGCCATGGGAACGTTGATCATTGCCCTTCTGGGCCGGAACCTGGCCTGGCGGTCCTTTCTTCAGTCCCTTAACGATACCTTGCGGATCTCATGCATGATTATGACCATAGTTGCGGGGGCTACCGTTTTCGGGCATTTTCTGGCAGTGACTACCATCCCGACGGAAGTCGGCACTTGGGTAGCCGGGCTTTCCCTGCCGCCGGCAGCAATTATCGGCATGATCATATGTGTTTATCTTTTTCTCGGCTGTCTGATGGATTCCCTGGCGATGATCATGCTCACCATTCCCGTCTTCTATCCAGTAGTGACCACTCTGGGTTACGATCCCATATGGTTTGGGGTCATCATTGTCCTGGTCGCAGAGATTGGCGTCATCACCCCCCCGGTGGGAATAAACGTCTATGTCGTGGGCGGCGTCGCCCGGGACGTCCCCCTGCATACCATCTTCCAGGGGGCGCTGCATTTGCTCAGTGCCATGGTCATCCTCTCTCTCCTCCTGATCATGTTTCCCGAAATTGCCCTCTTTCTGCCAGGACTTATGAACTGAACAGGATCGATCATCCGCAGCGGATCCCCATGATATCCGCATTCATATTAACCGATCAAATCCCGTCTGGAGGGTACAATGAACTGCCGGCGCTTGCTCCGGCAGGCGACACCGTCGTGTTCACTATTCCCGCAGGAATTCGATCAGTTCCCGGTTGAACCGTTCGGGATCCTGGATGTGCAGGGCATGGCCGCAGCCGGCAAAGGGAACCGTCCGGGCCCGGGGCATCGCCTCCGCCATGAAGGCGTAATTTTCCGGGGGATAGTAGTTGCTTTCCATACCGTAGGCCAGGAGGCACGGCGCCGTGATCTCCTTCAAAACCGGCCGGTAATCCTGGAGGGACAGAGAAATCCAGAGGGCGATGATAACGTGGGGGGTGTTCCTCCGGGCCTCGGCATACAGCCAGGGAAGATCCGCCTTGCCTTTGAAATCCCCCCGATCGTCGAATTCCATCCGGTCGTTGAAAAGGGACTTGTTCAGGATCCGCTGGGCGACGATCCGGCTGTAGGCCTCCCAGTCACCAAGCATGGCTCCCAGCATGACAAGGTTGTCCTCGGGTCCGAAATCCCCCGTCTTCCTGCTGAAGACACCGGGAAGACCCCAGGGCCAGTCCGGGGCCCTCAGGAGTCGGGGGGCCATGTCGATCACGGCGACCTTCGCTATCCCCCGGCAGGAATACTGCTTCACATACTCGAAGATGACATGGGCACCCAGGGACCACCCCACCATGGAAAGGTCCGTGAGTTCCAGATATTCCGTCAGTTCCCTGAGGTCCCGGGCCAGGCGGGGCAGGGTCAGGCCGTGCTCCGGCACCTCCGAATCCCCGTGACCGCGTAGATCCATGGTAATGACCTGGAATTCTCCGGCCAGCTCCGGCGTCTGTTTGCGGAAGTGACGGCGGTTGGCCGTCAGACCGTGGACGAGCACCACCGGCCGTCCTTTTCCCCGTACCTCGTAGTACAGACGGACATGATCGTCGGTTACATAGTATGGCATTGCGACCTCCTCCTCCCGCACCCAGCGCTCTTGATCACCCCACACACCCGCCGTTGCTGGGCATCTGCACGTTTCTTCATGCCTCCTCCCCGGCAGCGGGATTCCCGCCTCCGGAGATATCATAAACCACCGCTGTCACTCCTTGAATATCTTGTCGTCCCCGACCTTCCCGGGCCGGAGGACGGCGAAAACGACCGCCAGCAACCCATATCCGGCCGCAATGAAATAATGGGCATAACCGGCCGGCCGCCAGGGCGGATAGATCTCCCCCGAAGGCAGCACGGAATGGATGATGCCGCAAAGGCTGAAGAGGGCGCAGATGACGGCGCAAAGGGAGGCCCGGTGCTTTTTTCCGTCGATGAGAAAGGCCAGCATGCTCCCCCAGAGCAGCCCGGTGACGATGAAACCGTTGCTCAATACCGTCAGATTCTGATGGAGGATCTGGAGGCGGGGCGGCAGAGTGTCCGGCGCGACCGCCAGGGGGCCCAGAAATTGACCGAGGATGATAAGCATCATGTTGGCCGCCACAGGGAGAAAGCAGATGCTAACCGCCGGGGAATGATGCACAGGTGCCTCCTGGTAAGCCTGCCTCGTCATCTCGAAGCCGATGAACATAAAAATGGGGGCCAGGGCCGCCCGGGGGATGACCGCCACGAACAACGACAACAATCCGACCACCGCCCCCACCCCGATGAGCACCCCCGTGAAGAGGGTGTACCAGTAGGTTCCCCCCATCTTCTTGTACGCCGGGTGACCGATGTAGGGAGTGGTCTGGGCCACGCCGCCAAAGAAGGCGGCGATGAGCGAGGTGAAGGCCTCGGTGAGAAGGATGTCCCTGCTCCGGTAGGCGTCCCCGGCCAGCCGGGCGCTCTCTGTATTATCGATGCCCCCGATGATGGTCATGATCCCGAAGGGAATGGCGATGGACAGATAAGGCAGGCTCTGGGGCAGACTTTTGATAAAATCCAACGAGAAAACGGGGATATAGAGCTTCATTTCCAGGGACGGCGGCCGGAATTCAGGCAGATAGCCCCCGTATCCGAGGACGAGATGGATGAGGGTCCCCACAACGACGGCCACGAGGACCCCGGGCATCCGGCCGGGAAGCTCCAGCCGGGCCAGGATAACGGCAAAGACGATCCCCAGGGCGGTGAGACCCACGATGGGCTCGCCGAAGACATCCAGGAGGGGGAGAAAACCCAAAAGCAAAAGACCGATCCCCGCCAGGGGGCCCAGGAGTCCGGCGGTGGGAATGACGCGCTGCAGCCAGGCGCCGCAAAAGGACGTGACGATCTTTACGGCGCCGATCATGAACAGGGTGGTCATGCCGATGTGCCAGGTTAGCTCGGCGTCCCGGGTGGCCACATAGGCCGGTCCCAGGACGGCATAGGCGATTCCGATGGTGGAGGGCGTATCCAGACCCAGGGGCATGGCGGTGACATCATTCCGCCCGGTCTTCTTCCTCAGGCGAATGGCCAGCCAGGTATAGATGAGGTCGCCGCAGAAAACCCCTACGGCCGTACCGGGGATCATGCGGGTCAGGACGATCTCCGCGGGATAATTGAAAGTGAAAACCAGGATGGCGCTGAGAAAGATCAGCACCCCGACATTGTCGAGAAACAGGGCGAGAAAGGCCGTCGTTTCTCCCCAGAACCTGTTTCCTCCCGCCCGGCTGCCGTTCCCCGTCATGTCATTGCCCCGCGGTTACGCACGGTAAACGGTAATTGCTACGATCCACCGATGAGGGTGTAGAGACGGATGATCTCTGCCGTGGACCAGGCCTGGGCGATACAGCCCCCGGGCCGGTGGGGGTAATCGCCGTCGAAGACCTCGGAGACGCAGCCGATCCCCGCCATCCGGAAATGGCCGGTCAGGAAGGTGCGGAGGCCATCCCGAAGGGTCCTCTTTACCCCTTCCCGGTCGACGGCGACCTTGAGCCAGGCCTCTCCGAAGGGGCCCCAAAGCCAGGGCCAGACCGTACCCTGGTGATAGGCCCCGTCCCGCTCGGCGGGCGAGCCGGCGTAACGGCCCCGATAGCGCGGATCCCGGGGGGAAAGGGTGCGAATCCCCACGGGAGTGAGGAGTTCGTCCCGCACCTTTTTCACCACCAGGCGCGCCTGGGTCAGCGCCAATGGGGAATGGGGCAGCGAGACGGCGAAAATCTGATTGGGACGGATGGATCGATCGAGGCACCCGGACTGGTAAACATCCCCCAGGCAAGCATCATCGTCGTTCCAGAAGATCTCCAGAAAAGACCGGCGAATTTTCTCGATGAGATCGTCAAAGTAGAACTCCCGGTCCCCGAACCGGGAGGCCAGGTCGGCGGCGAAGTGGACGGCATTGTACCACAGGGCGTTAACCTCCACGGGATAACCGTGGCGGGGCGTCACGGGGCGGTTGTCAATGCAGGCATCCATCCAGGTCAATGCCCGGTTCTCCGCGCCGGCATGGATCAGACCGTTGTCGTCCATGTAGATGTTGAAGATGGTGCCGTGAATGAACTGGCGAAGGATGTTTTTCATCACCGGCCAGAGGTTCTTTTCCACCACCGCCTGAGTCCGGTCACCGGCGTCGTCCAGAAGGAGTTGCTGGACGGCCCAGAAGAACCACAGGGGGGCGTCAACGGTATTGTAGGCATGATCTGCGTCCCGTTCGGAGAAGACGTTGGGCAGGAGACCCTGGCGCTCAAACCGGGCCATCCGGACGAGTATCTCCAGCCCCTCCCGACGGCGGCCGGAACAAAAGGCAAGTCCCGGCAGGGACAGCAGGGTGTCCCGTCCCCATTCCCCGAACCAGGGATAACCGGCAATGATCGCCGGATGCCCCGCGGCGGTGCGGATCAGGAAACGCCTTCCCGCCTGCAGGAGGATGCCGAGTAATTCCCGCTCCGCGGCGATCCCGGCAGAGTCGGTTTCCGAGATGGCGATGTCCCGTTTTTCCAAGGCCACTGCCGCGACGATTTCCCGTTCGGGACTTTTCCCGGCGGTCCCGGCGGCAGCATTGCCGGGAGACATCCTATCGCCCTCGGTTTTCGTTTCTCCACCGGCGTCGCCGCCGGACGCCGCGGATTCCTCTCCCATCCCCGGGAATTGTCTCCCCGTCAGCGACCCCCCGGCCGCCAGGATCGCTACAGTCCGTTCATCCTTGTCTCGGACCTCCCGGCGGCGGCGCACCTCATCATCCCATTTCTTGCTCAACCGCCCGTAGAAAGGGGTAAGGGATACAAGGACCAGGACCGCCTTTCCCTGCCGAAGCGGTATCTCCAGGAGCCCGGGACTGAAGAGATCTTCGTGATGTTCATATCCCCTGGCCGCTTCTTCGGCATATTCGAAGTTATGATACCATAATGGCTCCGGTTGCCAGCGGGGCCGCAGGTTTGTCTGGATGACCAGGGGCGGCATTCCCGCGTAAGGCCTGAGGGAGAAACCGTTTTTGATCGCGTCGGCATTACCCTTTAGGAACGGGTTCTCTTTGCTCAGGTGGTGGTAATCCCTGTAGGCCACGAAGGGCCGCAGCCTCAACACCCCAGATGCCGGACAAGCTTCGGGATCGTAACGGATCAGGAGACTGTCCTCGTCCGCCACGAGGAGGACTGATTTCCTGATCCGGAGCCCGCCGCCGGAAAAGAGAAATGAAGGACATATATCCTGCTGAAATTCCTTGAGAAAAGAATATTCCGCCGGGAAAAAAACGCCGGGGTACTTGTGACAGCTCAGGGCTTCCCGGCGGCCGCCGCGGATTATGGTATCCTCGAATTTGGACAGGAGGACATAACGCCCCGGCAGCGCGGCCAGTTGAGCAACGAGGAGACCATGATACTTGCGGGTATGACAGTTCAGCAGGGTGCTGGAGGCATAGCCGCCCCGGCCGTTGACCTCGAGCCACTCTTCGTCGGAATGCGCCGGGAGGAATCCATCCTCCCCCTGATTGATCCCCAATATTATTCCCATAACGGATAAGAGCGAGGCCCGGTCATGAAAGCGGATAGACCTCGACTTTGGGCGGGGTCTTGAACTGGAAGAGCTTGTCGGGCAGCTTGATATTGCGTTGAATGTTGCGGAACAGCACCGTGGTCCGGTTGCCGAAAGTGTCGGCAAAGCGGCATTGGATGATGGTGAAATCCTCGTGACTCAGGGTCACGAAGATCTTGTCCACCCCGAGATCGGCCTTTTTCGGTGTCATGACCAAGAGGTAGTTGCCGTTTTTATCCGTGGGCGCACCAGGATCCGCAAAGGCGAGTTGAAAATCCTCGGTCACCTTCCCGAGACCGTCGAGGAGACGTACAATAAGCTGGGATTTGAAGATCCGGGCCGTTTCCTGTACGTAAACCGCCCGGTCCTTGGGGACATACAGATAGGCCTTGTCGGGATTTATGATCAGCTTTTTTACCGCTGGTTTTGTATAATCCCAGAGCATGCGCCGGGGTGGTTTGTAATACACGGTCCCTTCTTCTCGCTCCTTGCGGTTCACCGACGCCAGGGCAACCTCCTGGACGAACGACGCCTTCAGATCGGTGGTTTTTTCATAGGCGGTCTGCAATCCCCGGATCACCTCCTCCAGGGCGGGCGACTCCCCCCAGGCGGACGGCCCGGAAACCCCGATCAGAACGGCGGCCGCCACTATTATGACCCCAATGAGAAACAAATTTCTATACATCCTCGCACCTCCCTGACCGCCATGACCCACCGGTCAAAAATCATGCCATTTTCCGGATCATGTGCATATCTCACACAACGGGACGCCTAACCCATGAAAAAACTTCGATACCTGCGTAACTACTTGTTTTATTTATCCTTTAAGTCTGCCTAAAAGAGCGGCAATCCGATATAAAACCGTATCATTTATAGACTTAGGAAAACTGTACACATAGTTATCAACAGTTTTTTCCACATCTTTGTGAATTGCCGGGGCAAGTGCCCGGAATAGCGTCCCTAATCCGCGGCGCCGCGGTTGTCACCTCAGGCGATCCGCAAACGCCAGCCGAAGGGATCTTCCTTTTCTCCGTACTGAATCCGGAGGATCTCCTCGTAGAGCCTCTCCGTCAGGCTTCCCGTACGGCCCTCATTGATGGCATATTCCCGATTCTGGTAGCAGACCTGTCCGATGGGAGAGACGATGGCCGCCGTCCCCGAGGCAAAGGCCTCCTGCAGGGACCCGTTGTTAAAGGCGGTCAGTATCTCTTCCATGGACAGGGGCCGCTCGGAAACATTGAGGCCCCAGGAACGGGCGATCTGCAGGACCGAATCGCGGGTAACGCCGGGCAGGATCGTCCCTCCCAAAGGCGGGGTGATCAACTCGCCGTCGATGACGAAGAAGATATTGCTCGTCCCCACTTCCTCCACGAATTTTCTATGCACGGCATCGAGCCAGAGGACCTGGGTGTAGCCCTTTTCAATGGCCATGGCGCTGGCCATGAGGCTCGCCGCGTAGTTTCCCGCGGCCTTGCAATAGCCGATACCCCCCGGAGCGGAACGGACGTATTCCTCCACCACATAGATCTTTGTCGGGCTGAATCCCTCGGGATAGTAAGCCCCCACCGGACCGACAATGATAAAGAACAGATAGGCGTCGGCGGGATGGACCCCCAGGGCTGCCTCGGTGGCGATCATGGTGGGCCGGATATACAGGGAGGCGCCGCTGCTTTTGGGGATCCAGTCCTGCTCCAGGAGAACGAGTTTTTTCAGGCCTTCCAAAAAAAGCTCCGGATCCAGGGTCGGCATACAGAGACGCCGGGCCGATTCGTTCATCCGCCGAATATTCTCGGTGGGCCGGAACAGATATATCTCCCCGCTTTTGCCCCGGTAGGCCTTCATGCCCTCGAAGATGAGCTGGCCGTAGTGGAGGCACATGGCCGCCGGATCGAGACGGAGCTCCTCATAGGGCCGGACGACGGGATCGTACCAGCCCCGGCTGGAATGGTAGGACATGGTAAACATGTGATCCGTCAAGACCCTTCCGAACCCCAGTTTCGACTCATCCTTCGGCTTGGCCTTCCTTTTCGCCGGATCGGCCTGAACAATCATGATTTCCATAATATTCCTTTTCCCCCCTTGATAGTTCGAGAGCCGGCAAAAAACGGCCGAAAGGTCGACGCCCGGTAGAAACTCCCTACCCTGCTCCCGATTGATGACTGGTCGCAACCATTATCACTAAACGAGTTTTCGATCAAGATTTCTGTACTGAATCGCCTCGGCGACGTGAGAGGCCTCCAGAAGCTCCCGGTCATCGAGATCGGCGATCGTCCGGGCCACCTTGAGGATCCGTTTGTAGGCTCGGGCGCTCAGCCCGAGCTTCTCCATGGCCATCTCCAGCAACTGTTGGGCATCCTCATCGATCCGGCAGTAGCGTTTGACCTCGGCGTCGGACATACGGGCGTTGAAGGGAGTCATCTTTCCCGCAAAACGCCGCTCCTGTATGGCCCGGGCCTTTTCGATCCGCTCCCGGATTACGGCGGAGCTTTCTCCCTGGTAGCGCCCCACCAGCTCCCGGTAGCGCAGCGACGGCACTTCGATGTGGAGGTCAATGCGGTCCAGAAGCGGCCCGGACAGGCGCCGCTGGTACTGGCGGATCTGCTGGGCGCTGCACCGGCAGGTCTGGCGGGCGTCGCCATAATATCCGCAGGGGCAGGGGTTCATGGCCGCCACGAACAAAAAACGGGCCGGATAGACCACCGTCGTGGCCGCCCGGGCGATGGTAACCGTCCCCTCTTCCAGGGGCTGCCGCAGGGCCTCCAGGGAGTTTTTCCGGAATTCCGGCAGTTCGTCGAGGAAAAGCACCCCGTGATGGGCCAGGCTGATCTCGCCGGGCCGGGGCGTCGCGCCCCCGCCAATGAGGCCGGCGTCGGAGATGGTATGATGGGGGGCGCGGAAGGGACGGCGGCGGATCATTACCTCGCCGCGATTCAAAAGACCGGCAACGGAATAGATCTTCGCCGCCTCTACGGCCTCGGCGAAGGAAAGGGCGGGCAAGATGGAGGACAGGCGTCGGGCCAGCATGGTCTTGCCGCTCCCCGGCGGTCCGAGAAGCAGGATATTGTGGGCCCCAGACGCGGCAATCTCCAGGGCGCGCTTGGCCTGATCCTGTCCCTGGACGTCCCGGAAATCACAATCCTCGTCCTCACCTCCGGAAATGATGTCCCGGTCATCCCGACGCGCCGGTTTTATCTCACTTATTCCGTTCAGAAATTCCACTACTTCAGTTAGGGAAGCCACAGGTATTGCCTCGATACCCGCCACCAGGGCGGCCTCCGATGCGTTCTCCGGGGAAACCAGGATGCCCCGGAGGCCCAGGTCCCGGGTCTTGAGGGCGGCCGGCAGCGCCCCGTGGACCCCCTTGATCCGGCCGTCGAGCGACAGCTCCCCGAGGAGGAGATAGGCGCCCAGCAGATCCGGCCGGACCACGTCTTCCGCCGCCAGGATGCCCACGGCAATGGGGAGGTCGAAGCCCGTGCCCTCTTTCCTGATATCCGCCGGGGCGAGATTGACGGTGACATGATGACGGGGGAAGGGATAGCCGGAACTCTTGACCGCCGCCTTGATCCGTTCCCGGCTTTCCCGGACGGCCACGTCGGGCAGGCCCACCGTGGAGAATTGGGGAAGCCCCGGGGCGGTATAGACCTCGACATCAATGAGGTAACCCTCAATGCCGATTACGGAGCTGCCCAGGACTTTTACGATCATAACGCCCCCGGAGAAAAAATTGTGGTATATATATAGAAATTCCAGAGATTTTTCAACTGTCTTGACGGGAAAAAGAGGCTGTGATAAGTTTTATGTTCGTAGGAGCCATCACGGGAGAACGGGATAAACTGGCACCCCTCTACCCCGACCCTCCCGGCGGATGGGGAATTCATAAACGCGTAGCGATACTTCGCGGCGAGGTGACGTTTTCACATGGTGAAGCTGACGCATGTAGATGAGCGGGGCCGGGCAAAAATGGTCGATGTCTCCGGCAAGGAACCGACGGCCAGGGAGGCGGTGGCCCGGGGCCGGGTCGTGATGAAACCGGAGACCCTGGCCCTCATTGCTGACGGCGGCATCCCGAAGGGAGACGTAATCGGCGTTGCCCGCATCGCCGGGACCATGGCCGCCAAAGAAACGGGGCGTCTGATTCCCATGTGCCATCCTCTGGAGCTTACGGGGATCGATATTTCTTTTACCGACAACCGCGAACGGGGTGAGATTGCCATCGAAGCCCGGGTAAGAACCATAGGCCGAACCGGCGTGGAGATGGAAGCCCTGACCGCCGTAAGCGTCGCCGCCCTCACCATCTACGACATGTGCAAAGCCGCCGACCGGGAAATGACCATTTCCGACGTCATGCTCGTCGCTAAAAGCGGCGGTAAAAGCGGTTCTTTCACCAGAAAGGATTGATCATGTCCGAGGGTACATACCGCATCCGCCGGTCGTTCATCATCCCCCTGGGCATCGACGTCCTGCTGCTCCTCTTTCTGCTGATCGTTTCCCTGGCATACAAAGGTTCTGGAACGGAAAAGATCGTCCTGACCGTCTTTGCCGGCCTGTCCCTCCTGATCTTTCTGGAGGCCATGAACCGGAGTGTTTCGGTTTCCGAGAGCGGCGTGGCGCTGAAGAAGCTCCTCAAGAGCAGGGAACTCCTGTGGAGTGACATCACCCATGTGGGTTGCCTGAAAGTGAGAAGCAGGGTCTATATCCTCTTGACAACCAAGAAGGGGTTTCATATCATCTCGAACGCCTATGATTCCTTTTCCACCCTGGTGGGGGAAATCATCCGGCATCTCGACGGGGGAAAGATCGAGATCGAAGCCGAGGCCAGGGAGCAGATCGAAAATCCAACCCGGAACATATCCGACCTAGTGGCGGTTTGGGTAGCCGCCGTTGTCCTGTTGGTCATTATATACATGAAATTCACGCCCTAAAAAGTAAGGATAAAAAAGCCTGTTTTATGAAGGACAATCACAAAGAAACACCGCTGGTGGGCAATAAGGCGAGGGTGACATCCCTCCATGCGGTGGCGGAAGACATCCTCTCCCAGAAGCTGGCGGACATCGTCACGATCCTCGGCGACACTACGGCGGCAAAAAGCAGGGTTTATGAGGATGTGACCGCCATCGTGGAACGTTGTCTCTTCAGAATCGCCCTGGAGCGATCCCAGCACGTCAAAAGCCGGGCCGCCGATTATCTGGGCATCAACCGCAACACCTTCCATAAAAAGATGACCAAACTCGGGTTAGAACGTTAAGCGTCATTACGGAGGAGATATGTCCACCGATCCCAAAATAAGACTCCTGCTCGAAAAAGGGGTGTCCATGCCCAACCCGACCACCGTGGAGATCGGACCGGAAGTGGCGATAGAACGTATCGCCGGCGAGGGCGTGATCTTTTACAGCGGCACGCGGATCCACGGGGAAAAAACCCTGATCATGCCGGGAGTTAAACTTGGTTGCGAAGCCCCCGCTACGATCCTCGATTGCCAGTTGGGGCCCCGGGTGGAACTGAAGGGCGGATTTTTCAACAGATCCGTATGCCTGGAGAAGGTTAACCTGGGCAGCAGCGCCCAGGTGCGGGAGGGCTGTCTCCTGGAGGAAGAGGCGAACGGAGCCCATGCCGTGGGTCTAAAGCAAACGATCCTCTTTCCCTTTGTCACCCTCGGCAGTCTGATCAACTTCTGCGACTGCTTCCTCGCCGGAGGAACGAGCCGGAAGAACCATACGGAAGTGGGAAGTTCTTATATTCACTTCAACTATACCCCGAATCAGGATAAGGCCACCCCCTCCCTGATCGGTGATGTCCCCCGGGGTGTCATGCTGAATCAGCCCCCGATCTTCTTGGGCGGCCAGGGAGGAATCGTAGGGCCCACCCGGATCGGTTACGGAACGGTAATCTCGGCGGGAACGGTCTATCGGGGGGACTTCCCCGAGGGGGGCAAACTCCTCGGCCAGACGGGGAACATGGCCTACGAGGTCAATTTTCACATGGGCTTCTACGGCGACATCCGGCGGCGCATCCATAACAATATCATTTATCTAGCCAATCTTCTCGCCCTCCGGCAATGGTACATCCTCGTCCGCCGGCCCTTTTTCGTCGCCCGGGAACTGGGCAGGGAACTTTACGCCGGGGCGCTGGACACACTGGAGCTGGCCATCGGCGAGCGGCTGAGCCGTTTTCGGGCCCTGGCGGAAAAGATGGAAAAATCCATCACCATCTCCGAAAGGATCCTCTCGGGCACCCGTCGGGAGACCCTGATCCGGCAGAAACGGGAATTTATGGAAAAATGGCCCGCTATCGAAGCTTGCTTCACCGATGGTAGCGAAGCGGAGCGGGAAGACCAAAACCGGACATTCTTCCTGGCCGCCATGGAAATCCGGGGCCATGAACACCGAGACTATCTCCAAACCATCCAGAATCTGGACGAACACACCGTCAAGGCGGGGACGGATTGGCTGCAGAACATCGTAGATAATGTCATCAACCGGGTCCTGGATTGCATACCCGCATGCAGAGGCTAATGATCGAAACGCTGAAATTGTCGATATGTCGTTAAAGCAGTTTGCCGGAACCTTCTTCTGGATGTGGAACTGGCGCGTTTACATCGGTCGCGCTCCGGCTGAACTACCCCCCCGATCCCTCATCATCTTTCCCGTTTTGAATACCACCCTTCCCTGTGGGCTTGCGGGTATCCTCGCAATCAACAAGGGGCAAACAGCAGAAGTAGATGTCGATTTCACCGCCTCCCTGAAGGCGAATTTTCGGAAGGTCCGGGAAAAGGGGCTGCCGGCCCTGCTGGCCGGGAAGGCCACGGCGCCGGGGTATCTGGGGGGAGAAGAATTCCTGGCGGAGTTGGACAGGATAGTGCTTTCCCGAAAGGATATCGAACCTTTCCTTCAACTGCTCACGGCTCCGGACCAGACCGAGAATACGGCCCTCGCGGCTGAAAAAATGCGGCGTTTTACTGTGGCAGAGGAGAATCTCCTGGAGGAAAACGCCCTCCGTTTCACCACAGCGGAGATTGAGATTCTCAATAGTCGCCTGTCGTTATTGAAAGACATCGTCTGGTCCCTGGAAAGAGATATCCTGGAAAACATCAACCGGATCGAGAAGCTTGCCGGCGGCCCGGAGGCATCCCCGACGCCGACGGCCTTGAAAAAATACCTGCAGCTCAACTATCTGCTCAACGCCTTGGACCGTCTGGAAGTGCGGGGGAGAGATTCCGCGGGAATCCAGATCGACCTGACGATCGCCGATCCGGAAAGTTGGTCGGCGGCGGTGGAAAAACTCAAGGAGCAGGGGCTCTACGATGATTTCCAGGCCCGGTCCGGCGCCGGCGACTTCATCAATGGTACGATTCACTGCTCCTGCCGGAGACCGGAGCCGCCGGAAAGGAAGGAGAACCGTGCTCTCGCCCCGGACGCGACGGGATTTGGGGCCGCCGCCGTCTCTCTGTCGTTCGTTTACAAGACCGCTGCCGTCATCGGCGCCCTGGGCAGAAACGTCCGGGAATTGCGTAATATCATCTCCCGGGACCGAGTCCTCCAGCTTCTGGCTTCCTTGAACACCGCCGGGGATGTTTCCCTGGCCCACACCCGCTGGGCCTCCGTCGGATCCATAACGGAGGAAAACTGCCATCCCGTGAACAACTTCTCCCGCCGGGACGGACCGGTGGGCGGAGCTGAAAAGCATTATCCCGCCTACGGCCTGGGGAACTGGTCCGTGAGCGTCGCCCTCAACGGTGACATCGACAACTACCGCCCCCTCCGCGACGCCCTAGAGGCTGGCGGCGAGTTCATCGCCCCGGCGATAACCACGGACACCAAAATTATCCCCCTGGAGATCGAAAGGCACCTGCGGTCCGGATGTGACGCCGCCGAGGCCTTCCGCCGCGCGGTGAACGGTTTTGAGGGCTCTCACGCCATCGCCATGACCACCAACGTGGAACCGGGAAAGGCCTTTCTGGCCCTGCGGGGAAGCGGCCAGTCCATCTATGTGGGGCTCGCCGGTGATCGCTACCTCTTCTCCTCGGAACTCTACGGGCTGGTGGAGGGCACGCCTTATTTCCTCAAGATGGACGGAGAAGAAACGGGACAGATCTTCATCCTCGGGACCGGTGATTCCGGCGGGCCGGAGGGAATCCGGGCCTGTACCTACGGCGGGACGCCTCTGGCGATCACTCCCGCCCTGGTCCGGCGGGCGGAGATCACAACAAGGGACATCGACCGGGGGGATCATCCCCACTTTTTCCTCAAGGAGATAAACGAGGCCGGCACTTCCATAAGAAAAACATTGCGGGGCAAATACGAGCTCCGTGAGGAAGGGGATGGCCGCCGGGCGGTGCGCTTCAATCTCGGCCCCGACATCGTGCCGCCCGCCGTCCGGCAGTCCCTTGCGACCGGCGCCCTTAAACGGATCATCGTCATCGGCCACGGCACCGCCGCGGTGGCCGGCGAGGCGATCGCCGGGGCTTGTTCCCGGTATCTCGCCGAAAGCGGCATCGAGATCACGGCCCGCGTCGCCTCGGAATTGAGCGGTTTCGACCTGGCGGAACGTCTCGCCGACACCCTGGTCATTCCCATCACCCAATCGGGAACCACCACGGACACCAACCGGGCCGTCGCCATGGCGGCGGAACGGGGGGCGCGGATCATCGCCATCGTCAACCGGCGGCAATCAGATATCACCGCCAGGTCCCATGGGGTCTTCTACACCTCCGACGGACGGGACATTGAGATGTCCGTTGCCTCCACCAAGGCCTTCTATTCCCAGATCGTCGCCGGACACATCCTGGCGCTGAGCTTTGCCCAACTCCTGAAAACGATGTCCGACGAGGATATCTCCGGAGAACTGGAGATCATCGCCCGGGCGCCGGAAATGATGGGCCGGGTCATGGAAAGGCGGGACCAGATCCGTCGGGCCGCCGAGACGTTGACGGGGAAGAAGAAGTACTGGGCCGTCGTGGGCAGCGGCCCCAACAAGGCGGCGGCGGATGAAATACGGATCAAACTCAGCGAGCTGTGTTATAAGACAATCTCTTCAGACATCGTGGAAAACAAGAAGCACATCGATCTGTCCGCCGAACCGCTGATCCTCGTCTGCGCGGCCGGAAGCCCACCCGCCGTGATCGGGGACATCGTCAAGGACGTGGCCATCTTCAAGGCCCACAAAGCCGGAATCGTCGTATTCGCCGACGAGGGGGAGGAAAGGTTCAACGAGGTCGCCGAGGCGGTGATCACCGTCCCCCGGGCGCCGCTGCCCCTGCCGGTGATCCTCAACACCGTCGCCGGCCATCTCTGGGGATATTATGCCGCCCGGAGCATCGACGCGGAGGCCGATTATCTCCGGGAGTTCCGAAGCCGGATGCATCAGGCTATGATCGAGCAGGGCAAACGATCTTATTCCCTGTACGACCGCCTTTTCGACCGCCAGTTCCGGCGGCTGATCAGTGAGTTCGCCGTGGATTTTCAGGAGCGGCTGTTACAAGGTGCCTTTTCCCAGGTCAACGTCCGGACGATAGCCAATATCGTCCTCCTGTTGAAATATGCCGTGGGCAAACTTCCCCTGGAAGACTTCTGGCTCGATTTTCAAGGAGAGGAGGAATTCACCTCTCCCCTTGACCTCCTCGACGTCTCCCTGGGCCATGCCATCGACGAGCTTTCCCGGCCCATCGACGCTATCCGTCATCAGGCGAAAACCGTGACGGTGGGCACCAGCAGGGCGGAGGAGGCGATCTCCGGTCCGATCTTCCAACTCCTCCGGGATCTCGGCTTCCCGGCCAGATCCCTGACTGGGAAGAACATCATGGCTCTCAAGGCACTGCAACCGGCCCTGGCGTCAATCTCCGGCTATACCCTCTATGGCATCGCCAACCTCGACGCGGAAGGCCATCCAGAGGAAGACACCCTAATCGAGATACTGCGGCGGGAAGGCACGGCCACCCGGATGTCTTCCCGGGTGGCGGGATCGAAAAAACTCATGGGGACGAAACGGACCATTGTCAGCATGGGCGACATATATGCCGGCTTCGGTAAGGCGGATGGGGCGACGATCGTCATCGCCCCGCTGCTGGGCAACAATTTTCAGGTGGAAAAGCTTCTGCTCCTCCACATCACCTACCGGCCGGACATGACCGCCGCGGAGAAAAAGGAGGTCTTGGGTTACCGCTATAACGACATCCGCAATTTGATCAACGAGTACAATCTTCCCTGGTCGGACGCCTGCCTGGATGCCTTGCCCATGGAGATGTTGCTGGGGCAACCGGTTGAATACATCGCCGATCTAATCAAAAAGAAGATCGAGGAACCGTCATGAAAGAAACCAAATTCATCTTCGTCACCGGTGGCGTCCTTTCCTCCCTGGGCAAGGGCCTGGCCGCCGCCTCCATCGCCGCCCTCCTGGAGTGCCGTGGTCTGCTGGTCACGAACCAGAAACTGGACCCCTATATCAACGTGGACCCGGGAACCATGAGTCCCTTCCAGCACGGTGAGGTCTTCGTAACCGACGACGGGGCGGAAACGGACCTGGACCTCGGCCATTACGAGCGCTTCACGGCGACGCGAATGAAGAAGAGCAACAACCTCACCACGGGGCAGGTCTATTTTTCCGTCATCGCCAAGGAGCGGCGGGGGGACTACCTGGGCAAGACCGTCCAGGTCATCCCCCATATCACCAACGAGATTAAGGGTTTTATCCGGGAAAGCGCGAAGGATTTCGACGTGGCTATCGTGGAAATCGGGGGCACCGTGGGAGACATCGAAAGTCTACCCTTCTTGGAGGCGGTCCGGCAGTTCCGCCTGGAGGTGGGCAAACAGAATGCGGTTTTCATCCACTTGACCTGGGTCCCCTTTATCAAGACGGCGGGGGAAGTGAAGACCAAGCCGACGCAGCACAGCGTCAAGGCCCTGCGGGAGA
>JAKQIZ010000033.1 GCA_029561465.1 Deltaproteobacteria bacterium | reverse complement strand
CATATGCGGCGTTGCGCTTCATCCTTCGTCACTGCGACGTACGCACAAGTACGCCTCATTCCTCAGGATTCGCGCGCCTTGCCTCTGGAGCTTTTTACTTCGTCGTCTCCATCATGACTTTTTACGAATTCATCAAATTTGGATGGTGATCATGGCGGGCGGGCAGGGCGCAAGACGGCGGTTCGGGCGGATCCTCCTCGGGGGGGTGCTTCTCCTGGCGGTCCTTCTCACCGGCGCCGCCGCCTTCGGCAAGGAGGCCTTTCCCCGTCCCCAGGGGGCGGTGAACGATTTTGCCGGCGTGATCGCCCCGGAGTACCGCCAGCAGATGGAAAACCTCGCCCAGGAGGTCTGGCAGAAGACCGGCACGGCCCTCGTGGTGGCGACGATGGCCACCATCGGCGACGAGGAGATCAACGACTACGTCAACCGTCTCTACCAGGCCTGGGGGATCGGCCGGAAGGGTGAGGACAAGGGCGTCCTCCTCTTCGTCACCGTCAAGGAACGGAAGATGCGTATCGAGACGGGTTACGGTGTGGAGGGCATCCTTCCGGACGGCCGCGTCGGCGAGATTCGGGACAAATACATGCTCCCCTATTTCCGCCGGAACGACTTCGGGAAGGGGATGGCCAACGGGATGACCGCCATCGCCACCGTGGTGGCGCAAAACGCCGGGGTGACCCTGACGGGGAATCCGGCCCCGGAACAGCCCCGGACGCCGCAGCGGCGCCGGCAGGGGGGGATGGATTTCTGGACCCTGGCGCTGATCGCCATCGCCCTGTTCTTTCTCTTGGGGACGCGACAGGGGCGGGAGATCCTCCCCTGGCTCATTGTCGGGCTCATGAGCGGCGGACGGCGGGGTGGCGGCGGTGGCTTCAGCGGCGGCGGCTTTGGAGGTTTCGGCGGCGGATTCGGCGGATTCGGCGGCGGCGGGAGCGGCGGCGGCGGCGCCGGGGGCAGCTTTTAGGAGGCACATATGGGCAAAATTCCCGAACGACCGGAAATGATCTTTCCCCAACTTACGGCGGACTACCGGAAGGTCTTCGGCGACGAGTTGGTCGCCCTCATACTTTACGGCAGCGGGGCGGACCGGCACTACATCCCGGGCAAATCGGACCTGAATTTTCTTGTCGTCCTGACGGAGCGGGGCATGGAGGACCTGGAAAAGGCCATGGCCGTGGCGACGCGATGGCGGAAGAGCCGGGTGGCCACCCCCCTGTTCATGACGAAGGACTACATCGGCGCGGCGCTGGACGCCTATCCCATCGAATTCCTCGACATGAAGCTCAACCATGTGATGGTTTACGGAGAGGATGTCCTGACGACCCTGGAGATCAGGCCGGAATATCTTCGCCTCCAGGTGGAGCGGGAACTCCGGGGCAAGCTCCTGCTCCTCCGGCAGCGCTTTCTGGAGACGGAGGGGAAGGATAAGGAACTCCGCCGCCTCATCCGGGAATCCCTGCCGGCATTTCTTACCGCTTTCAAGGCCCTCCTGTGGCTCCTGGGCCGGGAGATCCCCCGGGAGCGGCCGGAGATTGTCGAGGCCGCCGCCCGGGCGGCGGGCGTCGGGGCGGAGACGTTCAGAAAGTGCCTCCTCGTCCGGGAGGGGAAGGACAATTATTCCCCGGGCGAGATCATGGCGCTGCTCCGGGAATACCTGCGGGAGATCGCCGGGCTCTGCCGGCGTATCGACGAGCTGTCCTTTCCCACGGCGGGGTGAGGAAGCCTGCACGCGATGATAAAATGAGAGCTTTGCGGAACAACCTGTCTTGTCATGCCGTGTCCCGGATCGTGGTCCGGGGCGGGCCCGAACCGGCATCCGGAAGATGCCGGAAAAAGCTGGATTCCCGTGGCGCGAAAATGACGAAAGGCGTTTTTTTATGTAAGCGTCTGACGGAGTCGTTATTGCCGGCCGATTCAAAATCGGTTAGGTGGCGACGAACTATAATTACTGAACGAAGACAAATATATAGGAACGCATTTTTATATGAACGGAGGTAAAGAGATGTCCAAAGGAAAGATGATTCTGGTTGGGGTACTGGTGGCCTTCCTGCTTGTGGCCCTGTCGCTTTACGGTTTCTTCAAGGGGACCTACAATCAGTTCGTCACCCTCGACGAGGGTGTGAAGAGCGCCTGGGCGCAGGTGGAAAACCAACTGCAGCGTCGCTTCGATCTGATCCCCAACCTCGTCGAGACAGTCAAGGGCTACGCGAAACAGGAAAAGGACGTCCTGGTGGAGGTGACCAACGCTCGGGCCCGGGTGGGCGGGGCGAATACCGTCCCCGAAAAGATCGAAGCCAACAACGAGCTGTCCGGCGCCTTGAGCCGCCTGCTGGTGGTCGTGGAAAAATATCCCGAGCTCAAATCCAACGAGAACTTCCTGCGCCTCCAGGATGAGCTGGCGGGGACGGAAAACCGCATCGCCGTGGAGCGGAAGCGCTACAACGATGCGGTGAAGAATTACAACGTGGCCATCCGCAGCTTCCCCGCCAATCTCCTGGCCGGGATGTTCGGCTTCGACAAGGCGGCGTTCTTCGAGGCCCCGGTGGCGGCGAAGGCGACGCCCCAGGTGAAGTTCCAGTAAAGCGGGGAAGCAGCCTGCTGGCAGAAATTGAAAATCCTTACCCCATCCCCATCCCATTCATCCCCTTGAAGGGGAGGGGGAAGATGGTCTGTTAAGGTGCGAAAATGAGAACAGTCCCCATTTTTTACTTGGCCAGGAGGCCGCCGTCGTTGATAATGATGTGCCCGGTCAGATAGGCCGAGGCGTCGGAAGCCAGGAAGACGGCCACCGCCTTCATGTCATCCTGGTCGCCGACGCGGCGCAGGGGGATGGAGTTGACGATGGCGTCGTGGGCGGCCTTGAATTCCGGTTTTTCTATATAA
Organism: Deltaproteobacteria bacterium; assembly: GCA_029561465.1. Lineage (GTDB taxonomy): Bacteria > Desulfobacterota > Syntrophia > Syntrophales > UBA8958 > UBA8958. Next base: position 9,552 of record JAKQIZ010000033.1, on the reverse strand, counting down.
GCCATCATGTCCGTCCGGAAGAAGCCCGGGGCGATGGCGTTGACCCGGATGTTGTAGGGGGCCAGTTTCACGGCGAGGTTCATGGTCAGAACGTTGATCGCCGCTTTGGTGGAGTTGTAGGGGACGGCGGGATGGACCGCTTCCTTGGAGCCCCGGAAGCCCATGACGGAAGAGATGTTGATGATGTTTCCGCCGCCCTGGTTTTTCATGATCCGGGCCACCTTCTGGGTGAGAATCCAGACCCCGCGGATATTGATGTTGAAAACCTGGTCCCATCTCTCCAGGGGGAAATCCAAAGTCGGGGCGCCCCAGGTGGCGCCGGCGTTGTTCACCAGGATGTCGATGCGGCCGCACTTGTCCAGGGCTTCCCCGACCAGCCGTTCGATGTCTTCTTCCTTTCCGAGATCGCAGGGGAGGGCATAGGCGCGGACCCCGTAACTCGCCGCCAGTTCCTGGGCCGTCGCCTCGAGATTCTTCATTTTTCGTGACGTGACGATCACATCCGCTCCCGCCTCGGCAAGTCCCGTGGCGATGAACCTGCCGATACCCCGGCCGCCGCCGGTGACGAGGGCCGTCTTGCCGTTTAGTTTGAACATGTCCTGAAGCTTCATGCGGTTTCTCCTTCGCAATGATGTTTTCCCGGCCTTCGTCCCTCCCGCCGTTGGGGACCTTATAAATCCCGCGTAACACCCTGTCAAGGCAATTAAATCACCCAACTATATCTTGACCGGCCCGCGGTTTATATGTTACTTTCTTCCCGTGTCAGGTCCGGACAAAGCTCGTTGCGGAGGGTGCCATGGAGATCGATGTGAGAAAAGAAGGACAGGCCGTCATCATCTCGTTGACGGGAAGAATGGATGCCGTATCCGCTCCCCAGTTCGACAGGACCGCGGAAGATCTGCTTGCCCAGGGCGACCGGCGGATAATCATCGATTTCGTGGCCCTGGAGTACATCAGCAGCGCCGGACTCCAGAGCATCCTCGCTTTGGCGAAACGGCTTGAACCGGTCGACGGCGACGTCATCCTCTGCAATCTCGGCGGTCCGGTAAAAGAGGTATTTGATATCTCCGGTTTTTCAATAATATTTCCCATTTTCGACAGTCTCGCGGATGCCAAAGCGTCCGGATGAAAACAATCACCATGTCCTTTTTTCAGATCATCCTTCCAGCTAACATCAATCATCTATCCGATATCATTGAGGATCTGTCCCGCTGGATGGAGCAGCAGGGCGTGATGAGGGACAGGATAGTACGGGTGCAACTGGCCGTAGAAGAGGCACTGGTGAATGTGATCCGTTATGCGTATCAGGGGAAGGAGGGCGAGGTGGAATTGCAGGGCGAGATTGCCGACGATCAGCGCCTGGTCATCAAGATCCTGGACAACGGGACGCCCTTCGATGTCTGCACCGTTCCCCATCCGGATATAAGCTGCGGTATTAGGGATCGCAAGATAGGCGGTCTGGGGATTTATCTGATTCATAAGATGGTCGATGAACTTTGCTACCGCCGGGAGGGAGATAGAAATGTGTTGACGATGTTCATCAGATGGAGCAACGGCAATTTGCCGCGATCGCGGCAGGACGCCCACGCCGGCGCCTGAGGAAAGGGAAAGGGGGACGCTGCAGCACGATGACGAACAGCATTAGAAGCGGGAAGATACGCGTCGAGAAATATCTCCGCGCCACCGTTCTCAACGACGTCGTAGAGCTGGAGAAACGGGTCTGGAAAAAGGAGGGGTACCGGGAGGTCAACGCCCCGATGGTCTATTTCGAGCTGGCATATCTTACGAACGGCCTCATTCTGACGGCCTTCGACGAAGGGGTATATTCCCGGGAGGAGCGGGAGGCCATGGCGAAGGAGGATCCCTGGTACGAAGGGGACCGGCTCATCGGCTTTGCCGCTCTCTTTGCAGATTTTGACCATAACGGACCTTTCTGGTACGGCGCCCGGATGGGCGTGGACGATCGCTATCAGGACAAGAACGTGGGTGACGCCATGGTCAATGCCCTCTACGAGTGCGCCAAGGAGCGGAACATCCCGCGGATCCGCTGGACCTACGACCCCCTGCAGTCCCGGAACGGCTACATCTACCTCCGGAAGATGGGCGGTTTGGTGAAGGAAATCGGGTTCAACTATTACAGCGCCGTTTTCACCAACGATCATTTCAACCGGGGCATCTCCACCGACCGGTTCATCGTGGAGTGGATGATCGGCTCGGAGCGGGTCCGCGAGCGTATGGAAGAGGGGCGGATACCCCCGGCGGACGCGGCGGCCATCACCATCGAGAACACCATCAATGAAATCCAGATCGGGGCGGACGGCTTGGAGAGCCACGGCGAACGCTGGCTGTTTCAATCCATTCAGAGTCCTCTGTTCATCGAAATCCCCTACAACCAGGATCGCCTGCTCAAGACCGACCGCGACCGGGCCCAGGCCCTGCGGGACAAATGCCGGGCATTGTTCATGCACTATCTGGCCCGAGGTTACGTGGTCAACGACTTGATCGTCAAGCAATCGCCGGATGGCCGCCGGCGCGCCTATTACCGATTGGATCAGGACATTCAATGGCAACGACTGCGCCTGTGAAAGATCCCCGGTTCCGCATCCGGACCAAGATGCTCCTGGTGCTCCTCGGAATATCGCTGATCCCCCTCGTCGTCTTCGGTTATATCGCTCGTCAGGATATCGAGGAGGTAAGCCGCTATACGGTTAAAGCCAGCAATGCGATCGGCGAGCGTGCTTCCCAGGACAGTGCGAAGGCCCTGGAGGATCTGGGCGCGGGGATGATCCGGCAGAAGGCCATCGATGTGGCCCTGCAATGTGCGATCTACCTGCGACGCCATCCCGGCGTACCCATCAAAAAATTCCAAATGGATAAGGAGTTTCAACAAATCGCCGTGCAATCGGTGGGTGTAACCGGTTATACTATTATTTTCGACCGCAAGGGGGTCATGCTTTTCCATCCGAACCGGGAGTTGATCAATTACGACATGCACAACTGGCGGGAGATGCTCCCGGGCTTCTGGGCACTTTTCGAGCAGTCCTTCGACGGTTCTTCCGGCGGAGGATATTACAACTGGCAGGATTCGGACCGCGTCATCCGCCGGAAGTTCATGTATATCGCCCCCATCCAGGAGACGCAATACATGGTGGCGGCGACCACCTATATCGATGAATTCTCCCGCCCCGCCGAAGAGACGAAGGAGCGGATCGCCACGGCCACCGCCAACATCCGTGAGGAAATCAACAGGAGTATCGAGGGGATCAGCAGCAGCTTCATCGCCATCATGGCGGCCATGTTGCTGATTGTCGCCGCCATTTCCTTTCTGCTTTCCCGGATGATCACCAATCCCATCCTGGCGTTGATGAGGGGTGCCAAAGCCATCGGGCGCGTGGAAATGGAGCACACAGTAGAGGTAAAAACCGGCGACGAACTGGAAGTGCTGGCCGATTCGTTCAACAAGATGGCCCGGGACCTCAAGTGGCATATGGAGGACCTCAAGTGCACCACGGCGGAAAAGGAACGGCTCCAGAAGGAACTGGAAATCGCCCGGGGCATCCAGTTGCGCCTGCTGCCCCAGCACCCGCCCTATATCGAAGGCATGGACCTGGTGGCCAACAACATTCCGGCCCAGGAGATCGGCGGCGATTTCTATGACTACATCCCCATCTCGCGCGGGTCATGGGGCCTGGTCATTGCCGACGTTTCCGGGAAGGGGATGCCCGCGGCGATCTTCATGGGACTGTCCCGCACCATCGTCCGCGCCAGCGCCACGGACAACCTCTCGGCCGCCGCCGCCATCAAGCAGGCCAACGAGCTGATCTGCCGGGATTCCACCTCCGGGATGTTCGTCACCCTGTTCTATGCCATCCTGGACGTCAAGGAGAGAAAGCTGCGCTATGTAAACGCCGGTCACAACCCACCGCTGCTCATCAGGAACGGCGGCGAGGTGGAATTGCTGCGGGCCCGGGGCATCGCCCTGGGGGTCACCCATTACATAGATCTCCAGGAGGCCGAAAGGACCCTGCAGCCGGGGGATACCATCGTCTTCTATACCGACGGGGTGACGGAGGCGATCAACACCGAAGAGGAGGCCTTCGGCGAGCGGCGGCTCATTGAGACCGTCAGTTCGCAGCGGCACCGGTCCGCCCGGGAGATCATCAGCCGGGTAGAGGAAGAGGTGATGAGCTTTGCCGGTGGGCAGCCGCAATTCGACGACATAACCATGATGGTACTGAAGGTTCTGTAATAGGTAAACAATTGCGACCGGACGCAGATCGCGGGCCGCCCCATTCCACGGACTCAACAAGGCATAGGCGGGGTGTAACCGGCAGATGGCAGCAAGGATGCGATCTCCGGCCGGTGGTTCTACAGGACGACGGTCTGGCTTTTTCGGAGGATGCGGCCGGGGAAGGCGTCTGTATGTTCTCCCTCGTAGATGACCGGGATGCCGTTGACGATGACGTAGGGGATGCCCTCGGGGTATTGATGGGGGTCCGTCCAGGTGGATCTGTCGATTATCTGCTCGGGAGCAAAGACCACCAGGTCGGCAAAATTGCCTTCTTTAATGATTCCACGGCCATAGAGACCGAATTTCCGGGCCGTCAGCGAAGTCATCTTTTCGATGGCCCTTTCCATGCTCATAATTCCCTCTTCTCTGACGTATCTTCCCAGCATCCGAGGGAAAGTCCCGTATGAGCGGGGGTGGGGTTTGTCTTTTCCCAGGGGACCGTAGGGAGCCCGAGCCCAGCCGTCGGAGCCGATGATCACCAGGGGATGGAGGATAATCCTTTTGAAGTTGTCTTCATTGAGGGAAAAGTTGATCATCCAGACTTGGTCTTCCTCGGAGATGAGGAGGTCCCGGATAAAGATGTAGGGTTCCTTGCCGGCGTCCCGGGCGGCGCGGCGGATGCTCTTTCCGGCCAGGTGTTCGTTGTCCTTGCGGAGGACCGAGGAGATGAAGACATTGTCCCAGGAACCGACCTTTTCCTCCTGAATCTGGACGTAGTTCCTGATTTTTTCTTCATTGGCCGGGTCCGTGAGGCGGGCCAGGTACTCCGAGGTGGTGCCCTGCTGGATCCACGGCGGCATGAAGGACGACAGGACGGTGGAGCTGGCGGTATAGGGATAGCGGTCGGCGAGAATCTCCAGCCCCTGGGCGTTCACTTCGGATATCCGGGAGAGGACCCAGTGTATTTTCGACCAGTTCCGGGGATAGGCAAGTTTCAGGTGGGAGATCTGAAGACTGATATGCGCCTCCTGGGCGATGGTGATGGCCTCTTCCACCGCCTCGACGAGGTAATCCGATTCGTTGCGCATGTGGGTGCTGTAGATGCCCCCGTAAACCGCCGTTTCCCGGCAGAGCGAGATGAGCTCCTGGCGGTCGGCGAAACATCCCGGCACATAGATGAGCCCCGTGGAAAGTCCCAGGGCGCCCATCTGCATGTTCTCCCGGATCAGCGCCTTCATGGCCGACATTTCCGCGGGCGTCGGCGGCCGGTCCTGAGTGCCGAAGACAGCGCTCCGCAGCGTGCCGTGACCCATGAAAGTGGCGTAGTTGACAGCGATGCCCTTGCTTTCCAACTCGCTGAAGAAGCCCTCCAGATCGCGCCAGATGAGGGGAACGTCGTATTGCTCGGCGCAATAGCGCCGCCGTTCCTCATAGTTGAGTTGGGAGAGGGGAAAGACGGTATAGCCGCAGTTGCCGGCGATTTCCGTGGTGACGCCTTGGCGGATCTTGCTTTCCGCCCGGGGATTGACGAGGAGTTCGATGTCGGTGTGGCTGTGAGGATCGATAAAACCGGGGGCCACGGCCATGCCCCGGGCATCGATGACGGTGCCGGCACGAGCGGTTGCGATACCTTTGGACAGCAGGGCGATGCGATCCCTCTTCACGGCAAGGTCCACTTCCACACCCAGATGACCGAGGCCGTCATAGACACAGCCGTTGATAATCAGTAGATCGAATTCCGGCGCCGCCATAATGGTGATATATATCATTAATGCATCATCGCGGCAAGGACCGATCGGAAAGGCGGATTTAAAAACATGAAGGATAAAACGATTTCGGTGACGGTCGCCGCGGTCTGGGTGAAGGACGGCAGGAGCATCGGCGTGGGGGCAGGGACGACGATGAACCCCATGTTTGCTAAGTACTAAGCAACTTTGGACATAATGATCCTTTTTCTCCTCACATTTTTCTTTCTATACGGCGGGCTGCATCTGTATTTCTTCCTCCGTCTCCGGGCGGCCTTTTCTCTTCCCGTAGGATTGCAGATCACCGTTGGCCCGTTGCTGCTCCTGCTGCTCGTTAGCCCCCTGCTCGTCCGCATGGCGGAACGTCAGGGTTATGAAGCCGCCACCTGCATCATGGCTTATACAGGCTATCTCTGGATGGGGTTTATATTTCTCTTTTTTGTCGTTTCTGTCTGTCTGGACTTGTACCGCCTGGCGGTTTTCCTCAATGAGCGGATCGGCCATCAGGATCTGTCCCATCTGTTTCCCCCGGCGCGGATAATTTTTCTTGGTCCCCTCGTCATCGCAATTATCCTCAATGTTTACGGATACTACGAAGCGATGAGCGTCCGCCCGGAACATTTAGTGATTAAAACGGCGAAACTCCCCGCCCAGGTAGAGAAATTCCGGATCGTCCAGATCTCCGATCTCCATATCGGAATGATTGTTCGCGACGGCCGTTTGAAAAGGTTTCTGGCGGCGGTGGAGGCGGCGGCGCCGGATGTACTGGTATCCACCGGTGATCTTGTTGACAGCCAGCTCGACAATCTTTATGAAGCCCTGGCCCGGCTGAAAAATGTCCCGGTCAAATACGGGAAATTTGCCGTAACGGGAAATCATGAGTTCTTCGCCGGCGTTACCCGGGCCGTCGAATTCACTGAAAAAGCCGGCTTTACCGTGCTGAGAGGTGAGGGGGTCAATGTGGCGGGAATAGTCAACATTGCCGGCGTTGACGATCCGGCGGTAACGGGAAGAGGGGGAGGCAAACAAGTGCGGGAAGCGGAATTCCTTTCCTCGCTGCCGCCCGGAGTCTTTACCGTCCTGCTTAAACACCAGCCCGTTGCCGATCCGGACGCGGAGGAAAAATTCGATCTCCAGTTGTCCGGCCACACCCATCGCGGCCAGATCTTTCCCTTCAATATGGTGACGAAATTTGTCTATTACTATCACAGCGGCGATTTCTACCTGCCCGACGGCGCCCGCCTCCATGTGAGCCGGGGCACCGGGACCTGGGGACCACCGGTGCGTCTCCTTGCCCCTCCGGAAATTACCGTCATCGATCTGGTGCGGAAATGACCAAGGTGGGGATGTAATGTATTAAAGCAACGGAGAATATTACGCCAAACTTCAGGAAGCCACCAGATGGCGGCGCAATTCGTCGGCTTGAAATACAATCTCTTCGATAATCTCCTTCAGGGGCCTTATTTTCTTAATCAATCCCACTCCTTGCCCGCAAGAGATAATGCCGGCATTCACGTCTCCGTTCCGGTACATTTTCTGAACCCTCTCTCCGGAAGCCGCATGAATAATGTCCTCTATTCCGGCCTGCTGCCTTTCCAACTCCGCAACTTTCTTTGACGCTTCATTAGTCCAGACGCGATGAGAATTTTTGATGCCGCGCATTACGATCATCGTATCCAGTTCGGTGGCCCGGATCAGCGCCTCTTTTAAATTTCGGTGAATTGGGCACTCTTCGGCCACCAAGAAAGGGGTTCCCATGATGACACCATGAGCCCCCAGCGCCAGTAGCGCCAGAAATCCGCGCCCGTCCGCAACGCCTCCTCCCCCGATTACCGGGATGTTCAGGGCATCGACGACTCGGGGAACGAGGCAAAGCGTGGTGATGTCCAGAGTACCCGTGGCCCCTCCATTTTCGTACCCGACAACAGTGACCACCGCCGCTCCTATTGACTGCGCCTTCAAGGCATAGCGCACTCCGACACATTTATGGATCATCAGAATTCCATGCTCTTTCGCCTTTTTCGCGATTTCTTCAGGTGCTTTATTGCCGGAAGTTTCAATAATTTTGATTCCCTCATCAGCGATGATTTCCAGATACTCCATGTTATCGATGGGTTTCATGGACGGGAATAAATTCAAATTGACGGCAAAAGGCCTGTCGGTAAGGTCTTTGACTTTCTTGACTTCATTGCGGAACGCTTCTCCGGTCAAGAATGTAGCCGAGGATAAGACACCGAGCGCCCCGGCATTGGAAGCTGCCGCTACCATCTCAGCGCAGGACAGGTGCGCCATGGTCCCCACCACAATTGGGTATTTGATACCGAACATCCTGGTAATATCGGTCTGAAACATCATTCCCCCGATCCCTGGGCATCAATGGAAACGATAGTCATTGATGACCCACATTTTGAAAATATAATGTAACTGCCCGCCACCTATATCGCAGTTCTGGCAAGGTTCATAGAGTTTTTTGTAGTTGAGGTAGTCAATGCCATGTATTTCCCCCTATGATCAGAGACAAAGACGCACAGATGGAGAAATCCTATTTATCCCATAATTTAATTGACGGCTCAGGCTATTATACATATGATCAAAAAAGACAAAGGCAAGTTCTTGTTGAATTGAGGAGTTGCCAAGTCGGCCATGAAATGGCCATAACGACTATAAGGAGAAAGACGAGTGATTATTGAAAGCAAGGGCCAAATCCACGACAATCTATATGCAATCGGTTCTTCCGAATTTCCCGGGTATCTACTGAAGGGTAAACGGCCGGTACTATTCGACGCCGGGATGACGTTTATGGGGCCTCTTTATCTTGTTGAGCTGGAAAACCTTCTGGGAGACATCAATAGCTTGGCTTTTCATTTCTTGACCCATTCTCACTTCGATCATGCCGGAGCGTCGCCCTTTCTGAAACGAAGCATTCCCGGGCTTAAGATTGGGGCCAGTCCAGCGGCCGCCGAGACTTTCCGCAAGCCTAACGCCATTGAACTCATCAAGAATCTCAGCCGCTCACTGGAAGAAAAAAACAGCGCCCTGATAGGCGGTGCGGACGTGACCTTTAACGGTCTCGAAATCGACCTTGTCCTTTCAGACGGTATGGAGATCGAACTGGCTGACGGTCTTGTCTGCCGCGTTATCGCAACCCCCGGTCATACCAGGGATTCCCTATCCTTCTATATCCCTAAAATGAAGGCCATTATTACCGGCGAGGCGATAGGGGCCTTTGACAGGAATTTTACCATTCATCCGGAATTCACATCCAGCTATCAGGACTATATGGCTTCCTTAGAAAAACTGGCCGCACTGGACATCGAAATCATCCTGATGTGCCACTATTTTACACTGACCGGCGCAGACGCCCGGGGATACATGCAGAAAGCCATTATGGGCGCCCAGGCTTTTAAGGAAAGAATTGAACATTACTTGATGAATGCCAACGGCGATCGCCAGGCGGTCGTGAAAAAGATTTTCCAGGAGGATTACGAAGCTACCGGAGCGATTCTTCAGGATTCCCGGCCGTACCTGATCAACCTGGATGCCAAGGTGCGGGTGGTCGCTGAGGTCAGGTAATTC
>JAKQIZ010000027.1 GCA_029561465.1 Deltaproteobacteria bacterium | reverse complement strand
CGCTTGGTCCTCCCGGTAGCGGGCGTGCTTTATAACAATCTTTCCCTCGCTTGTAAATAACAATCCGTGGCGGGCGCTCCGGGTCGGCATTACGCAGTCGAACATGTCGGCGCCGCGGGCGACGCAGGCGACGATATCCTCCGGTGTGCCGACGCCCATGATATAACGGGGCCGTTCTTCCGGAAGTTGCGGGGTGGTTTCCCCCACCACGGCCATCATCTCCTCCTTCGGTTCCCCGACGCTGAGCCCCCCAAGGGCCAAGCCCTCGAAGGGCATTTCCAGCAGCGCTTCCAGAGATCGCCGGCGGAGTTCCATGTGCATCCCGCCCTGGACGATGCCGAAGAGGGCGGCGGCGTCCCCCCGGCGATGATGGCAGCGCCGGGCCCACCGGACGGTTCGGTCCAGGGAAAGTTCCGCCTCCCGAAATGTGGCCGGATAGGGGGTGCATTCGTCGAGGCACATCATGATGTCGGCGCCCAGGGCAAGCTGGATGTCCACGGCCGCCTCCGGGGTGAGGAGATGCCGGGAGCCGTCGATGTGGGACTGAAACAGGACGCCCTCTTCGGTGATCTTCCGCAGCGCCCCGAGGCTGAAGACCTGATAGCCGCCGCTGTCCGTCAGTATCGGCCCGGACCAGTTCATGAACTTGTGGAGCCCTCCCGCCGCCGCGACGATTCCGTGCCCCGGCCGGAGGTACAGGTGATAGGTGTTGCTCAGGATTATCTGCGCCCCCAGTTCCCGGACCATGTCCGGCGTCAGGGCCTTCACCGCTCCCTGGGTCCCCACGGGCATGAAGGCCGGGGTATAAATGACTCCGTGCGCCGTACGCATCCTTGCCAGACGGGCGCCGCTGTGTTCGTCCTTTTTTATCAGTTCAAAGTCGAAATTCATTTCCCTCCATCCCGTCAGATTATCAACATGCAGTCTCCATAACTGTAAAAGCGGTAGTCCCGGCCGATGGCCTCCGCATAGGCGGCGGCCACGGCCTGCTTGCCCCCGAAGGCGCAGGTCAAAAGATAGAGGGACGATCGGGGGAGGTGAAAATTCGTCAGCAGGGCCCGGACCCTCTTGAAACGATAACCGGGGTAGATGTACAGAGACGTCCACCCGGCCGTGGGATGCACCGTCCCGCCTTCGTCGGCGACCGTTTCCAAGGCCCGGGTGGCCGTCGTCCCCACGGCAACGACCCGGGCGGCACCGTTGATGGCGGCGGCGGCTTCCGCACCGATTTCGAAGTATTCCGCTTCCATCCGGTGATCCTCGATGTCCGTCGCGGTGATGGGCAGGAAGGTCCCGTAGCCGACGTGGAGGGTAACGGCGGCGATCCCGATCCCCCGTTTACGGATGGACTCCAGCACGGCGGCGGAAAAATGAAAACCTGCCGTGGGGGCGGCGACGGAACCGGGCGCGCGGGCGTAAATCGTCTGATAGCGATCCCGGTCCCCCGCGGAACGATCGTCCTCCGGCGTCCTCTTGATATACGGGGGCAGGGGGGGCCGGCCGTGGCGGTTCAGATACGCGGCGAAGGGCTCGGGGGAAAAGAAGCGGAGCCGCCATATTTTCTCCGAACGACGCTCCTTCACCTCGGCCCGGCCCGCGCCGGGTAACTGGATAACGGTGCCGACCCGGACCCTTTTGGCCGGTTTCAGCATGGCTTCCCAGAGCTCTCCTTCGCCTGTCGCCGGGATTTTCGACAGCAGGAGGATCTCGATAACGGCGCCGCTTTCCTTCCGCCCGACGAGCCGGGCCGGAATGACCCGGGAATCATTGACCACCAAAACGTCTCCTTCCCGCAGATATTCGGGGATGTCCCTGAAGATGCGGTGGCGGACCTGCCCCGTAGCCGCTTCCAGGACCAGCATCCGGGAGCGATCGCGGTGGGGCAGGGGGGCCTGGGCGATGAACGATGGCGGCAGGTGGTAAGAGAATTCCTCCAGCTTCATGCCACGGTTCCGAAATAGACGAGTGCCAGCCCCGCGATGATGGCGGCCAGACCCATGAGGCGCAGGGTGGTGTCCGGAACCTCGCTCATCTTGGCGAGGTAGATCTTGAGTTTTTCCGGGAACGCGAAATAGGGCAGACCCTCGATGATGAAAACCATGCCCAGGACGCAGAGGAAATATTTCATTTTCATCTCCTTTTGGCGACTCCCTAACACATCCTCATATCCTTGACAATGAGGCGGCGCCGATTTTTACAAAATGCTTGACACTACCAGCCGTTTCATATACGTAAATCCGGATTTTACAGGTCGTCAATTTACCACATCAATAAGCAACTACAGGAAGCAGGCTGATTTCTTCCCCATAAGGATCAACGCAATTGTGGTGATTTCTGTAAATAGGCTTGGATGAAGTGGGAGAGGTGTAATATCATGAACATGGATGCGTAATCCAAAAAATAGGAGGAGGTAGGTATGGCAGAAGAAGAGAAAAAACCAAGGTTGACAAGGGCCGAAAGACTGGAGAGAGAACGGGAGAAGAACCTTCAGCACTGGCTGGCGCAGGATGAGATCCTCTTCAAGCACCGGGAAGAGGCGATGAACATCGGCGGTGATGCTCAGGTGGAGCGTCTGGCCAAACAGAACAAGAAACCAATGCGTCAGCTCATTTCCCAACTCATCGATCCGGGTACGGAGTTCTTCGAGGTAGGTCTGGATGCCGGTTACGACATCGGCAAGAAACGCCTGTACGGCGGCGAGATCTACGAATCGGAAAAACGCGGTCACATCCCCGGCGGCGGCATGGTTACCGGCGTAGGCGTTGTCCACGGCAAGGACTGCATGATCTTTGCCAACGAGAACCGCTATGCGGCGGGGACCTATTTCCCCATCACCCTGAAGAAGCACATGCGGGCCCAGGCTATTGCCGAGGCCTCCCGGCTCCCCTGCATTTACATCGCCGACTCCGGCGGCATAAACCTGCCCCTACAGGTCGGCTGCTTCGCCGACGACGGCCACTTCGGCAGCATGTTCTACAACATGTGCCGCATGTCCGCCATGGGCATCAAGCAGTTCACCCTGTCCACGGGCGGCAACACGGCGGGCGGCGCCTACATTGTGTATCTGGCCACGGAATCCATCATGATCGAGAAGATGTCCTTCGCCTTCCTGGCTGGTCCCCCCATGGTCAAATCCGCCATAGGCGAGACCGTATCCCCCGAAGACCTGGGCGGCGCCTACGTCCACACCCAGCACTCCGGCGGCTGCGATCACTTCGTCCGCACCCAGGATGAGGGCATCCTGAAGATCCGCGACATGATGGAATTCGAACCTGCCCAGAAACTTTACATCGACCGGCGCGAGAACCGGGAACCCAGATTCGATTTCAAAGAAATGATGCGCGCCAGCCCCGTAGATACCTATCAGTACATCAACATCAAGGACACGATCAAATGTCTGGCCGACGACAGTTATTTCCATGAGTACAAACCGACTTACGGACCCGGACGCGGCGACTCCGTCGTCTGCGGCAAGATGTGGATGAAGGGTATCCCTGTCGGTGTCGTGGCCTCCAACGCCAGTGGCGTCATCTATATCGACGCGGCCCGCAAGGCCACGGAGTGGATGATCCGCTGCGGCAATTCCAACCTCCCCGTCCTGTTCCTCCAGGGTTCCCCCGGATACATGGTAGGCAAGGCGGAAGAGTGGGGCGGCATCGGCAAGTACGGCTCCGACATGGTCCGGGCCTGCAGTTGTCTCATGTCACCCAAAGTTACCTACGTTATCGGACCCGACCACGGCGCCGCCAACTACGGCATGAACGGCCGGGCCTTCAAGCCCCGCTTCGCCTTCACAAACATGCGCGGCCGCACCACCGTTATGTCCGGTGAGACGGCGGGCTTCATTGTCGAGACGGTGCGCCGGAAAAACATCGAGGCCAAGGGCCAGCCGGTGAACGAAGAAGAAATGGCCAAATTCCGTCAGATGATGCGCGACCGTTACGATGCGGAAGGACATCCCTTCTATACCGGTTCCCTCCTGTTCCATGACGGCGTCGTTGCCTTCAGCGAGGCCCGCGACAAGATTGCCCGGGCTTTTGAAATCTCTCTGCGCGTCCCGGTTCAGCACTCCGATTGGGGCGATCTGAAGGTCTGAGTTTTAAACGTTAAAGAGGAGGAAAAAGATGGCTGATATTCTACTTAAGGAGAGAACCGAAGACGGCATCCTGATTCTTACCCTGAATCGTCCCGATGCCATGAATTGTTTCAATTTTGACCTCCTGGCGGTCCTCGCGGACACGATCCGGGAAGCCAATTTCGATATGGATCTCCGCTGTATCATCATCACCGGTTCCAAAGCCGGTGACGAACCCAAGAAGTGGTCCTTCTCCACGGGAGCGGACCTGAAGGAAAGAAGAACCCTGTCGCAGGATCAGGTTCGCCGTTTCATCTTCACCATCCGGAACACCTTCACGGCTGTCGAGCAGGTGCGGGTGCCCGTGATTGCCGCCATCAACGGCTTCGCCTTCGGCGGCGGCACGGAATTGTCCCTGGCATGCGATATTCGCATCGCCTCGTCCAATGTCCTCATGGGTCTCACGGAAACGTCCCTGGCCATCATCCCCGGCGCCGGCGGCACCCAGCGCCTGCCGCGGATTGTCGGTGTAGCCAAGGCCAAGGAACTGATCTATACGGCCCGTCGTTTCAATGCCCAGACGGCCCTGGAAATCGGTCTGGTCAGCAAAGTCGTTGAGCCGGACAAACTCATGGACGCCGCCCTGGAACTGGCGCGGGAAATTGCCAAGAACGGTCCCATCGGCGTGGCCCAGGCGAAATTCGTTCTGAACTACGGCACCGAGGCGAGTCTGGGCGTGGCCCTGCCGCTGGAGTCCAAGGCCTATGAAGTGACGATTCCCACGAAGGATCGCCTGGAAGCCCTGGCGGCCTTCGCGGAAAAGCGGAAACCCGTTTTCAAGGGAGAGTGATCAACGGATTAACTATTTCCCCTCCTCCATCCTGCCGCCGGAGGAGGGGAATTTAATCTCAACGAAGCATTACATTAGATGAAGGAGGATATTGTTTTATGGCGACAGAGTATGATTATTGGAAGATTTTCCCGCGGATGCCGAAGAAGGTTTCCATCGGTGACATCACAATCCGGGACGGTTTCCAGCATGAAGAGAAGTTCATTTCCACCAAGGCCAAGATCTTTTACGGCCAGGAGATGATCCTCGCCGGCTGCCGGGAGCTCGAGGTGACCAATATGGCCGCCGGGACGACCCCCCAGTTTGTGGACGGCGCTGAGGTCATGAAGGCCATGCGGAGTGACGCATTCGCAAAACGCGCCGCTCGGCAGGGGATCGATGTCTTCAAGGATGTCTGTCTTACCGCCGTCACGATCCGGGAACCATCGGTAGATCTCGCTATCAAATGGCGTCAGGAAGGGTACGGTCCCGACCGGATCCTCATGATGGTCTCCACGGACCCGGAGCATCACTTTGCCAATTCCGGCACCACCCTTACCCAGTACTGGCGTGAAGCCGAGCGGTGCATCAAAAAGGCGAGAGACGCCGGTATGAAGATGGTCGGCACGGTGAGCACCATCTGGGGCAGCCCCATCAGCGGCGCCACGAAACTGGAGGACGCCGTGGAGTTCACGAAACGCTGGTTCCAGATCGGCGCCCATGATATCGAGCACGCGGACCACGACGGTTCCGCCAACGCCGCTGACGTGTATCGTTATTTCTCCATGGTTCTCGATGCCATGCCGAATCCGGAGGCCCATCTCTGCCATCTCCACGAGACGAAGCGCATTGCTTCTTCGTCAATTTTGGCGGCCCTCCAGGCGGGTATCAGCCGCTTCGAGGCCACCCTGGGCGGTTTAGGCGGCCAGCCGGCGAACTTCCTCGATGACTGTCCCATCCGGGGTACCGGCGAGTACTACTACGACGATCCCCGTTACGTTGGTCTGGTTACCATGGAAGACCTTCTGGTGCAGATCGACGAGTTGGGCATCGAGCACGGCTATGACGTGGACCGCGTCCTCTGGCTGGGTCGGAAGATGGAGAAGACGGCGGGCAGGCGCCTCCGTTCCGAGGCCATCATCAACGGCCGGACCCAGAAGGAAGGGCATATGAAGTTTGCCCGTCCGGGTCTGAAGAAGCTCGTCGAAAAACAAGGCGAGCAGCCCGGGCAGCGGATTCCCCCGGACTGGACCGCGGAAGCGGTGCTGCCGGAGTTCTGGGGCCCCGCGGATCCGATCTGGAAAAAGTAATTGTTATCAATAACAGGGGCGGGAGGAGCGGCTGCTTCTCCCGCTCACTGACAAGAGATGCTGAGGCGCGGGAAAAAACCGTGCAGATATTAAAATAATCAAGGAGGTTAAGCAAATGGCAGTAGACGTCGTAGCCCCCATGCCGGGAACCATTGCGGAGATCCTGGTTTCGGTCGGTGATGAAGTGCAAGCCGATGAAGAACTTATCATTCTCGAGGCCATGAAAATGGAAAATCCCATTGTTGCCCCGAAAAGTGGGAAAGTGACAGAGATTAAAGTGGATGAGAAGGACAAAGTTGACACCAATCAGGTCCTCCTGGTCCTCGAATAGTTACTGAAGAAGACAGCAGCGCGAAAAAAAAGACAACGCCGAATCGGCATATCCTTAGCGGTTATGCCGGTTCGGCGTTTTTTATTATTTGTTTATTTGATCGGCCATTCCCCGCGTTCCTTCAGGACCTCGCGATAGACCTCCAGCGCCTCGTTGACCGCCGGCATCCCGGCGTAGGTCGCCACCTGAAAAAAGATCTCCGCCAGCTTCTTGGGGTCGCAACCCACGTTCAGGGCCGCGTTGACGTGGAGTTTCAGTTCCTCCGTCGCCCGTGTGGCCGCCAGGATGGCGCAGGCCGCGTACTGCCGCTCCGGCAGGGTCAACACCTTCCGGGAATAGAGATTCCCGGTGATGAATTTCGAAAATTCGTTGGCCAGATCCTTGTCGAACTCCCGCCA
>JAKQIZ010000023.1 GCA_029561465.1 Deltaproteobacteria bacterium | reverse complement strand
TGTCCTCATATCCACGATCCTCTTTCTCGGCGGGGTGGTCTTCGGCTATCTCCTCGTCCTGCCCACGGCCTTCGAGTTCTTCATCACCTTTTCCACGGATTTCCTGAAACCCATGATCTCCTTCCGGGAGTATCTCTCCTTCACCATGAAGTTCCTGCTGGCCTTCGGGATCTCCTTCGAACTGCCGGTGTTTATCTTCTTTCTCACCAAGGTGGGCGTCGTGAATGCCCCGCTCCTGTCCCGGTATCGCCGCTACGCCATTTTGATGATCTTTATCGCCGCCGCCGTCCTGACCCCTTCCCCCGACGCCTTCAGCCAGATCCTTATGGCGGTGCCCCTGATGTTCCTCTATGAAATCAGCATCCTGGTTTCCCGCTACGCGGGAAGAAAGAAAAAAGCCGGCGAGGAAAACGCGGCCGCGGGGGTCCTGGACAATGAGTAAATATCGCTCCGACAACCGGGGCTTCATCAGCCTCCTGACCGTCGCCCTCGGCATAGCGGTGATCATGGTGCTGGCCCTGACGGGATACCTCCTCTATTTCTTTTTAGGGGAACTGCCGAGCGTCGATACCCTGAAGGACTACCGTCCCAGCATCGCCACCCGCATCTATGCCGACAACAACGAACTGGTCGACGAATTCTTCCTGGAAGACCGGAAGATCATCAAGGTTGCGGAGCTACCGAATTTCGTCGTCCAGGCCTTTGTCGCCGCCGAGGACTCCCGGTTCTTCGAACACAGGGGCATCGACATCCAGAGCATCTCCCGGGCCTTTCTCAAGAATCTCTGGGCGGGACGCATCGTCCAGGGGGGGAGCACGATCACCCAGCAGGTGGCCAAATCTCTCTATTTATCCCCGGAAAAGCGTTATATCCGCAAGATCAAGGAGGCCATCCTGGCCTATAAGATCGACCGCTACCTGACCAAGGAGGAGATCCTCAACCTCTATTTGAATCACATCTACCTCGGTCATGGGACCTATGGCGTGGAGGCGGCCGCCCAGGGGTATTTCGGGAAGAGCGCCCGTCATCTCACCCTCCCGGAGGCGGCAATGCTGGCAGGCCTCCCCAAGGCCCCCAGCACCTATTCCCCCTTCACCCATTTCGACCGGGCCCGGCAGCGCCAGAGTTACGTCCTGGAACGAATGGTGGAAGACGGCTATATCACCGGAGCGGACCAGGAGCGGGCGCTGAACACCCCCCTGACCCTCCGTTCCGTCCGGCCCAAGGAAAAGATCGCCCCCTATTTCGTCGAGCACATCCGGCGCTATGTCGTGGAAAAATACGGCAGCGACGTCCTCTACCGTGAAGGTCTGGAGGTTTATACAACTCTGAATATCGAGGCGCAGAAGGCGGCCCGCGAGGCTGTGGAAAGAGGGCTGCGGGAGTTGGAACAGCGCCAGGGGTATGAAACCGGACTGGTTCAGGGCGCCCTGGTTTCCATGGACGTGAAAACCGGCGCGATCAAGGCCCTGGTAGGCGGCCGCGAGTTTTCCAAAAGCGAGTTCAACCGGGCGACCCAGTCCCGCCGGCAGCCGGGATCTGCCTTCAAGCCCTTCATTTACACCGCCGCGTTCGACAAGGGATTGACCCCCTCCTCACACTTCGTGGACGCCCCGATATCCTTTCCTGACCCCTCTCAACCGGGCGGCCTCTGGCAGCCCAAGAACTTCGACGGCAAATTCACCGGCGCCACGACCTTGAGAAACGCCATCGTCCAATCCCGGAACGTGATTACGATCAAGGTCCTCCAGGACATCGGGGTAGATTATGCGGCATCCTACGCCAATGTGATGGGCATCTCCTCACCGCTCAGCAGGAACCTGTCCCTGGCCCTGGGCAGCTCCGGCGTCACCCTCCTGGAGATGGTGCGGGCCTATGGCGTCCTGGCCAATCAGGGCCGCCGTACGACACCCTACTTCATCACCAAGATCGTGGATCGCACCGGTCACATCTTTGAGGAGAACCAACCGAAAGTGGAGCAGGTCATCGATCCCCGCATCGCCTTCATCACCGCCTACATCATGCAGGACGTCGTGGAAAGCGGTACGGGACGGCGGGTTAAAAGCATCGGACGGCCCGTGGCCGGAAAAACAGGAACGACCAACGACGTCCGGGACGCCTGGTTTATGGGCTTCACCCCCTCGCTGATCACCGGCGTCTGGGTGGGCTTCGACCAGGAAAGATCCCTGGGGCACCAGGAAGTAGGCGGCCGGGCGGCGGCCCCGATCTGGCTCTATTTCATGTCCCAGTCCCTGGCTGGGCAGCCCATCGAAACCTTCCCGGTCCCGGAAGGGATCGTGTTTGTTAAGGTGAACCCGAAAACCGGGGAACCCAGCTCCGGAGGTGGTTCCATCTACGAGAGTTTCCTGGAGGGGACGACGCCCCTCGGGGCCATACCCGTCGAGGCCGGACAGGTCAAACCGGAGGAGATGCTGCCCCGGGAAGAAAATGAATAAATGGGTTAATTACACCACTTCCAGGAAGGAGCGCTGGGAAACGGACCCCCGGGTGTTGCCACATCAACTGGGTGATCCTCAACAGCGACTGGGAGGATGAATTCTGCCGCGTTGCCGAAGCGCATCCCCGGGTCCGGGCCTATGTAAAAAACCACCATCTCGGACTGGAACTCCCTTACCGCTACGGTTCAGAGACGCGGCGCTAAATCTTTCCAAAGGTCTCTGAGCATGATCAGAAGAGTCGCCGCCGCCCTGGGCGCCACGATCCGTATCGAGCTGCTGCGCGGAAAGCAAAAGAAGACCATGGGCATCGCTGAAAATGATTCGCATTATGGAAAAAGGCAATGAATTAGGATCAAAAAAATTCTTGACAAAAACTGCTTATTTTCGTACGGTGCCTGCACTTTTTCAGTTTGAAAGTGGATAAATCATCAAGATGAAAAACAAACTCATTGTACTGAGCAGCGTCGTAGTAGTTATCGTACCGAGGGGGACTGCTGCTCGGTGTTTTTAAACGACCTTTAAAAACCAGAGCCGCGGGCCCCTGAAACCCGCGGCTTTTTTGTTTATGAAAAGCCGCATCTCCGAACAGATCGCGGCTTTTTTATTGCCGACAAATCAAACATCCATAAGGGAGGTACATACCGTGCAACTAAGAGGAGCAGAAATACTGATCAAGGTGTTGAAGCAGGAAGGTATCCACACGATCTTCGGCTATCCGGGGGGCGTGCTGCTGGATATCTACGACGAACTCCACAAGGGCCAGATCCGCCACATCCTGGTGCGGCACGAGCAGGGGGCCGTCCATGCCGCCGACGGTTTCGCCCGGGCCTCCGGCCAGGTAGGGGTGGCCCTGGTAACCTCCGGCCCCGGGGCGTCCAACACCGTCACGGGGATCGCCAACGCCTACATGGATTCCATCCCCATCGTCGTTTTAACCGGCCAGGTCCCCACCCACCTCATCGGGACCGACGCCTTCCAGGAGGT
>JAKQIZ010000174.1 GCA_029561465.1 Deltaproteobacteria bacterium | reverse complement strand
TCTGACCGGAGAGAGTCTGACCGGCAGGGAACTCCAGGGGGCGAAGGAGCTCATCAAGGGCAATTTCCTCCTGTCCATGGAAAGCACGGACAACCGGATGACCCGACTGGCGAAAAACGAAATCTGTTTCGGCCGCCACGTGCCGCCTGAGGAGGTGACGGCGGCCATCGACGCCGTCACCGACGGGGATGTCCTGACCCTGGCACGGGAGCTTTTCAACCCCAGCACGATCTCCATCTCTGCCATCGGCCCGGTGTCGGAGCGGGATCTGACGCTCCATGTCCTGAACGGATAGACAACGGGCAAAGGGCCGCGGGCGACAGTGGATGAGGTTGAAATAGAGATCGTTCAGTTGCCGGGATGCTCGGATCTGCCCCTGCCCCGATACATGACGGATCAGGCCGCCGGGATGGACATTTGCGCCGCCGTTGCGGAAGCAACGACGATTAGGCCCGGTCGCCGGGCGGTGATTGCCACCGGGTTGGCCATCGCCCTTCCCCCTGGTTACGAGGCCCAGATCCGACCCCGGAGCGGCCTGGCGATGAAGCACGGCATCACCCTCGTCAATGCCCCCGGCACCATCGACGCCGATTACCGGGGCGAGATCAAGCTCCTGCTGGTCAATCTCGGCGACGAACCCTTTACGGTCCGGCGCGGGGACCGGGTGGCCCAGATGGTGATCCAGCGGGTGAGCCGCGGCCGGTGGCGCCGCCGGGAAGAGCTGCCGCCCACGCCGCGCGGTGGCGGTGGCTTCGGCCATACTTGAATTGTTGCCGTTACCGTGGTGAGAGATTATCGGTAAAAGGCAAATGGTGAGGGCGTCGAGCATCGCTAAAGCGACGCTAAATAAAGGGTCCTGAACCCGGAAACGGCGTCTTTTTAGAGGTTTACGCTATGAAGAAAAACAGGGTGAGTAAGACCTATCAGGAAATCAACGAGAAGATCCGTCAGGGCAAGGCGGTGGTGTTGACCGCCGAAGAGATGATCGACGTGGTGGAACGCCACGGCGAGGTGGAGGCGGCCCGGCGGGTGGATGTGGTGACCACGGGGACCTTCAGCCCCATGTGCTCCTCCGGCGCCTTCCTCAATTTCGGTCATACCTCCCCGAAGATCAAGGCGGCCCGGGTGTGGCTCAACGACGTTCCGGCTTACGGCGGCCTGGCGGCGGTGGACTGTTACCTCGGCGCGACGGAGGTGGCGGAGGGGGACCCCCTGAACAGCGTCTATCCCGGCGAGTTCAACTACGGCGGCGGGCATGTGATCGAAGATCTCGTGGCGGGCAACGTTGTCCGGCTTCGTCTGGAAGGCTACGGCACGGACTGCTATCCCGCCCGGAAGCAGGAGCGGAACATGACCCTTTCGGACATGCGGGACGCCATCCTCTTCAATCCCCGCAATGCCTACCAGAATTACAGTTGCGCCGTAAACGTGTCGGACAAGACGATCTACACCTACATGGGGATGCTCCGTCCCCGCCTGGCCAACGCCAATTATGCCACTTCGGGGCAGATGAGCCCCCTGTTCAACGATCCGTACTACCGCACGATCGGTCTGGGGACGCGGATCTTTCTGGGAGGCGCCCAGGGATACGTAGCCTGGCACGGGACACAGCACAATCCCCATGTCCAGCGGGGGAAAAATGGTGTGCCCCGGGAGGGCGCCGGCACCCTGGCGACCATTGGCAACCTCAAGGAAATGTCGCCGCGGTGGCTGGT
Organism: Deltaproteobacteria bacterium; assembly: GCA_029561465.1. GTDB lineage: Bacteria > Desulfobacterota > Syntrophia > Syntrophales > UBA8958 > UBA8958. The sequence goes on along the minus strand of JAKQIZ010000174.1, from coordinate 17,914 downwards.
GGGGGCCAGCATGCTTGGTTACGGGGTCTCGCTGTATGTGGGGATCGGGATCCCCATCCCCATCCTCAACGAGGAGATGGCCCGGTTTACGGCCGTCCGGGACGACGATCTCTATGTCCAGATATATGATTACAGTATGGATTATCCCAAGGGAGATACCAAGAGCCTGGGAGAGGTAAGTTATGGGGATTTGCGGACGGGGGAAATCGTCCTCGACGGTAAAAAAATTTCCACCGCTCCGCTGTCCAGCTATTACAAGGCCAGAGAAATAGCAATGATATTGAAGGAGTGGATCGAGCAGGGAGATTTTCTCCTGGGCGAGCCCCAGCATCTTTTGCCTTCGGTTTGAGGGGAGAAAAATAATATTTTCTTGGAACATATTATTTTTATTGCGAAGAAAGGATTTTTATTTTATAATAAGTAAAATTTGATCATTAAAAGCAGGCATCATGAAAATCGGGCGTTACGTGTTAGCATTGGCTCTATTCATAAGCGCCATGATGGTGTTCAGCAACCGGGGCCTGATCGATAACTATGTAATGCGGGAGCAATTGGAGTCCCTGAAAAGGGCTAACCAGGAAATAGATAATGAAAACAGGGAGTTGCGTAAGGTAGTGTATTGCTTGCGGACCGATCTTCATTATATAGAAATGGTTGCCCGCAACGATCTCGAGATGGTCAAGAAAGGGGATCTGGTTTACAGAAGCGCCCGATAGACACGAAACTCTGCGAGAACAATGATCGACTTCAAATCACTATTTGCCAGGAAGAAGGATCCAGCGGCGGCCGCGGAGCCCGCGGCGCCGGTCAAGGAAAGCAGATTCAGCAAAAGCCTGCCCAGCATCCCCCAGTTCGATTTCAAAAGAATCTTTTCCGGAAAAAAACAATTCGTCGGTCTTGATATCGGTTCCAGCTCCCTGAAACTCGTCGAAATGCTCGGCAGTCCGGGGGCATATACAGTGAACCGCTTCCTCATGGTCCCCCTGGCCCGGGGGGTCATCGTCGATGGGGCGGTCACGGATGTGGATGCCCTCGCCGAGGCGATCAAGGGGCTTTTCCTTAATTCCGGCTGTCAGAAGAAGGAAATTGTCGCCTCGCTTTCCGGCCATAACGTCATCATCAAGAAGGCCCCTTTTCCCCAGATGGAAGACAAGGAGCTCCAGGAAACCATCCGGGATGAAGCGGGGAAATATCTCCCCTTCGACAACATGGATGACGTCAATTTCGATTTTCAGGTTTTGGGGCCCGCGGCGGGAAATCCCAACCTCAACGAAGTCATCATTGTGGCCGCGAAGAAAGAGGTCATGGATGGATATGTGGAGGCCATTGAACTGGCGGGTCTTTCCCTGGCGATCATGGATGTCGACTCCTTTGCCCTGGAGACGATGTACATGGAGAATTACGATTACGAAGAGAACGAGGTCATCGTCATCGCCAATATCGGTGCCGGCATCACCAACCTCAACGTTCTGCAGAACGCCACCTCCATCTTCACCCGGGATTTCACCATGGGCGGCAACATGATCACCGAGGCCATCGAGTCCCAGTTCGGGGTTTCCGCCGAGGAAGCGGAAAAGATCAAGATTTTCGGTCCCGAGGGGGACGAGTACGCCAAAAGCGAATTCTTCCGGAATACCCTCATGTATCTGGCTGATCCCCTCTGCGGGGAGATCGAACGTTCCATTGATTATTTTCGCTCCACCTACAGCGATGAAGACATCAAGATGATCCTCCTGGCCGGCGGCGGCGCCAACATCCCCGGACTCGCCAACGACCTGGCCCAGCGGATGTCCGTGCCGGTGGAGATCATCAATCCGTTCCGGAAAATCACTTACAACCGCAAGCTCCTGGACGAGGACTACGTAAAGGAGATCGCCCCCATTGCCGCCGTCGGGGTGGGGCTGGCGTTGAGAAAGCTGGGGGACAAATGATCCGGATCAACCTGCTCCCCTATCACGAAAAGGCAAAAAAGGAGACCCAGGCCCGGCAGATCATCATCATCGCCGGCGCCTTCACCATCTTCCTGCTGATTGTCGGGGCCGTGCATGCGTGGATCACCATGTCGGTCAGCTCTCTGGAAAAGGATGTCAAGGCCAAGGAAGAGCGGATTGTCGTCCTCAACAAGCTCATCGGGGAGGTGGAACAGATCCGCAACGAGAAGAGGATCCTGGAGAAAAAACTGGGGGTCATCCAGAATCTCGAAAAGAATCGCAATTATCCGGTGCGTCTCTTCGCCGATGTGGCCGCTCAGGTGCCGAACAAGGACGTCTGGCTGGATAAGCTCTCCCAGAACGGCCAGTCCCTGGCGGTGGAAGGCAAGGCCCGGGACAACTTCGCCGTCGTCCGGTTTATAAAGAATATGGAAGGCTCCATGTATATCCAGTCGGTGGAATTGGTTTCCTCCAAGCAGACGGAGATTTCCGGGATAAAACTCCAGCAGTTTATCCTGGCCTGCGTCCTGAAAAGCGGGGTGTGATTTATGGCGATCACCGCGGACGATCTGAAAAAGCTCTCTCCCAAGATGCTGGCCTTGCTTTTGGCGGTGGTCTTTCTGCTTTTGGGATATTTCTACTGGTTCTTCCTCTTCCAGGCCGCCTGGGAGAAGCGCACGGCCTTGCGGACCAAGACGGAGGAACTGGCCCAGCAGATCGCGGACAAGGAGCGTATTGCCGCGCAAAAAGATAAATATCTCAAAGAAGTGGCAGTGTTGAAGGAGGCCTTCGTCATCGCCCTCACCAAGCTTCCGGACCAGCGGGAGATACCGGGACTCTTCCAGGCTGTTTCCGTGGCCGGGCGGGAGGCAGGAATCGATTTCCTGCTCTTCGAACCGAAACCGCCCGAGAAACCGGCGGCGCCGGTGGGAAAGGGCGCGGAGGTCAGGGCAAATCTGAAACCATCGGACCAGCGGGCCGAGCAGAAACCGGGAACGCCGTCCAAGGGAGGGCCCACGCCCGCCGGAGCCGCGGATCGGTTTTATGAAGAAATACCCGTGAAAGTCACTATCAACGGCGGATTCGTCAACACGGTCTTCTTTTTCGACAAGGTGTCCAGGTTGCCCCGAATCATCAATATCGAAGATGTCTCCATAGGCGACGCCAAGGATGTCCCCGGCCGGGGGCGCCTGGCCAACACGTCTTGCGTGATCAAAACCTACATGTTTACCGAAAAAATGGATAAAGGCGGCAGGGGTGATGACAAGAAAAAGTGAAATGATTGCGGTGCTCATCATGGCCGGTTTCATTTTTTCCGCCGGGCCCGCGGGAGCCCAGACGGGAGGCGCCACCGCGTCCCCTCCCCGAGGCGCCGCCTATCCCCCCGATGCCAGGCCGCCCGTTGCGGCGGAGTCATCCCTGATCTTTCGGTACGATCCGAAGGGTAAACCCGATCCCTTCAAGCCTTTCCTGGAGGCGGAACTGGCCTTGAGAAAATTGAAGGAGCTGGAAAAGCGGCGTCTCCAGAAGAAACTTCCCCTGTCACCGTTGCAGCGGGCGCCCATTGACCAGTTTCGTCTGGTGGGCGTCGGGGGCGTGCCAAAGAGTCGGACCGCCCTGGTCCAGGATCAGGCCGGGAAATATTATACCCTGAACATCGGCGTACCCATCGGGACAAAAAACGGTCGGGTGGTGAAGATCCTAGCGGACCGGGTGATAATCGACGAACCCGTGGCCGGTGTGGATAAGAAGGGAAAGAGGGGAGTAAAACAGATCGAAATGAAGCTGTTCAGGATTAATGATGAGGGGAAACCATGAAAGAATATAAATTATTGGTGGGTTTTGCCCTTTTATGTCTGTTGTGGGTGTTGACGGCGGCGGGAAGCGCCGGGGGCCAGGCGACGGGAGGCGGTGCTCCCGCGGTAGAGGCGGGATATCTGGAGGAGATACGCTTCGAACCGCTGCCGGGGAAAGAAAGGGTGACCGTAGTCGCCACGCGCCAGGCCGGGGTGCAGATCGAGAATCTGGCCGGGAAGGGCGTCGTGGTGCATATGGAGGAGATTTATGTCCCGACGGATTTAAGAAAATCCTTGGGAGAGAAGCGTTTGCAGAACGTCATCAATGCCGTTCCGGAACAGGTGCAGAGTAAGGGCCGGCTGGCGGCTAGGATCGTCATCGCCCTGCGGGAGGCAGTTCCCCACAGCGTCCGCCAGGAAGGTAACGCCGTGATCATCGATTTCAACGTGGCGGCCCTGCCCGCCGCAGCCGCGCCAGCGGCCAAAACGACCCCGACGGCCGCGGCCGCGACGCCGGCGAGTAAGGAAACCCCGGTTGCAACGACCGCCCCGGAGACGATGACCGTGAACATCCCGAAGATGTCCGTAGATTTTCAGGAAGCGGATATCCGCGGCGTTCTGCGTCTCCTCGCGGAGCAGGGAAAGGTCAACATCGTCACCAGTCCCGAAGTGAAGGGGAACGTGACGGTGCGGATGGATGACGTTTCCTGGGAACAGGTCCTCGCCACGATCCTCGAGATCAACGGGCTGCGCAAAAAGCAAAGTGGCAACGTCATCAGCATCATGACCGCCGACCGGGCGAAAAAGGACGAAGACGACCGCATCGCCACTCTCCAGAAGCACCAGAAGGCCGAGGAAGAGGCTAAAAAGGCGGCGATCAACAAGAACCTGGAAATGGGCCGGTTGAAACAGTTGATGATCGAGGCGAAGATCCTGGAGGTTACGGAGGGATTCATCCGCAATCTCGGCGTCCAGTGGGGGGCCGGGGTTCAGCTCGGTTTGGCCAATAACGATTATTCCATGGGTCTTTTGGGCGGCACGGGGACGCTCACCACCCCCATCACGAAACTCAACACCGGCGTTTCCCTGACCCGCGACGCCTTGGCCATGAGCCTGGGGACGACCCTGGCGCCCACCCTGGGGATCATCCTCGGAGGATCCAACGCCATCCTGGAGGCCCGGATCAACGCCATGGAGACCAATTCCTCCGGCCGGGTCCTCTCCGCTCCCCGGGTCCTCACCCAGGACACCCAGAAGGCGGTCATCGAACAAGGCGAGGAAATCCCCATCGTTACCCCCGCTTCGGCCAACAACCCCGCGACGACCACCTACAAACCGGCGACCCTCAAATTGGAGGTAACTCCCGAGATCAAGGATGACAATCACATCCTCATGACCATCAAGGCAAAAAACGACCGGCCCAACAAGGCGGAAAAGGACGCCAACACGGGGAACATGCCGGTTTATACGAGCAGCGTCGATTCCAAGGTGGTGGTCATGGACGGCGATACCATCGTCATCGGCGGTATCCTGAAAACGGAAGACACCAAGAACGTCGGCGGCGTCCCCTGGCTTTCCCAGATTCCCGTCTTAGGCTGGCTTTTCAAGTACGAGTATGTGGAAAAAACGAAACGGGAACTGCTTATCTTTCTTACCCCGCGCATCGTCAAGGCCAGCGATGCGAGCTTTACGAGGATGTAAGATGGATGTTTCACCTTGTTAGTCCAGCACAACAAGCTGGATCTTCTCACACAACAAGCAGTAAAGAAGTGCCCTTAGAATTGAGGGTTACACCGGAAATCAAAAAAGATAATCATATGATCATTATCACCCCTCGGATCATTAAGCCTGAAGAGGCGGGCTTTGCGAATATCTGAGGATTTAACCCGTACAAAATGCCGCCGCCGTGGTGGCCGTTGCCACGGACCGGGGCGCATACGAAAAATGGGTTTTTGAGAAGATCGGTAAGGCATATCTCCCCATGCTTCCGGTGACGGAGGATTTTATATCGAGTATGTCGGAGCTCCGACATACTCGAAGGTATTGATATTATTGGCTAATAAGCGACTCGAAAAAAGTTTTACCTTTTCGGGAGGCCTCATTAAATCCTGCCCGCATTCTTCATTGTTTACTGAAGACGCCGGTCCCGCCAGTAGAGCATATTGGTCCGGTTGGAGACGCCGACGGGATTGATGTCCACCCGCTGGGTGCTCGCCGATGTACCGCCGCCGCCGCTGGTCGTCACGTAGAGATCGGGGGTGGCGCTGCTGCCCGGTTTCAGGGAGATGACGGGCGCCGAGGGGATGCCGCTGCCGATGGTCATGCTCCGGGCTCCTTCCGAGAGGGCGCCGGCCCCGGTGTTGTAGTTCACGGCGTACAGACCTGCCGTTCCGCCCTGCTCACAGGGGTTGTTCCCCGAAGCGGGGGTGAAGGTGGTGAAATAGACCACGCCGCCGAAGACCGTGGGATCAGCGAGGATCTTCTCCCCGCCGCCGGTGAGCTGGATCCGCCAGCCCACCTTGTCCGTGGCGGAGGTGTCGTAGGTCTGATTGGCTGAGGCGAGATTGTCGATGTCGCTGCCCGACCAGGTCGTGGTCCTATCGTTGTCCTTGACGCCATAGAAGTGTTCCTGGGCGTTGGCGGCCGTGGGATCCACCTTGTCTCCCGTACCCCAATAGACCCAGAGATTGCCGTAGGCGTCCTTGGAAACGGCGGGGCTGGTGAAGATGGGGCGGATGTTTCCCGAAGGGGAATCGAAGAACATGCCGCCGCTCCACGTCTTGGTAATCCCCGCGCCGGCGGTGTGGGAGCAGTAGGAATCCGTGGAGAGACAGAACTTTAAACGCCAAATCTTCCCTCCCATGTCGCCGATATAGGCCAGATCGATGAAGCCGTCGTTGTCCGTGTCCACGATGGCCGCCTGGGCGGGGACGCTCCATTTCATCCCCGTGTTCGTGGTGCTAGTAGTGGTGGAGCCCAAGGTATAGCTCCAGAGGATCGATCCGTCGTAGAGATCCACGATGAAGACGCCCTTGCCCCGGGGGTCGCAGGTCCCGCCGCCGGAGCAGTCGGAGGCATTGTAGCCGGCGCCGAAAAAGCCTACCCATTTTTCGATGATGTTGCCGCTGCTGTCGTTGATCCTCACCCTTCCCGTCATCAGCTTGCTCCAGGAATCTCCGAAGTAGGGAGCCTGGGTGGAGTTGGGGGACATCCGCCAGAGGTAGGTGGGGGCCAGGGAACTCGTGAGGTTCAGGGCGTGGTAGCCGCAGTAATAGGGGTAGCTTGCCGAGTAGGTGGCGCTGATCCCGGAGTCGCAATACTGGGACGAACTCCAGGAGTGGTTCGTCGCCCCGCGTCCCAGGCCGAAGACCATGATGGTAGCCCAGGAGTTGTCCGCCTTGGCGGCGCCGGTGCCGCAACTGGCGTTGGGCGTCACGCACCAGACGTCGGCCACCGTCACCGGGCCGTCAACGAAGTACTGGTGGCCCAGGGCGGTGGGGTGCGTCGTATGGGTCATGTTCTTCAGCTTCGACATCAGGTTGGGGGGGAGGAAACTCCAGGCCTCGGAGCCGTTGCTGGTCTTGAAGGCGTGCATCTGGCCGTCGTTGGCCCCGGCGACGATGAGGCGGTAGCCGTTGGTAGAGGTCCGCGGGTGATTGGTCCGGTGGTCGTTGAACTCGCTGTTGGCGTCCCGGGCGTCGTAATAGAAGGCCGAGGGGGTGCCCACGGTGATGGGGGTGGAGCGGAAGACATCGCCCAGCTTCCAGGTCTGGCCGCTGGCGTTCTTCTCCGGGTACTCGGCGGCATAGGCGGGCATGTAGTCACCATTGCCCCGGATGTAGCCGATGATGGCATCACGCTCCGCGGTGGTGGTGACCCCGACGTCCGTGATCGTGATATTTTCGATTCCCGTGTTGATGGTGCCGTCGCAATAGGGGTAGATGGTGCAGTCGCTGAACAGTGGCACATATCGGGAGAAGTTGATGAGATACCCCCCCTTGTAGGTCTTGATGTTCCGGGTGTAGTGGTTCCGGGTCTGCAAGGCGTTGCCGGCGTCCCCATTCCCGCCGAAGCTGGTGTCCACGCCGCAGACGTCGCCGACGACGCAGGGACGGATCGTCGTCCCGTCGGCCTCGTAGCAGGTGCAAGCGGCTGCTTCCGCCTCGGTGTTGGTGATCTTGAATTTCTTCAGATGGCCCTTCCAGAAGGAATCGTTATCCAGGGGTTCGAAGGAGCCTTCATAGAGGTGGTTCTCGTCGGAGGTCCGGGAGGACTGGACGGAGGACTGGGAGAAGGAGTAGTTGGCCTGCTGGATGATCTTCATCGCCGACTTTAGGGACGAGGCGAGGGTGTCGGCATCGGTGGCGAGGAAGGCGTACCCGGAAAGGTCGGCATAGCCGGGATCGTTGGAACTGGCCCGGAATTTGGTTGTATTATGGGCGCCGCCGCTGTCGTAACAGGTGGCCGTAACGGCGTCAGCGTCGGCGGTGCATGAACCCACCGCTACGGAGGTGTAGCCCGAGGTGCTCCCGGCGTTGGCCACATCGGGATTGTCCGTCCCACCGTAGTAGGCCATCCAGTTGAGGGTGTTCTGCAGGTAGGTGGGCATGGCGGCGCCGAAGCCGACAACGAAGACCTTATAGCCCGCGTCGGCGGCGGCCTTCGCCCGGGCCACGGCCTCCCGGCGTTGTTTGTAGCGCTGGGCGCTGTAATTCCATCCGTCATCGGAACATTCGTAACCCGGACCGCCGCAGGAGAAGGTATCGGCGCCGTCGGTGATGAAGATGACGAACTTCTTCCGGCAATCCTTGGCGGTGTCGGCGGTCTTGTGGGCATCGAGATAGACCTTGGCCTTCCTGAGGGCCGAGCCCAGAGGCGTGCCCCCTAAAGCGGATTCGCCGTTGATGCAGTACGAGGAACTGCTTCCCGACGTGATGGTGCAGCTCGAGTTGCTGGCGCAGTAGATCTGGCTGTATTTGGAGCCGATGTAGCGCCGCGACGAAGAGCTGCCGGGGATCTTGATGCAGCCGCTCGTGTAGTCGTCGCTCGTGTCGTCGCTGTTGCAGTCGTAGAAACGCATGTAACCGATGCGGACCCCGAGGCTCCCCTCGTCGGAGGAGTTGATGGTGTTGTCGTCGTTGTCGTCGAGGAGGTCGAAGAGGGACCGCTTGGCGATGGCGAGGCGACTGCAGTTGGTGTCGCAATTGGTTTTAGAGCTGCTGCAGAATCCGTTTTCCTCCGCGGCAGTGCTGGTACAGCATGATGCGGTACTGGCGGCACAGCTTGATATACCGTATTTTCTGTCGCCTCCCGCGGGGTTCCAGTCCATGCTTCCCGAGAGGTCGATGAGGATGAGGGCGTCGGGGGAGGTGGTGTTGGTGAAGAGGGCTTCTTCACCTTCGGCGGGGGCCGTGGCGGACGCCGGCATGGGATGGCCCAGGATCAGCCAGCTCCCGATGAAAAAGGCGGCCAGGAGACACGCGATGGGGTGCAAGGGTTTCATAAAGACCTCCCTATCGAGACATGGTGGAGATTTCAATGGGCCCGAAGCCGACGCCCGTGCCGATGGTGACGCTGGTGCCGTAGGCGGTGTTCCGGCCAGTGACGTCCACGACGTAGCGGGCCTGTCCCCAGGACTGCCCCCCGCCGATGGAGAACCCTGTCAGGGGGAGAAAGGTCGGGCCGGTGGTGGGCCGGGTGGGCGTACCGATGGTATAAACGCTGTTGGGGTCGTTGTTCGGATCCACCTGGATGTTGGTCTGAGCCGAGGAGGATAGATTCTGGGGGTCGAAGTTCTGCATCATCTTGTGGATTCCTGTTTCCGCGGCGGCGGCGGCCTTCTTGTCGCCGACGTTTTTGGCGCTGCTCTTGAGGTCCTGGGACGAGAGGTTGATGACGAGCAGGGCCAGGGCGATGAGGATGACGCAGGCGAGGATGGCCGCGACGAGGGCGAAGCCGCCCTCACAGCCCCGTTTTCCCCGGTTTCTTAAGCTGCCCTCTATCCGGAGCCGGCGCCCGGCAGGCGGCGGTGATCCTCGCCCGGCCTGCGCCCGGCCATTGTTCTGGCCGTCAGGGGTTCCCTTTCGCTTCCCTGGCGACGGGATGAGATGAATGCGCCTGTTCCCTTTATGGATCATATAGTTCTCTCCTTCAGGGGATGATGATGTTGTTTCTCGGGATAACACTGGTCGTATAAATCAGTCGTCGCCTTTGCCCGGTGTTGGGGTCGATCTCCGCCGTTTCCACCGCCAGAGTGATTTCGACGCGGCGGATGTCGGGGATGGCCCCCGGCAGACTGCCGGCGGCGATCTCCGTTCCCGTGCCGTCGTAGTAGCGGAAGACGGGGATTCCCGCCGTGTTGTTGATGACCAGGACCGTCCGGGGATTGCCGCTGGCAGCCGCATCCCCCAGGAAGGGCTGGGCGTTGCCGGTTGTTCTCGCTCCAGAAACACAACTGATCTCCTCTCTGGTGATGCGCTGGTCCGTTGCCCCGGAAAGATATTCGTAACGGATGATTTCGTTGCAGCGACTAATAGCGCCGTCGCCGTCGGTTGCCGTGCAGGCGCTGTCGGTGATGTCCATTTCTATCGTTATGGCGTTGGTTGTTGCTTCCTGAATGCCCTTGTAATTCTGATTGGCTGCGGTAGCGCAAGTGGCCGGGTTGAGCCATAGGCCACTGGCGTAATTGGGATTGTAGCCTGCCATGCCTATCTCCATGGCCATGAGGTCCAGGGCCGGCTTGACGTCCTGCTGGGCGGTGACCTTTCTTTCAATGCCCGCGCTGGAACGTTGGGCGACATTGACCGCCATATAGACCGATCCTAGGAGGATCATGGCCACAAACATCGATACCAGCAATTCGACCAGGGTGACGCCGCGGATGTTTTTCATGTGCATGAGCACCCCGCTGGGTAGCTGAAGGCCTGCTGGCGGGTGACGACCAGGCTTTCCGAGATCCCGGTATGCCCATGCCAGGCGACCCGGACCGTGACGCGCCAGACATTGGTGTCGACGCTGGCGATGGTGGTCGTCACGGTGAACCGGGCGTCGCCGGCAGCCTGAGCCGATGTCCCGCCGCCGGCATAGACGGTGGCCTCGGTCGTACCGGCGGTTACCGTATTGCAGCAATTCATGATGAAGGACTCCCGGGTCTGGAGCTCTTCATGGAGGATGCCCGCCGCCCGTCCCATGTAGTCGGAACGAAAGGCGGTCTGCCAGGCCGCCGGCTGGAGGGACATGATCGCCAGAACCCCTACGGTGGTGAGAAAGATGGCGATCACCACTTCCAGGATGCTGAAACCCCGGCGGTCGGACAGAACGCGCCGGACATTTATCACTGGGTGAGGAGTCTTATTTGATCGTGAAAGACACATGGGTCCTCCCCGTGATATTGCTCGTAATCGTGGCCGTGGAGTCGCGGCTGTTGATCAGGACCACGCTTCCCGCTGAAATGGTGCCCCGGGGTTGATACGTGATTTGGCTGCTCGTATAGTTGGTGCTGCTGATCGTCAGGCCCGTTCCGAACGCGGTGGGACTTTTCGTTTCCACAACGGTAAAGGTGGTGCCGGCGGCGTCGCCCCTCTCGATGGTGTATGTATTGGCATCGACACTGATGATTGTGCGATAGGTCAGCCCCTCGGAGACGGCCTTCTGTTTGGTATTGGCCATGTCGGCGGCCATGTCCCGGGCGGCGCTGCGAAGATTGCTATTGTTCACATATCCCATATAGGAATAGGAGGCGATCGCCCCGAGGATACCCAACACGGCGATGACGATGATCAGCTCGATAAGGGAAAACCCTCCCTGTCCGTTCAGCCTCTTCCTGTACATAACCTTGATAACACCCTCAATCCGCTTTTTTTTGCCGCTTCATTATAGGCCAGTACGTAAGGTAAAGCAAGATATTCTCGACTGATGGAGCAATATGCGTACCACGGTTGTCCTAACGGTAGCCGCCGGATTGCTGGCCGGAGATGGGGGCGGTAAAAACTGCTCTTTACTACGAAATGGCGTTGCGGATAGCGGCGGTTTGCCGGGCCGCGCAACCATGTCGAGATGCCATGCGGTGGCGCCGATCCGTGGAGATCACCAATATGGTGGTGAAATACACCATGATCCCTTCCGGCCCTAATGCGCAAGATTAGATTCTATCTGATTAAGATATTTTTTTTAAACCCATTTAATATCCGGCGGAGAGGGAATTATCAATTGACAATCTTCGGGAGTCGATAATAATATGCTATGTTAGATTATGGGCGGTCAGCGATTGTTCGTCGGGACGCCACACAATTCCGGCGGTGACGGTCGCGACACCCCTTGCGGGGAATAATGCAACATGCCGCATCATGCGATGAAACCAAAAAACGAGCAAGTAACTCCCCGGATTTTCTTCAGTTCCGGCTACCCGGTCCCTGATGATCTCCTTCATAACCTCAGCTATGAATTCCTCCGGCGGGAGCTGTGGACCCCCCTGGGGAAAAAGGAAGGGCGCATCCAGGTCGCCGTTGACGAGCCGGAAAACCTCCTGAAAAAGGACATGATCGAGAACCTGCTCCGGACCAAGACGGTGGATTACTTGGGAGCCACTCGGGAAGATATCCTGAAATTCATTGATCATTTTTACGGTGTCGAGGAAGGAGGGCGGGACAACGGGGTTGTCGTCTCCGAATCGGACAGCAAGATCGTCCGGCTGGTAAACGAGATGATCAACGAGGCCTGCCACCGCCGGGCTTCGGATATCCATGTCGAGCCGGACGGTAAGGACCGTCAGGTTTACATCCGCTTCCGCATCGACGGGGAATGTATCGGCTTCAAGGCCCATCCGTACGATTATCGTGCGGCCATCGTTTCTCGGATCAAGATCATGGCGAATCTGGATATCACCGAACGCCGTCTGCCTCAGGACGGCAAGATTCAGTACAAGCGTCCCAACGGCGAAGAGATCGAACTCCGGGTGGCGACCATTCCCACCCATGGTTACGTCGAAGACGTGGTCATGCGCATTCTTACCCGGGGGAAGATCATGACCATGGGAGAGCTCCAGATGGAGCCGGATACCAGGGAGAGGTTCGAAGGCCTCCTGAAGAAGCCCTACGGTCTCATCCTGCTCGTCGGTCCCACCGGTTCGGGAAAGACGACCACGGCCCACGCCGCCCTCCATATCCTGAACCGGCCGGGGGTCAAGATATGGACCGTGGAAGATCCGGTGGAAATCACCCAGAAGGGAATCCGCCAGGTCCAGGTGCACCACAAGATCGGCCTCGACTTCAGCAACGCCATGCGGGCCTTCCTCCGAGCCGACCCGGACATCATCATGGTGGGGGAGATGCGGGACTACGAAACGGCCAAGATGGGCGTCGATGCCTCCACGACCGGCCATCTGGTCCTCTCCACCCTGCACACGAACAACGCCCCGGAAACCATCATCCGCCTCCTCGATATGGGCATCGACCCCTTCGCCTTCGCCGACTCCCTCCTGTGCGTCATGGCGCAGCGCCTGGTGCGGCGGCTCTGCCGGCATTGCCGTGCCCCCTATCATCCCGATCCGGAAGAGTTTGCCGATCTGGTGCGGAATTATGGGGAGAAAGAATTTCAACGGTTCCCGTTTGCCTACGACGAGACGACGACCCTGTACCGGGCCGGAGGATGTCCGGAGTGTCACGACACGGGCTACCGGGGGATGATGGGACTCTACGAACTGCTGATTGCCACGGACCCGATCAAACAGATGATCATTGGCCGGAAATCCATCGCCGCCGTGAGAAAAACGGCCATGGGGGAGGGGATGCGGACCCTGATGCAGAGCGGCATCCTGAAGGTCATCAGCGGCGATACGGATTTCGTGGAAGTCCTCAGCGTCTGCATGCGCTGAACGCCCGCCCGGAAAATATTAGATTTCTTCCTTGACTCTCTTCCGGGGCTGTGTTAGCGTGACGCTTCATCGAATATGTATCATAAAAACAATGAGATATAAAGTTTTATCCCTCCGGAGGAGCCTTGGATTTTTATCAGCAGGCCCGAAATTTACTTGACGAAGGGAACTATACCCGGTCCTTGCATCTGGCGCAGGAACGGTTGCGGGCCGCTCCGGAGGACGTCCCGGCCACCCTGGTCCTGTGCCGCTCCTGGTTGGGGCTGGGCCGACTGGAGGAGGCGGCGGCGGCCTTCGCGGCGATCGAACCGATGAACGAGGAAATCGCCCGGCTCTTGAAGCTGCTGGGAGACGCCTTCCAGGGGCGGGGCGACCACGGGCGGGCGGTGAAATGCTATCAGCGGAGCATGGCCCTCCTTCCCGGCGTCGAGGAACTGCGGGAGGTGCAGAACTCTCTGGCGGAGCTCATGGAGGACGATGAGGAGCCCACGGCCGGACCCGCCGGCGGGGAAGGGTTCCAGACCCTCACCATGGCGGAACTCCACATTCGTCAGGGTCACTACGAAGGGGCCCGGGAGATCCTAACGGCGATCCTGCTCCGGGAGCCGGAGCACCGGGAGGCCCGGCGGCGCCTCACCGAGGTCCAGGAACAGATAAACAAAAAAAACTGTGATCTTCCTATTGACAAAAAAACCACGGTTGTGCATGAACTGTCGCGGTGGTTGATCAAACTCGGCGGGAAGGGACAATGACGGACGACGCGGCGGATATAGACAGAAAGAGGATCGAACGGGTCTATGAAAGGATCGACCCGAAGGAATTCGATGCGATCCTCTTTTTTGACATGAATAATATCCGTTATTTGACCGGTTTCACCGGCAGCGACGGGGTCTTGCTCCTCCAGCCCGACCGGGTGATGCTGCTGGTGGACGGGCGCTATGTCACCCAGGCCGCGGAGCAATCCCCCCATTGCGACGTTGTCCAGTACCGCGACAAGGTCAGCGGCATCGCGACGGCGCTGGCGGAACGGGGGGCGGGGCGCGTGGGCTTCGAGGCTTTCGCCCTCACCGTGGGACTCTATGAAAAAATCCGGGAACGGATCCGGACGACGCGGCTGGCGCCTCTCGACGGGGAACTTTCCTGTCTGCGGAGCCGCAAGGACGCCGGAGAGGCCTCCCTGCTCCGCCGGGCCGTCGACATCGCCACGGAGGCCCTAACGGACGTCCTGCCGCTCCTGCGTCCGGGACGGACGGAAAGAGAAATCGCCCTGGAGCTGGATTACCGAATGCGGGCGCTGGGTTCCGAGGAAAATTCCTTTCCCACCATCGTCGCCTCCGGGCCGAACGCTGCCCTGCCCCACGCCCGGCCCGGGGACAGGAAACTGGCCCCCGACGACCCCGTCATCATAGATTTTGGCGCCGTTTACCGTGGTTATCACTCCGACGAGACATGCACCTTGGTGGTGGGCCGACCCGACGCCGAATTCCGCCAGGTGTACGATATCGTGAAGGAGGCCCATGACCGGGCGATCGCCGCCGTCAGGACGGGGGTCTCGGGCCGGGAGATCGACGGCATTGCCCGGCGGCATATCGAGGAGCAGGGATACGGGCCGCAATTTTCCCACGGGACGGGTCACGGCGTCGGTTTGGATGTCCATGAGGACCCGCGGCTGTCACCGCTTTCCGATCAGGTCCTGGCCGCGGACATGGTGGTGACCGTGGAGCCGGGGATTTACCTGCCGGGCCGGTGGGGAGTCCGGATCGAAGACATGGTGCTGGTGGGGGAGGACGGCTGCGAAGTGTTGACCAGGATGCCAAAAGAGCTGAAAAACATTGATTTATAATAACCTATAGCGAAGGATGCACTGAATATGAAGGTATTCCCAGACGATTTGCTTTACAGTCGCGAGCATGTATGGGTCAGGGTCGAAGGAGACCTGGCCACCATCGGCATTACCGATTACGCCCAGGAGAAGCTTGGGGAGGTGCTGGCGGTGGATCTCCCCGAGGTGGATACGGAGGTGGAACGGGATGAACCTTTCGGCGCGGTTGAATCCTCCAAGGGCGCCGTCGAACTGATTTCCCCCCTGTCCGGGAATGTGTTGAACGTCAACGAGGATCTCATCGACGATATCGGCATCGTGAACAGCGACCCTCATGATACCGGCTGGATGATCGTCGTGGAGATGCACGACCTCGACGAACTGGACGATCTTCTCGATGCCCGGGGGTATCACGACTTCATTCTCCAGGAAACGGAAGGGGACTGATCCCGGTGATGAATTGGCGGCTCCTCCCGTTTGGCCGGTATCCCGCCGGGGAAAACATGGCCATCGACGAGGCCGTCTTCCGGGAAGTGGGGCGCAACGGGGGCCCGCCGACGCTCCGCTTCTACGGGTGGTCCGCCCCGGCCGTATCCATCGGATATTTTCAAGCCCCCGCAGCGGAGATAGATCTGGATGCCTGCCGGGAGGCGGGCGTGGTGTTGGTCCGCCGCCCCACGGGAGGCAAGGCGGTTTATCATGACGGCGATCTGACCTACGCCGTGGTCGCCCCGGAAAGAAATCCCCTTTTCCCACCCACGATTATCGGAACCTATGAGGCGATCAGCCGCTGTCTGGTCCGGGGTCTGGACCGTCTTGGTCTTGAGGCCGTGCTGGCAGCCGGGGACGGGGCGGCCCCGGGGGGGACCCCAGAGGAGATGCCGGGAGCCGGGACTTTCGATCCTGGACATGAATCGCCTGCGCATAATTTCCCCCCCGGGAGTGACGATGAGTGGAAAGATACGACCCCGGCCTCAGGGGGCGGCGCGGGCGGGGAGAACCGGCGCGGCCCGGTGATGGCGAAGACGGAGGCGAAAATGACCCTGGCGGCCTGTTTTGCCGTTCCCTCCCGTCATGAGCTCCTCGTCGCCGGCCGGAAGATCTGCGGCAGTGCCCAGGTGCGTTCCCGGCGGGCTTTTTTGCAGCAGGGATCGCTCCTCATGGATTTTGATCCCGATAAAACCGCCGCCGTCCTCACAGGCCGGGGTAGGACGCGGGAGGAGCAGGCCCGGATCCTCCGGGGCCGGGCGACGGCCGTTTATGAGCACCTGCCCCGCGCCGTGACGGCGGAGATGGTTATCGCCACCCTGCGGGCGGCGTTTCAAGAGCTCTGGAAGGTTTCGTTCGTCCCGGAGGCGTTGACGCCGGCCGAGGAGATGCTGGCCGGGCGTCTGCTGGCGACCAAATACGGCCGGGAATCATGGAATCTTAAAGGCCGAATGTGAACAATCGTCGCACTTTTTTTTCGCCCTCGCGCCAGCGGGAATCCGCCTGATAAAATCCTCGGCAAATTTCTTATTTTTTTGTTGCGCTTTCGCGGCAAATAATATATGCAACTACCTCCTTGAACGGGGAATTCTCGTCAAAGGCTTTCCCGCCCTCGGCAACCTGTGGAACCGCCTCGGGGTTACCGTCGGAAATACCAAAGAAAACGAGGAGTTTTTAAAGGTAATTCAGGAATTTATCGCAAAGCAAGGGGTGTGATTTAATATCTGCAACAAAACAGGGTAGGTCACGGCACAGAAGTGTTTGCAGGCGCCGTACCGCCCTTTTTTTGCGCCTGGCGATCTTCCCTGGGTCGCCGCTCCGGCGCGGGAATCCGTTAATTTCAAGTCCGGGATGGATTCCGCATCCATTCCGAAACGCCGGGGCAGCGGGATTGTCCAGAGCCTGCCTGCCGTCCGTTCCGGCGTAAGAAGATTTAAACATGTAAAGCGAAAAAGATATAGAAAGGATTGGAGATTTTGGAAGTAAAGGTATTCGATAACGATGTTGAGAAGGCACTGAAGATCCTCAAGAACAAGCTTTCCAAAAGCGGTTTGTTCAAGGAGCTGAAATTGCGGCGCGCTTACGAGAAGCCTTCGGTACGGAAGAAGAGAAAGGCAATCGAAGCCCGGCGGCGTTTTGCCAAGGTACAGAGAAGGAAATCTTCATAAGCTTTGGAAGAAAAACAGTATCTCGTCGATGCCCTGACGATTCAGGAGTCGTGGCGAATCTTCCGCATCATGGCGGAGTTTGTCGATGCCATCGAGACCCTGTCGGGGATCAATCATGCGGTGAGCATCTTTGGCTCGGCCCGGGTCAAGGCGGGGGAGCCCTATTACGAAAAAACGGTGGTTCTGGCCCGGCTCCTGGCCAAGGAAGGCTTCAGCGTCATCACCGGGGGCGGCCCGGGGATCATGGAGGCCGCCAACAAAGGGGCCGCCGAAGGGGGCGGCAAGTCCGTGGGCATGAACATCCGCCTGCCCTTTGAACAAAAACCCAATCCCTACGC
>JAKQIZ010000164.1 GCA_029561465.1 Deltaproteobacteria bacterium | reverse complement strand
GAAGCGCCGGGTCCGCAGACTCCACTTGCGCCCGCCACTTCTGTTCATCGAAGGGCCTGGCAGACAGGAAGCAGGAAGTCAGCAGCAGGGCCAGCACAAGGATCGCGGCCGTAGGGACCGTTTTTCGTTGAGAAACTATCATGTGCTCAGACGGTATGGTTCGATTATGATCACCATGAAAATGGCATTTTCATGCTTCGTGGCGCTTTTTACGATGTCGTCATCCTTGACTATTCGCCGAGGTTTTTATATCTTACCTCCCCATGAATACCGCCTGAGAAAAAGCCATCGACATAATCCGCAAGGAAGGGAGACCATCCGCACCCAGGAAGCCTTGCGTCAGGGTATTCCCGGACGAGTTCTCCTTGGTCTCCGTGATGAGGTTACCATGAAAAAGTCCTCGGCCACCAGAATATTTTCGTCTTTCGCCGCCCCTAGCATGGACATGAGGGTTCATTGGAAACGGGTCGCGGCAATATCGATTTGCCTGCTGCTGATCCTCCCCGGAAAGATCCACGCCGAAAGCTTTTCGGAAGAGCTTTGGAAACTCGGTTATGCCGATTATCAGCAAATATTGCACATGCCCTTCAACCGCGAACTGTCCAACGGCGTTCTCGACGAAAAAATCTTTAAAAGCTACATCATCCAGGATTACTTCTTCCTGCAAAACTTCCGGAAAACTTACGGCATCCTGCTTTTCAAGTCTCCCGACGAAGAAGGAACGCAATTCGTTCTGGATTCAATAAAGGCCATCGATAACGAAATAGCCAGCATTCACCAGCGGTACTTTAAAAAGTTCAATATCTCCCGTCAAGATCTTTCGACCGCCAGCGTATATCCAAGCACCGAATTTTATAATTCCTTTCTCATCAAGACCGCGACGCTTGAACCTTTTGAGGTCGGTTTGACCGCCATGTTGCCGTGCCACCGGATATATTACCAACTCGGCGTGGACATGAAAAAGGCGAGAAAAAGGGAGGGCAACAACTATCAGGAATGGATAGACGGCTATGCCGAGGAATCCTGGGAAACCAGCGCTACCAAGAAATTCGCGGATTTGATTGATCTTTATTCCTTACGAACATCGGTGGAGACCCGGGAACGAATGAAACAGGCATACAGAAAGGCCGTAAAGCTGGAATATTTATTCTGGGACGGCGTCTATCGGGATGTAAAATGGACGCCGTGAAGAACAAGGCGATAACTCATGGGGCATCCATACCACCCGGGGCGTCATTCCCGCCATTGCAGCCGTTATGATCAATAACTATCGTTGCTTCGGCAAGACCTTCCTGGGACGCATACAACCCGGAGATCCGCAGCCGGTCTCCCCTTGTTCTAAATCAGCCTCCATCAAAGAACAGAAAAACCGGAGATTTCTATTCACTCTTGACCCCCCCGATCTCCCCCTTGACATTTTACATCGGCATCGATAAATTATATTAACAAACGCTCTTTCAGAGGACAAACCCGAAAATAATCGATGAATAGAGAATCTGCGATGTCCGTATTGAGTCTATTCTACTGGATGTTTAACGAAACGAAAACCGCAGGGTCTTAGTGGTGATGATCACCCGGGGAAGACCAAGTATGCAAATGATGGACTCCAGACGGCAGACAAGACGGCATAGGCGGATCTCTTCAGCCCCTCAAACGAAGGCGCATTCTTTGAGGGGCTTCTTTTTTTCACCGCCGGCCGCATTAATCCCCTCATTAAACCCATCGTCGCGGTAACACCCATCAGTCGCGATTACATCGCGAGGGCAGACACCCCTTCCGTCTTAAAGGGGCCGCACCGTCATGCCGCCCGCCTCTGAGCAACTTCATTCAAATTTATAGGAGAATGTCCACAACTATCTGGATATTTTCATCTTTCGTTGTACCTGTGCCGGGCATGGGGGGTTAGGGAATGATAAGACGCCCCGGGGGACGTGGATCCCGATTCACTATGACCCCCCGATTACCGCTTTCACGCCGGGGGCAGGATATGCCGCCCCTCCTACCCCGCCGTCGGCGCCTCCACCCGCATCCGATCCTGGATGACGAATCTGAGCAGCTCCTTGGCAAAATCGGAGTAGATCTGGATGGCATTGTAATCCGTCGGGTGCGCCAGTTTTTGCAAGAGCAGGCCGTCGGCATCGAACCAGCGCATCACCAGGGCGGAAAAGAAAAAGCCCTGCTTGTTCAAGGCCTCCGTCAGCGCCCCGCTATAGGCCTTGTCCAGGGGCAGGAGCACCTGAAACACCACCGCCCCGGCGGCGGCATATTTATCAACCAGGCCGGCGATCACCTCCCCTACGTCCCCGCCCGCCTCAAAGACGCTGATCCGCAAGACCCCGGCGCTGGCGATGTACGTAACGGCGTGGCGGGTCCGGACTGCCGCCGGGAGAGACTCCGTGGCGGCCTCCAACTGGCGCTTCCTCTTGGCGTTTTCATAGATCCTTTTCAGCACCTCCGCATAGGGGGAGGGGAGAAAGACCGTGTGGGGCTTTTCCTTGACGACGAGGTTGCACACCACAGCGCCCACCCGTCCGGGGGCCGATTTTTCCGCCTCATAGGACTCGGCGGGCATCACCTCGAGCTCGATTCCCGTCTCCTTGACACCCACAAAGAGGGCGGCTTTCTGCATCTTTACATGGTTGGTCACCGACTCGCCCCAAAATTCTTCCAGTCCCACCGTGGGACCCAGGACCCGCCCGATATAGTCCTGTAGGACATTGCTGAACCCCTTGCCGCGGTACTCGGGAAAGACCATGCCCTGCCCCGCTTCATACAGGCCGTGGTAGGTTTCCTCCAGGCGATACATGGCATGGTGGGCCAGAACCTTCCCGGCGGCGTCCACGGCCACTACCCGGTACATCAAGCCCGCCTCCTGCTGCTTGATTATGAAGTCGGGATCGTACATCTCCTTGATCGGGAAATGGTCCCCATAGACCGCCCGGTAAAGGGCAACCACCGCCGGGGCGTCGGAATCCTCCATCATGCGGAGCTTGTACTCGCCATACTCCTGAACGGGAACGCTGATCTTCATGCTTTCTGCTCCTTTCTTCGGAAAGACGGGGTTGATGAATCAAAAAAAGGGATTTCCGGCAAAATCGTCAACCATTGATGCCGGACAATTTGAAATCGCATCTTGCGCTCACCTATATTTTTCCCGAAGGTTCTTGTCAACATCTATATGTATTTGCCGGCAATTTTATTCCTGACTCGCCTTGCCAGCACCGGATATGTATTACTCACCCCGAAA
>JAKQIZ010000137.1 GCA_029561465.1 Deltaproteobacteria bacterium | reverse complement strand
GCGGCCCGCATCGACGGTGCACATGAAGGTGTTGTCGTCCGTGTACTGGGACGCCCAGGCCAGCGTCACGGCCTCCGGGGGCGGCAGCCCCGCCCGGGCGGCGATCAGATAGGTGATGTAGTAGTGGAATTCGATATCCATGCGATCTTGGGGGTCAGGTCTTAAAAATTAGCGTTTTTCGGGGGATGCATCCGGGCGCGTTATGACGTAGCCGCCCGTCTTAAACAATGATAGATATCAAGCTGCGGCTCATGAAATCCACTGCCATAGCATGGTTACATGCGCCCAATGATATCCCCAATTTTTATAGGTATTAGCCGTCACAGATCCTGGGCGGGGATCAGGCCGGGGAGGTCGCGGAACTCCCTGGTGACGACATACTGCTCCTTCAGATTCAGGCCCTGGGCAAGGGCGGCGACCCTCCGTATGTCGCGGGCATCCCCCGTCTGCTTGACTTCGATGCCCGTCTGCATCTCGGGGAGGATGAAGTCCAGCTCACGTCCGGTTCGCCGCTGATAATACCGAATTTCTCCATATTTGCGCAGGTTCAGATAGACGCCGTTCTCCAGGAGGGCGCCTTCGTCGGTCTTTCCGAAATAATTCAGGAAACCGTTGTCGCAGATATAAACCTTTTTGGCGCCGCTGATTTCACGGTCGCGGTTGAGGGTGTAGGGAGGGATCAGGTTGATGACGTAAGTGCCCTGCAGGAAGGCGAGATAAGAATAAACGGTATCCCGGGAAAGACTCGCCTCGGAGGCCAACTTGGTCACGTCCAGGCGCAACCCGGCCCGCTGCAGCAACAGCAGCAACAGATCCCGGAAATGGTTGATCTGCCGGAAATCGGAGATCAGCCGGACATCCTTTTCAAAGTAGGATTTGAGGATGTCGTTGAGCTGAGCGCCCTTGTCGCGGGGATCATCCGTGAGGACCACTTGGGGAAAGCCGCCCCAGGTGAGATATTCGTCGTAGAGTTTCCGTTCCTTCTCGAAGCGGATGGCGTTTTTGTCTCTTTCCTTGGCAGCAAAGGTATCGGAAAAGGGCCGGGGATGACCTTTAAAGGTCAGGAATTCCTCGTAATCCAACGGATTGAGTTCATAAATGCGCTTGCGGCCTGCCAGGCTCTCGGGAAAGAGGTTCTTGAGATAATAGCTGCTGGAACCGGTAAGGAAGAATTTGACCTGCGGGGGCGCAGGGGCGCCGTCCGCGTCATGGTCGTGGAGATACTTGATGGCT
Source organism: Deltaproteobacteria bacterium (assembly GCA_029561465.1). Lineage (GTDB taxonomy): Bacteria > Desulfobacterota > Syntrophia > Syntrophales > UBA8958 > UBA8958. The sequence continues at coordinate 2,507 of JAKQIZ010000137.1, read as the reverse complement.
TTGACGATGTCGGGCATGGCCTGGATCTCGTCCAGAAACAGGTAGGCCTTTTCACGGGCGGAAATGCCGTAGGCCTGGAGGTTGGCCCAGATGTTGTTGAAATCCTTTTCTTCGAAGATCCGCTGGTCGATGGGGTTTTCAATGTCGATGAAGGCCTTGTTGCGGCTGGGGATTTCGTCATGGATCATCCGCAAGGCAGTCGTCTTGCCGACACGGCGCATCCCTGTGACAACAACGATCTCCGGCGTGTCGATCCGCTCGCGCAGGGCCTTGAGAATTTTTCTTTCGAATCGCATGCCAGCAGCCTACATATTAATTATCAAGATGTCAAGTGCTAAACGACAGATTAAGTGATTTGATAAATGGGGGCAGAGACCATATTTACTGCTGAATTACCCCTGATCACTCCGGGTAGTTATGCAAAGATTTCCGTGATATAGCGAGCTGGATGGGCTTTTTCCGCAGGTCTTTAAAATTAGCGTTTTGCGGGGGCGGGGGAGACGAGGGAGTTCGCCTGTCCATGAAAGATATCCCGATGGATCACCTTAAGGTCAGCGGCAATAAGGCCCGGATCTATCGGTTGCACCCATTTGACCGCCGCCAGCAGATCAATGGGAAACTCTTGAATCATCCTGGATATTTCAATCGGTTCGACCCAGAGATCCTTCTGCCGGGCTTCGCCGAAGATCTCCGGCCAGGCAAAGGGGAAATGCCGGGCGATGGAGTGGATATCGGCCATGTCCTTCGGTTCCCGGCGGGAAAGGGCGCAAAGTTTGTTGGAAAGGATGTTCCGCCAGTGATCGATCCGGGGATAAAAAGCCGCTTCCTGAAGATCGCCGTAGTGAAATGCCACGTCATTGACGAAATCGACCTTGAGGGGCGTCTCGTCCCGGCGGGCCAGGATACGGACAAAGTCGTCCGCGGCGGTCCCCGCCGCGAAGGCGATCCCGCTTTGGCGCAGGACCTCCAGCGCCTTTTTGACCTGATCCCGGAAATCGTCCGCCTGATTGACGAACAGATCGAGGTCGTCCGAATAGCGGTGATGGAGATAGTGCCTGCCGAGGGCTGTCCCGCCGGTCAGGTAGAATGACGACTCCGCCGCCCGGAGCAGTGACAAGACCCGATCCATGAACGGGTAAACTTTATCCGTATAGAATGCGTCGGGCATAGCGATAGCGATCCTTGAGGCCCGCGGGATGGAGATGATCCAAAACGGCATCGCTGAGGGCCTCAGGGAGGCGATCCGGCGGGATCATCGCCAGCAGTGTGTACCAGTCATAGGTTGTGAGCAGTCGGCGAAAGAGGTTGGCGCGATCGACATGCCCAATCTTCTCGATATCGCCGCGCAGGAGTCGGAGGAGCCGATCGGGATGGACATCCATATCCCAGAAAACGTCAGCCAGTTTGGCGGTTATGTCTATTTCGGGGTCCATATTTCGGGGGTCAGGTCTTTAAAATTAGCGTTTTGTCTGGGGTGGCGATTCATCATAAATGATTTTCAGTATGGCATCTCGGAAGAGGAGGAAATCGGCCAGATGCTTCCTGAGGATCATCATCACGATGGCCGTATCGACGTTTTCGTACTGATGAACGACCACATTACGAAACTTGGCCATTTTCTCCATTATTTCCAGCAGTTCAGAATTGATCAGGCCGGCTTCGAACATGCTTTTGAATGTGTCGGCGTAAGTGACGGGCGCCCGGAGCTTCTTATCGGCGATAATGTGTCCGGCGATGTCAAGACACAACTCGATCATCATCTGCAACGTTCTTTCCACGATCCGCTGGATCTTCCAGTCCGCGGCATATTCCTCGACCGAAACGGTTGAGAATTCCCGAAGCTGCCCCAGATACTCTTCCAGTTGAGAAAGCTTGCGCAGGATTAGCGTGCGATCAACCAAGCCCATACCTCCGGTTCAAGATCGACGTCTCCAGGATGGAAAAGTCGAAATATTCCCTGAGAATGCGTGATTCGTAGCGATGCCGGGCAAAACGATCCCGCTCCGCCAGGACCGCTCCGTCCCGGATGACCCGCGCCGCCAGCGGGAGAGCCGCCGTGTTTAGAATCACCAGATCCAAGTTGTCTGTTCCGAAATGCTCCATCAATGTCCCGATCAGCTCCAGTTTCGCCTCGATGAAATCACAATCATCCTCAAGATATACAGCAATGTCGATGTCACTGTGGATGTTTTGCTCTTTGCGCGCCACACTGCCAAAAAGATATGCGAACTTCACCCGTTCATCTTCATCAAAAATTTTCGATATTTCGGGGGTCAGGTCTTTAAAATTAGCGTTTTTCAACTTTCACGTGCCAGGCGCCGGGCGTTCTTTAATTAAACTTCCGCGGCAATACCTGTCGATACGCGCGGCCAATTCCAACAGCTCCGGGACGCTGGCCAAGACTTCGGAAAAGAGGGCCGCCAGCTTCTCGCTGGTATATTCATGAACAATATCGTTTCTCAGCTCGCGAATCAGGCGGATATTCTCGACAGAGTCAATCAGGCCAC
>JAKQIZ010000132.1 GCA_029561465.1 Deltaproteobacteria bacterium | reverse complement strand
GGGGCGGCAAAAGAGACGACAAGGGCGGGTGATTAAAGGGCCTGGCAAAGGTTACAACAGAAACGGGGGGCGGCAACGCCCCCTTTTGATTTTAATTGCCGGATTAAATATGGGAAGTAGGTTAATGGGGGTCAGGTCTTTAAAATTAGCATTTTTATATTTTTTGTCCTTGACAAAAGGACACACGCATGCTTAATCGTCCTTTAAATAAGGACGTAATATGATATCGAAGAATATTATTAAGGAATTGATCCTGTCGAACCGGACCTTTATTCTGGAGTCCGTCCCCGAGATCATTCCACGGGCGGCAGCGGACGTCACGGCGCCTGGGAAAACGGTAATCCTGTATGGCATCCGGCGAAGCGGAAAAACCTTTATTCTCTACGATATCTTCCGCGGAAACCGCGAGACGGCCCTGTATCTGGATTTCGAGGACGATCGCCTGGCCGGTTTCACGGCGGCCGATTTTGCGACGGTTCAGGATGCTTTTCTGGAACTCCGGCCGGATGCGGCGGGAAGGATCGTTTATCTCTTCGATGAAATACAGCATGTTCCGGGCTGGGAACGGTTCTGCCGGCGGGTCACGGAGAGGGAAAACGCGGGAGTTTATGTCACCGGCTCCTCTTCGAAGCTGATGCCCTTGGAAGTCGATACGGCGATCCGGGGGCGGGCATGGAGCGTGGCGGTTTTCCCCTTTTCCTTTTCTGAATTTCTTCGGCTGCGGCTGGGGCTGCGGCAGGGCCTGGGGCAAGGGCAGGAGTTGAGACAGGAGTTGGGGCTGCGGCTGGGCCTGCGGCAAGGGCAAGGCCTGCGGCAGGGGCAGGAGTTGGGACAGGAACAGGGGCTGCGGCAGGCAAGCGGGGAGTGGCAGGAGATCCTCTACGGAACGAAAAAGATTGAAACGAAGCGGTTTTTCGCCGAATATGCGCAATGGGGCGGGTTTCCCGAGACGGCGCTGGCCGCCGCTCCCCTGGACAAAACAAAACTGTTGCGGGAATACCTGCGGGCGATGTTCTTTCGGGACCTCGTCGAGCGGTACGGAATGACCAACATTCCCCTGTTCGATGCCCTCTCCGACAAGCTCTTCTCCTCCTTTGCCACGCGCCTGTCCCTGACGGCATTCTATAGGCAATACAAGGATCTTTTCCCCTTCTCAAAGGATCTTCTGTTCCAGTACTTTCATCATTTTGAAGAGAGCATGCTGATCTTCGCGGTTCGGAAATTCTCCGAATCGTCGTACAAGAGAAGCAGAAATCCCGTCAAGATCTACCCCGCCGATACGGGATTGTGCCGTCGGGTCGCCTCGGAAGACGCGGGCCGCATTCTGGAAAATATCGTTTTCATTGAATTGGCGCGCCGGGGCGGGGAGGTCTTCTATTTTGAGGAAAAGCAGGAGTGCGACTTTGTCGTCAAGGAGGAAGAGGGGCAGAAGCTGGGGCTGGAGCAGATGCTAGGAGAGGGGCTCGGGCAGGGGCTGGGAGAGAGGACAGGAGAGGGGACGGGAGAGGAAGAGAGTACGGGAGAAGGAGAGGGGCAGGGGCTGGGAGAGAGGCAGAGGCAGGGGCTGGAGCTGGGTAAGGGAGAGCGGCAGGGCACGCGATTTGCTGCCTTCCAGGTCTGCCGGGAATTGACGGAGGAAAACCGGGCGCGGGAAACGGCCGGCCTGACGGCGGCTTGCCGGCGCCTGGAGGTGACCGAAGGGACGATCCTGACGGACGACCAGGAGTGGGAGGAAGATGCGGAGGGGATCAAAATCAACGTCCGCCCGGTATGGCGCTGGCTTCTGGGGGCTGCTTAATGGGGGTCAGGTCTTTAAAATTAGCGTTTTTCGCCGTGAGCGAAAGAACGGGTGTATTTGCTTGCCGGCGGACACAGGAATGGGCACATTTTCCCGTTTTCCCGAGAACATAGGGTGTAGAACTCAGAGACTAATGGACTCAGGGACATAGAAGCATTAGGGTAACCGTCTGATGGAGCCATCTTTACCTGGGCTTGCCAATGAGGACATAGGAAAATAGAAACATCGGGATGCCGGAATGGGGAATGGGTAGAAACGCGAAATGCTAATTTTAAAGACCTGACCCCATGGTTTTTGCCTGACCCCATGGTTTTTGCCTTGACATTTCATTAACTTATCTATTATGATCATTTCATGAAATATAATGATTTGATCTCCCTCATTCCAGATCCGGTTTTTTCCCGGAATGACCTTGAATTGTCGGGTCATAAGGTTCTTGACTATCAACTCAGCCTTTGGGTGAAAAAGGGGTATCTCCTCCGTTTGAAGAACGGTCTCTACGCCTTCAGCCGGGAAAGAGAACGGCTCCGGGGCGAAAGCGTTTCCTTTCTGCTCTGCCAGCCCAGCTATCTCAGTTTGGAAAGCGCCTTGGCCTGGTACGGGTTCATTCCCGAAATCGTCTATGCCTACACCAGCGTCACCGCCCGGGTCACCCGGACCTTCGACAATGCCTTCGGCCGCTTCATCTATCGACACGTGAAAAGCGAACTCTTCTGGGGTTACGTCGAGATGAAAACAGATCAAGGCCCATATCTTATGGCCGAACCCGAAAAGGCCCTGCTCGATTACTTTTACCTGAACTTGGCGCGGCTCAACAGCGAAGAGGACTTCGACCATATTCGCTTGAACAGGGAACAGATGGCAGGGACCCTGGATAAGGACAAGCTGCTGAAATACCTAACTGCCTTTGGCGTAAAAAAGATGGAACCGTTGGCGCGGCGATGCTTACCTTAGAACAAATATCCGGTCATTTTCCGCCGGCGTTGCGGAAGAGAAATCCCCGCGGGATGCTCGTGGAGTATCTTCAGTATGAATTGTTGGATTCGTTGTTTAAAAATGCCGCGGCGGCGGGATCGCTTCTGGCCCAAAAGATGATCGCCGTTCTGTACCGCCAGCGGGAGAAGGGACGCGACATCTACGATGTCTCTTTCCTGATGGGATTGGCGGCGCCTGATTACGCCTACATCGAAAGGCTTCTCGGCCTGGATGAAAAGGAATTTTCCCGACGCTTCAGCGAGAGGATCGGAGAACTGGACATGAATGCCCTGGCGCAGGATGTAGAACCCTTTCTCTTTTCCCCGGAAGACCGGGAGCGGGTAGCCAGCTTTCATGAATATTGGAGCAGTGATTAATGGGGGTCACATTTTGGGGGTCAGGTCTTTAAAATTAGCATTTTTCCCATGGTTTTTCTTGACAATATCCGGCGCTGCCAATAGACTAAGTTCACTAAACTAATCTTGGCGAGGTGGGCTATGCAAACCATCAATATTCATGAAGCGAAGACGCATCTTTCCCGTCTGGTCGAGGAGGCGGCGCAAGGTAAATCCTTCATCATTGCCAAGGCAGGAAAGCCGATGGTCAAGGTTTCACCCCTGGCTGCAGACGAACTGAATGGCGCTGAAAGACTTGGATTTATGGCGGGTGAGATTTCCGTTCCCGACGATTTTGATTTACTGGGAGTACCGGAGATTATGCTGCTTTTTGAGGGCAAGGCAAAGTGAAACTACTCCTCGATACGCATATCCTCCTCTGGTCGGCCGGCCAGCCTGATAAGCTTCCCGAATCAGCGCGCGCACTTTTGACTTCACCGGAAAACAGCCTGTTTTTCAGTGCGGCAAGTATCTGGGAAATTGTTATCAAGCTTGGGCTTGGGCGCGAAGATTTTAAGGTTGATCCGCATCGTTTGAGGAAGATGCTCGTGGTGCATGGATACACGGAGCTTCCCGTAACCGCTGAACATGCCCTGAAGGTCGATACGTTGCCTCCTCTTCATAGAGACCCTTTCGACCGCCTGCTGCTTGCTCAGGCCCGAACGGAAGGGATGCTTTTTCTTACCAATGACGCCGCTGTTGTCAAATATCAAGAATCTATTTTGGGCGTATAAAAGATGGGGGTCAGGTCTTTAAAATTAGCATTTTTCGCCGTGAGCGAAAGAAAAGGTGTATTTGCTTGCCGGCGGGCACAGTGATTAGCGCATTTTCCCGAGGTCATACGGCATAAGACACAGAAACACAGGAACATCGGCCCACAGGAAAATCGGGATGCCGGAATGGGTAGAAATGCTAATTTTAAAGACCTGACCCCCATTAGATTTTTAATTGCTCTACTGGTGTTTTTAGTGTATCAAATCGGCACATTTCCAGCTAATCGCCACACACCACAACCGAGGCCGGCATGAACGATAAATGGCGGGATCAAATTACTTTGGACATTATTGTCGCCATGAACACGGCCCTCGTCAATCTCCGCCTCTATCCGCCCACGAGCTCCATGATCATCAATACCATCGAGCGGCTCCATCAGACGCTGCAGGGGTTCTTCGCCGGCGCGCCGTCCCTGGTCCTGGGGGAGGCCGACAAGGTGCTGCTGATCGGCGATCAGCCGTTGAGCCGGAAAGACCTGGAACGGCCGCCGATCGCCGCTTTCCTGGAGGTGATCCTCAATTTCGGCATCAAGAGCATCACGATCGGCAGCGACGTGACCCGGGAGGATCTGTCGGCCTTCCTGGAGATTCTGGGGGAGAAGCCGGTGACGATCAGCCGGGAGGGGGGGCTGGTGGCGGTCATGGCGGCGCGGCAGGTGGGGCACATCCTCATCGATGAAAAGATCTACATCGCCAAGGACAGCAAGCAGCAGATTCTGGCCCGGCTCGACATCGACGACGAGGTGGTCGTCCGGTACCTGACCGGCGGGGAAGGGGCGGCGGGTGCGGACCTGGACATCCAGCAGCTCCAGGATCTGGCGAAGGATCCCGACTGGCTGGAGAATGTCTTCAAGCAGGGCCTGAACCAGATCATGGGCAAACGGGATACCCTGCCGATCGGCCAGTTGTCGGCGAATATGGTGCGGATGCTGGGAATCCTGGACAAGGTCATCGACCGGGCGGACCAGGAGAAGTTTGTCCGGATGATCGCAAAATCCATCGCCGACCTGGATGTGGATATGATCGGCTGCATCCTGAGCAGGCCGCTCGATACGATATTTGACGGCCGGCTGTTCGGGGAGGTCGTGGCGGCCATCGACGAGGCCAAGTTCGAGCAGGTGGCGGCGCGGATGGCCGGCATGAAGGGCGGCCGGGACGCGCTGGGCGCGGGTGCGGGCATCGGTGGAGTGGGCGTGGGTGCGGGCGGTGTGGGTGGCGCTGCGGGAGGTGTGAGTGCCGCTTCCCCGGGCGCTGCCGGTGTAATGGGTGGCGCTGCTCCGGGTGCGGGCGTAGGCGGCCCCGGTACCGCTGCATTTGGCGCCATCCCGCCCCCGTCAGCCGCCGCCGCCCCGGGAGCCGCCGGTGCCGCAAGATATGCCGCCCCCGCGTCGGGCGCTGCTGCCGCTCCGGGATATGCTGCCCCGTCAGCCGCCGCCCCCGCGCCGGGATTTGCCGCCGGTGCCGCGTCGGGCGCCGCTGCCGCTTCTGGATTTGCCAGCCGTACCCCACCATCCGCCGCCCCACAGTACGCAGCCCCGCCATCCACCACCTCACCATCCACCACCTCACCGTCCGCCACCCCACCGTCCGGCGCCTCTGGCGTCCCAGGCGTCTCCGCCGTCCCGCCCGCCGTCCCGGAGGCCTATCGGCGGCTCATGGAAACCGAGAAGGGCCGGCAGCTTCGGGAACGGGCCGAAGCGGAGCGGCTCCGGGCGGAGGATGAGAAGTCCCGAAAGCTCGCGACCCTGAAGGAAAAGATCTCCCCCCTGCTCCAG
>JAKQIZ010000110.1 GCA_029561465.1 Deltaproteobacteria bacterium | reverse complement strand
AGTAGGGGAAGTTGGCCACGCCCGCCGCCGCATACTCGGCCAGGGCGAAAGTCCCGGTGCAAAGAACCACCACTATTGCCGCTACCATCGTTCCTAATGTCTTTTTCATCTTCTGTGTCCTCCGTTTATTTTATTTTTTTTGTTTGCGTCTGTTTGACTTTAGATAATGCGGGAAACGTGCCAACCGTGAAGAATAGGCTTTCGATGCAATATATGTTGTTGTATTAAAACAGATTATCAAATACTGACCTACAAGAACCCCGTTTTTTTTCGACCGGGAGAACCAATCCTCATGCAATGAATCTTTAAAGCTCTTGAAAGAAATATCCGGATGGGACCTTCAAAGGATGTTTACGGCATATTGAAAAATAACTTGACAAGATAAAAAGTATTCGATTATCAATTTCTAAACTGGAATGATTCCAATATGAGAAGATCAAGCAGGGAAGAACTGATCGGTCAGTTGAAGGAAAAAGGCTTCAAGATTACGTCACAGCGACTGGCGATCATCGATGCCTTGCTGGAGAATAATCTTGCCCATCCCGGAGCGACTTTGATTTTCAAGGAAGCCCGAAAGAAAGCAAATCACGTAAGCCTGTCAACCGTTTATGCGACGCTCAAAGAGTTTTCCGAAAACGGGCTGATCAGGCAACTGGAGTTTGACCGGATGGAGAACCGCTATGACGGCAATCTGTCCGATCACATCAACCTTATCTGCAAACGCTGCGGAAAGATTCTGGACTGCGACATCCCGACGCCATTTGAACCCAAAGATATTACACGTAAATCCGGTTTCATAATTACCGACACCCGGATAGAATGCCACGGGTATTGCCACGACTGCCTGAAGCGACCGGAGTAAGCTATTAATCCGGGCGGGCTTGCGATATGAGGATCTTTTTTATCTTTTAATCTGGATTCATTCCGAGTTGGGAGGACTATGTTTATTAACAGCAATTGAGTTCATGGAAACCAAAGACAAACCAGGAAGGGTGAATCAAGGAGGAAGTCACCCGCATTCCGCCGTGACCGTTCCCTTTACGCCTGGTCGCATGGATGCCGCTCAGGAGCAGACCGATGCCGCTTCCTTCTCCGTCCTCGAATCGAAGGCCGACGGCTTCCGCAACTACCAGCAGGCGCCCTATGCCGTAACCACCGAGGAGATGTTGGTGGACAGGGCGCAACTGCTGACCCTGACGGCGCCGGAGATGACGGTGCTTATCGGCGGCATCCGTGTACTGAACACCAACTTCGGGCAGACCAGGCACGGCGTCTTTACCAAGCGGCCGGAGGCGTTGACCAACGACTTCTTCGTGAACCTCCTGGATATGGGCACGGAGTGGAACGCCGTATCCGAGGCCAAGGAACTGTTCGAGGGACACGATCGCGCCACGGGGGAACTCAAATGGACGGCCACCCGCGTGGACCTGATCTTCGGCGCGAACTCCCAGTTCCGGGCCCTCGCGGAAGTCTATGGCTGCGAGGACTCCCAGGATAAGTTCCTGAACGACTTTATCGTGGCCTGGAACAAGGTCATGAACCTGGACCGTTTCGATCTCGCCTGATCTTAATGGCCGGGAAGAGGAGTTGATAAGTAGGAAATGATCGTCGCTTTCAAAGGGATTGAAAACGAATGACAAACAAAGAAAGGAAGTTCTTAATGGCCGGAGAAATCAAGGTTGGCTGCGCCCGCCCCACCGGGGGGCTTGTAGGCGCGGAGAAAGAGAAACAGGCAACATCGGAAGTAACGCCAACAAGCAAAGGAAAGGAGATGAGATCCATGATCCAGGTCGGAAAACCCGCCCCTGATTTTACCTCCCCCGCCTACCACGGGGGGAAATTCGTATCCGTCAAACTGTCCGATTACCTCGGCAAATGGGTGCTCCTCTGTTTCTATCCGGGCGATTTCACCTTCGTCTGAGCGACGGAGATCTCGGCGGTCGCCGCGAAATATCCCGAGTTCCAGAAACTGGGTGTGGAGATCCTTTCCATGAGCATCGACAGCGTTTTTGTCCACAAGATGTGGAACGACCATGAATTGTCCAAGATGGTGGCCGGGGGCGTCCCCTTCCCCATGCTGTCCGACACCGGCGGCAAGGTGGGAACGGCCTACGGGATTTACAGCGAGGAGATGGGCGTGGAAACCCGGGGGCGGTTCATCATCGACCCCGACGGCATCATCCAGGGGTTCGAGGTCCTGACCCCGCCGGTGGGCCGGAACGTCAACGAGTCCTTCCGCCAGGTCCAGGCCTTCCAGCATATCCGGAACAGCAAGGGCACCGAAGCCACACCGTCCGGATGGCGGCCGGGCAAACTGACCCTGAAACCCGGCCCGGATCTCGTCGGCAAGGTCTGGGAAGTCTGGAAAACCGACATGGCCTTTGATTAACGGAAAAGGAAAAGGACAACGATTGGAACACCCGTAATCGGGTCCGATTAACTGACTGCGGGGCGGGACGACATCCCGCCCCGTTTTTCATTGCTCCCCCATCATCCCCTTGGGACGCCGCCCGGTATAGCCTTTCCGGAGGCGCCAAGCTTGACGGCATCGTAAAAAGAAGTCTATATGCGGCGTTGCGCTTCATCCTTCGTCACTGCGACGTACGCACAAGTACGCCTCATTCCTCAGGATTAGCGCGCCTTGCCTCTGGACCTTTTTACTTCGTCGTCTCCATCATGACTATTTACGCATTCATCAAGCTTGGGTAAGGATGGTTTTTTACTTTCAGAAGTGCGACTTAGTCAAGACCCGGATAGGATCGAGGCCTGCCGCCTCTTGGTCTGGGGATGTTCCCTACGACCCCGCCGACGGCGACACCGGTCAATCGGCTATCAAAAGTTTCCTTCCCAGCCGACGGGCCTTTTTCCTCACCCCCGCGCCAATCTCCTGTCGCTGGGCGCGGGCCGCCAGGCCGACAAAAAGGAGCCCCACCGTCCGGGCGCCGAGGACATCCGCGGCGTTCTTCAATCGCCCTACCATCGGGGTCATCAACCGGGACAAGAATGCCGGCGCGGCGGAAGCCGCCACTAACACGGCGCGTTTCTTCTTCTCCCGGCGCCTCAATTTGGGCGCCATTTGCCCCCAGGGCCAGTAAGCGGTACAGATAAGACGCTCGATAAACCTTTTCATCACGGCGGTGACAGCGCCGAAGTTCATCGGCGAGGCCAGGATGATCGCCTCCGACTCGTCGATCTCGTCCAGGATGGCATCCATCTCGTCTTCCTGAGGACACCTTCCCCGCCTTTCCCCCTCCTCCTGAGTGCAGATGCGGCAGTTGCGGCAGAACTCGACATGCCGGTCGATCAGATAGATCTTTGACGCCGCGCCTCCCCTTGCCGTCGCCGCCGCCAGGATCTCATCGACGGTCTGATCGATGATGCCCCCTTTGCGGTAACTTCCGATGACTGCCGTTATTTTGATTTGCTCCTTCATCTCCCCCTCTTCAGCGGTAGATCTTATCACCCACCTGCAGGCGGGTGACATAGATGATCTCGCAGGCCCCGCGATCAGTATCCGTCCTTATCAAACTGGTTTTCATGACGATCTCACGTTCATGATTGCGGCCCTCGACGTCGACGAGATAGCCTGACAGGGCAATCTTGTCATTAACCTTGACCTGGCCGTCCAGGGCCATCCGGATATTCTCGCTCGCCGGAATGAGGTGATTGTTCGCTCCGTGGGACATGGCGTAGTCATGGTCCACCGGTGGTTCATCACCCTTCATCCGGAACCATGCCATGCGGGTGTTGTCATGCTTTATGGAGAGCTGTTTACGGACATGGGGATAGGTCAGCATGCCCCACACCAAGGCCAGATCGAAGGGGGCGATCTCCGCGCCCCAGCCTTGGGTGTATTTCCGTTTGGACATGACCTCCCCGGCAATCCGGTAGGTCGCCACGGGGATTATCTTCACGCTGCCGCCGGTTATCCGCCTGGAAAAGGTCTCCGTGGATGAGCAGGATTCCTGAAACGGGTCACGCAGGACATTGATCTTGTCGGCGGTACCGGCAGTGGTAAAGGTGGGATTCTCCCCGCAGGCCGCGACGGCGAAAAGGAGAACCGCGACCAGAGCGAGACTCCGAAGCTGGCGGCGGTCGTACTCCCAGTATTCCGTCGGCTCGTAATAGGGCTTGCAGATCACCGGGCTTTCCACGGGCTGGATGAGGACGGGTTCTGTTGGTAAAGGTTTTGCCATTACTTAGCCTTTATCTTGAAATCCGTTAACCGGCAACGGCGCGGCCAAGCGTTCCTATACCGTCGGCGTCAATCTCATAAGTCAGCAGACTGCCGAGAGATACCTTCTTGGAAGCATCAAGGAATTCTATGCCGTTGATTTAAGTATGCCGCGGACCGCTTGTGGAGGGCTCGATTCTGCCACCATGAATGACGCGCCCCCCTTCCCGAAGGAGTTCACATCCTTGCGATCTCAAATACGCCATCAGCTCGTGTCTTTTCATACGTGGAGCTTGATCGCCGGGTCCTGCACCTCCTGAATCGTCACCTGGGCTTGGGCATCGAAGCTGAAGGCGGCGAAAACCACGTCGTCGAATCCCCGCCGGGCGGCAATGCGGATGCCCTCCTCGACGATCCGCGTCGTCAGCGGGCCGTACTGGGGGCCGAAGATCACCGCGACCCGCCGTTCCTCCTCCCCCCAAGCCTCCCGTCCCGCCGGCGGGATGTGCAACCGCGTGACGCTCTTATGGTGGTAATCAAAGAGATTCTCTCCCTGCTTTCCCGTTGCCGTTTTCCGTTTGCTCATGAAGTTGCCTCCTCAGCGGTTATGAGCCATGCCCAAAGAAATTATCGGAATTCCGATAATTTCAACATTTCCAATGAAATGTATATTATTGATATTTAACGGTAATTACGAAAGACGGGGCTTGCTTTCCCCGCTCCGGCTTTCATCGTCAGTTCCGCTCTCTTCATTCGGCTCTTCTTCGCCTTCGTCTTCGTTGCCCTCCCGCATGGTCTGAAGGATGTTTTCCGCCGTCTGGCGGATGTCGCCCAGGACGACGGCGAGATCTTCCTGATCCTCTATCTTCCAATCCTGCCAGCGAAGATTGACCAGCTTGCCGTTGAGGGCGTCCACCTGCCTGATCAGGACCAGTTCCTTCCGCAAGCGCGCCGTTGTCTGTTTCGGCTGCTCCTTGGCGGCCTGCTGGGCCATGTATTTTTCAAACTTTGTCGTCATGCCCGCTTCCGTCTAGTCCTTGGCGATCTCCGTGAGAATGTATTTGGGGATGTTGGGGTTCGTGCGGCACTGGTCCCGCACATTTAGGGGCAGGCGGTTGATGGCGAGAATCTCGTTGATATGCGACTGGGATATTCCAATTATTTCGCTTAGTTGGATCTGGTTGTAGTTTCGTTCCGCCATGAGCTGCTCCAGCGCTTCGGCCTGTTCGACCGCCGTCAGATCCTCCCGGAGGATGTTCTCCACGAGAGAAATCTCCTGGTGATTGGCGCTTTCGACATAAATCGCCGGGATGGTGGTAAGCCCCGCTCTCCGGGCGGCCGCGACCCGGCGTTCTCCGGCAACGATGAAAAGATTCCCGCCCTCGTCCCGGCGGAAGAGGATCGGTTCCAAAACCCCGTATTTGCGAATGGAATCAGTCAATTCCGTCAGTGCCCCCGGGGCCATGAAGGTCCGGGGCTGGTTGGGGTCGGGCTGGAGGGCACCAACATCGATTTTATAGATTCTGCCTCGGGCGTAGATCCTCGCCATCTCCCTGTTCCTCCTCTCGAAAAACCGTGCATAGGTTGGCTAAATTTCTGGGATGGTCAACCGTCAGGAGCAGATGTTGACCTCCTCATTCAGATCCTGCGCTTCTAAATGGCGGCGAACCACGCCACCGGCCGGCGCGGGGATACCGGGGCGGCCGTCATTTACCTCGGCAATTGACCTTTTCTGATCGAACGCCGCAGTTCCAGGCACGGCAAGGGATAGTCGACCGGTTTAGCCTGGGCAAGCCTGACGGCGGCGATGTCCGTATCGAAGGCGCTCCGGGCCGGGATCGCTATTTCCGCCCGTTGGCCGTGAGCGGAGGCGGCATCCTTCATAAAATCCCTCCTCGTCCTCATCATGTCTCCTTATTCCAAAACCGGACAAGCCGGAGCCGAACTTGAAGTCCAATTCTTGCCAAGGAGGTGCGCCAGATTGTCCTTGCGGGTTATCATGGCGGCATTACTGATCATTTATAACAACGGGATGACGGAACTATATGAAAAAGCTCCCCCTCGGGTCAAGAAACTTTTTTGAGTAATTGTGATTACATTACCCCCAATATACCGACTCCAACGACTTCACCGTTTCTAATCGATATCATATGTGATAATAGGTCTATGCTCAGATCGGCAATCCCCGGGCAATATCGGATTCCCAGAAGGCCTGTGACATGGGACACGCCCAGGGGTGCAGCAACTGGCAACAGATATTGAAGAGCCAGTGATCCATCTGGAACCTCCGCCGCAATAAAGTCTAACCGAAAAGACCTTCAGAACATAAGCTGGGTTACGGATCGGCGAATTGCGGAAGATTAAAGTTGCCCATAGAAAGTCTTCACCGGTGGAAATCATGAAGCGAGGATCGCAGGTTGAATCTTGACGAAACAACCCCCGATACGAGACAGCGTTCTATCGTTGGATGCACGGCAATGGCCGGATTCGTATATCAGTTTGAGGCGAATCTGGTAAACGTGGCCCTGCCGACGATCAGCGCGCAGCTCCATCTTACTACATACTATGCTTCCCTCATTCCCATCTGCTACATTATCGGCACGGTCACGGTATTGATTGCCGCAGGCAAACTGGGCCGACATTTTGGGCTGAAGCGGGTTTTCATTTTGAGCATTGTCTTGATGACCCTGGGTACCGTCATCTGTGGAATGGCCGCGGGTCTTCCCCTGCTGTTGGGCGGAAGGCTGATACAAGGGGTTGGCGCCGGTGGCATGGCTGCGTTGGGTTATATGATTATCCCGGCTTTCCTTCCTTCCTCCCTTGCCGGATATGGTTACGGGCGCTTGAGCATGGCGGCAGGCCTGGGAATGATCGTCGGCAATCCGGCCGGTGGGATATTATCGGAGTTTCTTCCCTGGCGGTTCATTTTTCTGGCCACAGTCCCCCTGATGCTGGCCCTGATTGTTTTCTCCCTCCGGAACCTTCCGTACGACGGCAAGGCCATGGTTGAGAAACCGGGGAGTCTCAACTTGATGGATAGCCTGCTTTTTGGTTCCATCGCCGCCGGTGCTATCGTATTCTTAAGTTTTGGCTCCGGATTCGGTTTTGCCTCGCCGTCGATTATGGGCATTCTTTTTGTTTCCGCCGCCCTTGCCACCTTCATGGTAATACGGGGAAAAAGGGGGAACATATCCTTTTTCCCCCCGGCGATGATCGCCGACCGGATGTTTTTGGTTTCTGTCCTCGGAATTGTTGTGGAGCGCTGCGTGATGGGCGGCATGATTTTTTTGATGCCGTTTTATCTTATGGCCTTATGCGCGCTGACCCCGGCCTTTGCTAGTGGCCTGTTGCTTTTCTATGCGGCCGGTTTCGTCATCAGCGCGCCTTTTTCCGGTACGATGGCCGATAAAGGGCGATCACGACAGATGCTGTTTACCGCTGCTCTTATCGGCGCTTGTGCCTGCGCGTTGTTTTTCTTTTATTCCCCAAGCGCCCGTTGGGTTTATGCACTGATCTTTCTTGTCGTCATCGGGACCGCCGATGGCATATACACCCCCGCGGCCAACAAGGCAGCCGTCGGATGCGTCCCCGGCGCCTGGAAGCAGCATGCCGCTGTATTCCTGCCGCTGGCCGTCAATGTGGGAAGCGCCCTGGGTGTGTCGTTTTTTGAAATGGTTTTTACATTGCCTTTTCCAAAGGGCGAAGCTATTCTCAAGGGCACGCAAATCTCAGGGATAGCGGCTGTGGTCGTTGCCAAGGGATTTCAATTCGCTTTCGTTACCGGCGCGGCATTGTGGGCCGGCATATTGTTCTGCATTCTCTTTATTCGTAAAAGAAAGGCGAAAATTGTCCATGTGGAAAAGCAAAGATAAAAGAAGGGATTATCTCATCAAGGCCGTAAGCCCATCGTTGTTTAGCGCGGCGCTGCACCCGGATTTGATCATCGCCCTGGTCATCGCCAATCTGATGTCTCCGAAACTTTGGGAACTGGCAAAGCGGATTCCCGTCGGCGACAGAGCCAATCCCGAAGTCACGATGAAACGTCTCCATAAGTTCGTGAACCGGAATTTCTACCATCCCAATCCAAGCGATTTCTGCCGCGTATGGGGACTCTACGAACGGGAAACGGTCACGGACCCCGATGAGCTTGCCAGCAGCGACTGGGCCATGTCCATCATCAGAGAGGGTATAGAACTCACCCGTAACAGAGACGCCGGTTTTGTCATCGGGCTGCTCGACAACAGCACGGCGCCCCGCTATATCTATCCGACGGTGGATTTGATCCTGGCCCCTACCCCGGCGCTTCAGGCGTTGAAACCGCCGGTGCTGGGCATGACCGCCTGCCTCGACGAATGCGTGCTGATCGCTTCCCTGGCGCTGGCCGGAGGCCTGTGTAAGATGGAGGATGTCGTCTTTGTGGGTTCGCCGTTGCATTACACCCTTTATCTATTTCCCGATGAAGAAGGATATATGTTCAACGCCAAAAGGGAATTTTTCCGCCGTCAGGATTGGAGCCAACTAAGCGGTGGCGACCCGGAGGCGTCCAGCCGGCTTTTTATGGAAAAACTGTTCGTCTGCGACCGGATCATCACTCCCTTTGGCGGCTGCGTTTTTCCCAACCGATCCGTTACCATTGCCCCTGAGCGCATGGAGGACGTTGTAAAACGAATCAGTCATTTTCTTTCCGCTACCCCCCAGGAATTTTCCCAGGCCCTGGCCACCGCCCGTAAAGCGGGAGCAACGGATCTGGCGGGCGCAGATCTGATCGACGGCCTCCCGACCTTGTCTTGCGCCGCTATCGAAGCAGCCGTTTTAGCCGCCATGGATCACGCGGGTTACCCCCTCTTGGAAACAGCCCTCTATGTCTTCCGCCATCCCCGGGTCAACGAACCGGAGCTATACAAAGAAGCGGCCATGAGGGGATTTCGTTCGTATATCCTTTCCGGCGCCGTTTTGTGTCCCGCGGACGCCCGTGAAATCGTGGCCGGCATATCAGGAGACAGATCCGTTTACGGTGAATCATTGCGCGTAGCCATGCCCGACGAGGTACTGGCCTTTGATACGGCAAGCGATGATGAAAGGAAATTATTTGAAGAAACGCTCCTGAGGCACGCCCAGATCATTTAAGCCTATCTTCATGATCTCGGGAAAATACGGCCGTCGCTTTCAGAAGCGGTTGACCAATGAAGAGTCGGTTATCGATTATTGACGACTTTTTGTGAGTCCATCATTATTGGTCCCTTAATAGTTGGCACGTTTCCTACCGGCGTGGGGATGAATCGCGTTATTACGGGGGAAATCACACATTAGGAGATTGCTTGTGAAGAAAGCGGACCTGAAGAAATACTGCGAATACGGGATAAAGATCGGGGCAACGGGGGTAAAGATAATTCCGCCGGCCAGTGTAGTCACCTCCCCATGGGTGAGGTTGAAATGCCAATTCGGTTGCGAAGGCTACAATTCCAGCCATTGCTGCCCGCCAAATACGCCTACCTGCGAGGAGACGAGAACGGTTCTCGATGCCTATCAAAGAGCGCTGCTTTTTCATATTGAGACCTTGCCTGATATCTCCCGGCGTAGAAATTTGCGGCAATACCGTCACAAGCTGATTGATCTGGAAGGGGAGATGTTCAAAGACGGGTTCTATAAGGCATTCGTGATGCTTGCCGGACCCTGCGATATATGCAGGGTATGCAGCAAGGTTGAAGGAGAGGAATGCACGAATCGTTATCGGGCAAGGCCATCCATGGAGGCCTGCGGCATCGATGTATTTCAGACGGCGCGTAACAACGGCTTTCACATAGAGCCATTGAGAGATGAATCAGAGCCTCGCAATACCTTTTGTCTTATGCTGGTTGATTGACTGTTTGTGACCGCATCGCCGAGAAATGGCACACCGTCAAGGAAGGCGAAATGATCATCATGCCGGCCAATCGTCCGCAGGCCCTGAAAGCCCGCGAACATTTCAAGATGCTTCTGGTCCTGGTCAAATAGATATCCCCAAGCCGAAACTCGACATTGGCAACACCGTTCCTCCTGGCATTCTCCGTAGCTTTTTCAATCATCTCCGGGGTCATGTCCACACCGATGACCTTTCCTTCCCTTCCTACACGGTCGGCGGCAAGGAAGCAGTCGAAGCCCGCCCCACTGCCCAGATCGAGAACGGTCTCGCCGGTCTTGAGGGATGCCAGGGCGAGAGGATTTCCGCAGCCGAGCCGCCGCTATCGGGATGGCAGATCATTGTCCTGGGTCCGGGTTGCGCCCGCTGCACCCAGTTGGAAAAGGATGCTAGAGAAGCTCTTGCTGAGTTGGCACTCCCCGGGGAGCTGATCCATGTGGACGATCTGCGGGAAATCACCCGCTACGGGGTGATGGGAGCGCCGGCCTTGATCATCAACGGCAAGGTCGTCTCGGTAGGAACGACACCACGGAAAGAGGAAATAAACTTCTGACGGGGGAAAAAAGGGTGCAGGTTTCTACAAGCGCCTGAGCGGAGGCCGGATAATTTTTATCTTCCTTCCCCCGCCGCGTCTTCCTTGGCGGGAATGGATGACTCGCAGGGGACCTTTGTCTGGCAAAGGCCGCAGCTATAGCTTTCGATTCCGAAGGTGGTTTTCGTGTAGGCGGCGACGGTTTCGAAAAGATACTTCCGGCAGCGTTCCTTGTCATGGCCCGCTTCGCTGATCGCCCCTACGGGACAGCGGGAGATGCACTTTTTGCATTTGCCCTGGGAATAAAAAAGACAATAGGCACGGTAATCATCGTAGGGCCGCGGCGTCGGGGAAAGGGCGACTTTGGCGACCACGGAGCCGCAGCGCATCGCCTTGCCCTTCGGAGTGATGAGGCCGTCACAGAGACTGAAGGTGCCCAGGCCGGCCGTGTGCGCCGCATGGCGCTCAGACCAATTTGAGGAGAATCCGTACCGTTCCGATGTCTGCCAGGCCCAATGGGGGGACAGTCCGGGCGCCACGGAATCGATGCCCTCCCCGCGTAGTGACGCCGCCAGATGCCGGGCAAGCTTCGCATTGAAAGCTTCTCCGTAGTTGCGAGACCGCACCCATCGCTCCGCCGGCAAGTCCCGCCGCTTCCGGTTATCCGCCTTCGTTGCCTCGGTCTGGGGCAGGACCCAACTGATCACAGTCAGTTCTTCCGGCGCCGGGTCGGAACCGGGAAACGTGAGGGAGAAAATCTCCCCGGGGGTCCAGAAAAAAGGTCCGATGTCGCGCTTATAGAACAAAAAGAGCGGGTCGTCCCCCCGGGCGTAGCCCACCAGAGGATCGCCCCAGGCCCGGTCGTTTGAGTCGTTTTTCAGGGCATTGTCCGGCGAAGTGCGGACGTAATCCATGATCAGCCCTTCGATTATCGCTGCCGACAGTTCCATAAAATACCTCCTTTTCTTCAATTTTAAATGATTTACGGCCAAGAGCGTAATGATTGCCCCCGCCGAGGTTGTTTGGTTATGAAAAAGGTATCAAGGGGCTTCCTTACAACAATTTCTTGTCCCTCGTAGCTGTTTGATCATCATGATTTTGGAGTTGTTTTCGCTGCCTGTGGCTTCGGATCTTTTCCCGGTTGCCACAGATGGACATGGCGCACCACCGGCGCCGGTTCGCCGGTGAATTGTCGAGAAAGAGCATCCGGCATCCGCCGCTTTCGCATCTCTTCAGGCGGTTCCGTTCGGCCCCGGTCATGATCGTGATGGCATCCCGGGCAATGTCGGCCAAACAGGCCTTTACCGGATTATCCGTTTCCCATGTGACCGAGGCGGCGGCGGCGTGAAGTTGCGGTATGGCCGGCGGAAATGCGGACGCCTGGTTGATGCGTGCGATGTCCCCACTCTCCGGCTGGGCATCCAGGATGATGGATTTGATAACGGCGTGAATGGATTCGCGGAGCAAAACAGCCTCCTCGTATTCGTTTTGGGAAGGAGAGGTATCAATGGGGAAAAAACCGGCCAGGTGCAGCCACTTCCGCAGCGCCGCGGGCGACGTCAGCAGGTCTCTCGGCTCGGCGCCTCGATGCCGGACGGTCGCCACAAAGTTCAGGGAAAGACTGCCGGCATCGAATCTGAACCGACGGTATTTAGGGTGTGAGTTTCCGCTGGTCATGGAATTGCCTCTCTTGTGTAACCACATATATGGTTACATTTTGGATGTCAAGACAAAATATCCCCTTGACATGAGAAAACATTACTCTTATAATCTCCACAATTAGAGATGTTTTATCAATAAATAATGCCCTGTCAATCAGGGTGCCAAACATTTTTCCACTGTCATTGTCATGAATTTGATTAACATTCCGGGATATGTTTTTCGACCGGCGCGGAAAGCTGGACTTAATTATAAAGAATGTAGTCATTTCTTCTTAACGCAGGGAAAACGTCTCAAAAGATTTAAGGAAAATAAGTCGTTGTTTGCACCCGGAGCAATGAACCAGCGACATCTCCAAGGGTCGGGCAATCCGTAACATTGTTGAGCGAGGCGGCTCATTTTCATTGACACGGTCCGTCGACGAGAACATTCCTTAAAAAGTCCCTCTCTGAAAACGTATGGCGCCGGACAACAAACAATTGGCCACAACACCTGAAATCAGTTGCCGAGTCACCAGGACACTGCTTCTGTACGTGCGTGAAAAGAACAACGGCTCATTGGGAAAGCTCCTGGACGGACTGGAATTGGATGAGGCCTATCTTTCCGATCCCAACAACTGGATTTCCCATGCCTTCCTGCATATCCTCTATCGTCGGATGATCGCCATGCTGGAGGATGACAACGCCGTGTACCACATGGCTCTCGGATCGGACCGATTGCAGTCACTGGGACTTCTGAACCGCATCGTCCGCCTGTTGGGAAATCCCCGGCTGATCTATTCTCAGGGTCCCATCCTGAACCGGCTGTTAAAGCGCAACGGGGAGGTAATTATTCATGACATTGGCGAGGCATGGGTCCTTCTGGAAGATCGATACCATTCAGGGGATCAAAAAACACGTTGCGACTGCGACTATACACGCGGCATTCTGGAAGGCATTCCAACCTTGTTCGGCATGCCCCCCGCCCGTATTCAGGAAATCGAGTGCCAGGTCCCCGTCGAATGTTACGGAAAAAGGTTTTGGGAAGATGCACCGGTGCCGGGTTCCAAAGGGTGCCTGTTCCGAGTTGAATGGAATGCCGGGAAGGTGCCTCGTTTCTGGGACCGAATATTGAACTTGGGAATCTACAGGCAAACCGTTGATGATCTGCTGGCCGCGGATCGGAAGATCCAGGAAAAGTACGATGAATCCAGAGCCCTGGCGGAGAACCTACAGAGAATAAATCAGGAGCTGCGGGAAGTCCGGCGTGAGCAGGAAGCCAATATCGCAAGACTCGAGGCCTCGGAAGCCAAGTATCGCCTGTTGGCGGAAACCCTGCGGAGAAGCGAAGAAAAATACCGCCAATTGTCTGAAACGTCGCACGATTTGATCGTGACCGTGGATTTTGATTTCAAGATCCTATATGTAAATCAAGCCGTCCTCAATCTAACCGGCGGCCTGAGCCCGGTCGGCGGCAGCTTGGTGGATTACACACCGGATCATCTACGCGAGATGCAGCAGGTTCTCATGCAAAAGAGGCGTGACGGTTTCAGCGAGGTCCTGTCGTTTGAATGGGAAATCGATCATCTCGCCGGCAAGAAGAGTGTCATCGATATCCGCTCGACCCTTTTGAAGGAAAACGAAAGACCTTCGGCGGTCATGTTCGTCGCCCGGGACATCACGGAACGTAAGCAGGCCGAGGAGGCTCTGCGTGAAAGCGAAAATAAATTTAGAGATATGGCCGAATTGCTTCCCGCCGTCGTTTTTGAATTGGACAGCCAGGGTCGCCTAACCTATGTCAACCGCTACGCATTAAATCTGTACAAATACACACCGGAAGACTTCAAAAGCGGTATCAACGCCCTTGATATGATTGCGGCCCCCGACCGGGAAAGGGCGGCCGTAAACATAATGAAGATGATGGAGCAAGAAAGGCAGACGGGCGTGGAATACATGGCCGTCAATGCCAACGGCGAGGAATTCCCCGTCATCGTCTATGCTACACCGATATATAAGGAGGGAAAGACGATCGGGCTAAGGGGAATAGTCGTTGACATCACCGAACGGAAGCGCATGGAGGAACGTCTTCAGCGTTTCGAGAAGATGGAGATGCTGGGGTCGTTGGCCGGAGGTGTAGCCCACGACCTTAACAATGTCCTGGGCGTCCTGGTGGGATACTCGGAATTACTGGCGGAAAAGCTGCCGGCGACGAGCGCGTTGCGGAGATATGCGGATAACATCCTACAAGCGGGCCTGCGAGGCGCCGCGATTGTTCAGGATTTGTTGACTCTGTCCAGGCGGGGGGTGACCGTAATGGAGACCGTCGATATGAATAAGGTACTCCAGGATTGCTTCCGAACGCCGGAGTACGAAAACATGAAGTCTCGATACCCGCTGCTTGTGATTTCGAACGATCTTGACCAGGGATTATTGAGCATCAAGGGATCGCCCGTGCACTTGGGCAAAACAGTCATAAATTTGATATTGAATGCCGCGGAGTCCATTTCCGGTCCGGGAGAGGTGACCGTCCGGACCCGGAACACCTACCTGGATCGTCCGATCCGGGGATACGACACGATTTCGGAAGGAGAATACGCTCTCTTGACGGTGGAGGATACAGGTAAAGGGATACCTCCGGAAGATGTGAAGAAAATCTTTGAGCCATTCTATACGAAAAAGGTAATGGGCCGCAGTGGCACGGGCCTGGGGCTGGCCGTGGTTTGGGGGACCGTGAAGGATCATGGAGGATACATAGAAGTGGAGAGCGAGCAGGGGCGCGGGACCACTTTTACCCTCTACTTCCCGGTGTCGGGCGGAGAGGCGGCAAGGCTGGAACGTCCAGTCTCCCAGATCTCCTATATTGGCCGTGGGGAACAACTACTGATCGTGGATGACGTGAAAGAACAGAGGGAGTTGGCCGCCAGAATGCTGGAAAGGCTCGGCTATCGGGTCGAGGCCGTTGCGAGCGGCGAAGAGGCCCTTTCGTACCTGAAGGACAGTACAGTCGATCTGGTTGTCCTGGATATGATCATGGATCCCGGTATGGATGGCCTGGATACCTACCGCGGGATGATGGAAATCCGTCCGGGTCAGAGGGCGATCATCGCCAGCGGTTTCTCGGAGACGGAGCGTGTCCGCCAGGCCCAGGCTTTAGGAGCCGGGGCATTCGTGCGGAAACCCTACATCATGGAAAAGATCGGTCTGGCCGTCAGAACCGAACTGGACCGTTAGTTCTCGACAACCTGTGAATGGAATCAACAGGCGTCCCGTGTCCCCGTTGCCCATTCCCGCCTTATTCCTTCCTGTTTTTTCATTTTTTATCGCTGACATGATAAATCCATTTGACAATGATTCATTATTTGTTCATAGATTAGCTCGATATGATCGTAGAACAACATAAATGGAAAAGAAATGACGGCTGGATTCCGGACCTGAAAACCGGTCGCCGGCCTGATGCGCAACTGTTAATCATCTTTGGAGCACCCCACCTGACCAGGGAAGAAAGGTTGATCGCGGAGCTAAAGGAGGCCTATCCGGAGGCGGTCCTTTGCGGCGCCTCCACCGCCGGGGAAATATTAGGCGCCCAGGTGGATGACGACACCATGACGGCCACGGCGATCCGTTGTGAACGCACCCGGCTGCAATTTGCGGGAGAAGCGCTGGGAAACGATGAAGATAGTGTGCGTGCAGGCGCGAGGCTTGCTGAACGACTCGGCAAACAGGACCTGAAACATGTCTTCGTCCTTTCCGACGGCTTGCATGTCAATGGCAGTGGACTTGTCCGCGGTCTCCTGAGCGGATTGCCGGAGGGGGTCTCCATTACCGGCGGATTGGCGGCGGACGGCGATCGTTTTGAAGATACATCCATAATCTTCAAAGACACAGGCAAAAGCAGGCTAATCACCGCGATCGGTTTCTACGGAAGTTCGTTTCATGTCGGCTATGGATCCTTTGGCGGCTGGGATCCGTTCGGTCCGGAAAGGCTCGTGACCCGTTCCATCGGCAACGTTCTTTACGAAATGGACGGAAAATCGGCCCTGGCGCTTTATAAAAGATACCTGGCCGAACACGCCGTGGCGCTGCCCGCCTCCGGACTTCTCTTCCCCCTCGGCCTGCGCATCGGGGACAGCGACACCCCCCTCGTCCGCACCCTGCTGGCGGTCGATGAGACAAACCAGAGCATGACCTTTGCCGGCGACATCCCGGAGGGCGTTTATGCCCGCCTGATGAAGGCCAACTTCGACCGTCTGATCGACGGCGCCGCCCATGCGGCCCGGGTCTGCAAAAGCGCCCTCGAGCCTTTCCTTCCGGAGTTGGTGGTCATGATCAGTTGCGTCGGCCGCAAATTGATCCTCCAACAGCGCGTAGAAGAAGAGGTGGAAGGGGTGCGGGAGATCCTGGGGCAAGAAGCGGTGTACACTGGCTTTTATTCATATGGAGAGATAGCCCCAGCCCGGTTCGACTCCCAATGTGAGTTACACAACCAAACCATGACCATCACCGCCTTTGCCGAGGACGACGGCCATGCATAGTCTCCTGGCGCGCCAATTAAAAAAGCTTTTCGGGCGCGCCGACGGTTACGATCCGAAATATCAGGCATTTATCGACAGTGTCGATGACGCCTACCGACAAAGCGACACCGATCGGCGCATGCTCGAGAGGGCCCTAGATCTGAGCTCGGAAGAGTTGTTGCAGGCAAACTCGGAACTCAGGGCGGTTCTTCAAACCCTACCGGACATCTATTTACGTATTGCCGCCGACGGCAAGATCCTCGATTTCAAAGGATCGGAGGCCCCCGATCCCCTTTTTTCGCCGGCGGCTCCCATCGGCAAATTCTTGCCGAACTTGTTACCCCCAGACGTCCATGCCGATTTTTCCGCTTTCATCTCCGAGGTCCTGGCCCGCAAGGCCATGAAAAGCATGGTCTTCAAAATCAATCGTCATGCCAAGACCCACTATTACGAATCCCGTGGCGTCCCCTTCTTTGACGATCAGGTGATCGTGGTCATTCGCAATGTCACGGAACGAAAGCATGCGGAGGAAGCCCTACTGAAAGAGGCGCGGGAAAAATCCGTCATCCTCGACACGATGTCGGAAATCGTCGTCTACATCGACCGGGAGTACAATGTCGTCTGGGCCAACAGGGCCATGTACGAGGCCTTTGATCTGTCTCCTCAGACCTACGAGGGGAATAAATGCTTTCACATCCACAAACGCACGGACCGCTGCCCCTTCTGCCCGGCCGTGAAGGCAATGGAAACCGGAACTCTCCAGATTTTTCCCGAGCTTTCTTCCTATGGAAGAAGATGGGTACTGCGGGGGTATCCGGTTCGCAACGATCAGGATGAAATCATCGGCGCCGTGGAGATAGTCACGGATGTTACCGAAAGCCGCAATGCCGAAGACGCCCTCAAAAAATCGGAAGAACGGTACAAGATCCTCGTGGAGAATGCCAGTATGGCCATCGTCATCATCCAGGGAGAGATGATGAAATACGTGAACCCCCGTGCCTGCGAGGCCACCGGCTATAGCCGGGAGGAGATGCAGGCCATGCCGGTTTTGGATCTCGTCCATCCCGATGACTTGGGGATGGTGGTCGATATTCAGAACAAACGGTATCGGGGCGAGAAGGTGCCCGCTACATATTCAGCCCGGATCATCCACAAAGACGGCCATACCATCTGGGGCGAATTTGCCGGGGCCGCTATATCCTGGGACGGGAAACCGGCCATTCTGAGTTTCATCAAGGACATCTCCCAGGAAAGACAGCTTGAAGAAAAACTGCTCCAGGCCCAGAAGCTCGAGGCCATCGGCACCTTGGCCGGTGGGATCGCCCATGACTTCAACAACCTCCTCATGGGCATTCAGGGATACGCCTCCCTGATGCTCCTCGAAACGCCACCTTCTCATCCCCATTACCAAAAGCTGAAGAACATCGAAACACAGGTGCAAAGCGGGGCCAATCTTACGAAACAACTCCTTGGCTTTGCCAGAGGGGGAAAATACGAGGTTAAAGCAACCGACCTGAATGAATTCATCCTTCACAACTCCAACCTCTTCGGACGCACGCGCAAAGAAATCATCATCCACACGACCTTCGACTCCGATCTTTGGACCGTGGAGATCGACCGGGGCCAGCTCGATCAGGTATTCCTCAACCTCTACATCAACGCCTGGCAGGCCATGCCCGGACAGGGCGATCTCTATATCGAGACACAAAACATCATGATTACGGAGAGGTCCGCACTAACCGCGGAGTTGCCCCCTGGCCGGTACGTGAAGATCTCGGTCCGCGACACCGGGGTGGGAATGGATGAAAACACCCGTCGGCGCATCTTCGATCCATTTTTCACCACTAAGGAAATGGGGCGGGGCGCCGGTTTGGGACTCGCTTCCGTTTACGGCATCATCAGCAACCACGGCGGCATGATCAGCGTCGAAAGTGAAAAGGGGAAAGGGGCTACCTTTCATATCCTCCTGCCGGCCGTGGAAGCCCCTCCCGCGGCGGAAGAAGACGGTAAGGAATCCATGGCGCCGGGCGGACGGGAAACGATCCTCATAGTAGACGATGAGGCCATCAATATCGAGGTGATAAGCGCCATGCTGGAGCAATTGGGGTACCAGGCGGTCAGTGCGAGCGGTGGCAGGGAAGCCGTTCAACTATACCGGGAAAGATGGTCCGCCATCGATATTGTCATCCTCGACGCCATCATGCCCGGTCTCAGCGGCAAAGAGACATTCGCGCTCATGAAGGACGTCAATCCCCGGGTCAAGGCCATCCTCGCCAGCGGCTACAGTCTCGATGAACTGTCTTCATCCATGATGGAACAAGGGATATGTGCCTTTATTCAAAAACCCTTTCGCCTCAAAGATCTGGCACAAAAGATCAAAGAGGCTCTCAACTCTTCCTGTCTCTAATTCATTCCGAATATTGCATCCGGACGGCCCCCGGCAAGCATTACCTGTAACCCCTTCAGATGATTGAATATTCCGTCTGTCTTCCGTGTCACAGCCGGATCAATGCTCCATGAACCTCTCGAAGGTGTCGGCCAGATCCCCGGCAAAATCCGCGTCCACGCCGGTCTGCCTGGTGGACAACCATTGTTGGTATGCCGGCGGGACCCGGCGCGGCAGGATATCCTCCAGGAAGGAGAATTCGTAATAGACCCGGCGCAGGGCAAAGAAGGGATCGCCG
>JAKQIZ010000106.1 GCA_029561465.1 Deltaproteobacteria bacterium | reverse complement strand
CATCCACCGCCCCCCACAAGACCGTCTCTTCTCCGTCCTTTCCAGCCATGTACAAGGGGAGTACATCGGAAGCCCGGCAGGAGCACATGGAAAATAAGCATGAGACCCCTTTGAGCCTCCTTTGTACACCCGTTGTACACGGCCTAATGGGAGCGTTAGGCTGGCTGGGGCGGGTGGGGCGGGTTTGGGCGCGGGCCTGAGCCGGAAAGGAGGAATGGACGACTTGCGAATGATGTAAAACGACGTTAAAACCCAGGTTGAGCCCGGCCCGGGCGGGCGGAGTTTGAACTCACGGATTTGTGAGCGGGGATGGATTGTCTCCTGAACCGGGATCTTGGCGGACGAATTTTTTTTGATTTTATCGTTTGCCCTGTGCGCGTTTCGATTGCAGATTATGGGCGTAGTCGCAAAATGAGACCTAAAAGGTCAAACTATCGTCGTTTCAGCGAAGGCAGATGAATAGCACCCGCAAATCTTTGTTCCGCATGAACACCAAGCAACTTCTCACCCTAAGCACCGTTTCTCTCGCCGGCGCATCAGCCGCCCTGGCTACCGCCGATTATGGCCCGGCGGTGGATCGCATGATCACTGGTTGCGCCAAATGGTATACCTCCGGCTACGGCCACAAGTTTGCCGTCGTGCATTGCATGGAGGGGTACTACCTGACCGGCACCTCCTATCTGCGGCGTTGTGATATTTCGGTCAGTTGCCACTATACAGTGAACGGGCTGGTGGATTATGCCGGGGATGCGCCGCGGGGCGAAATTTCGCAATTAGTGCCGGAGGCGTATTATGCCTGGCACGCGACGTGTTGGAATCAACATTCCCTGGGCACGGAGCACGAGGGATTTGTGAGCAACCCGGCCTGGTTCACCGAGGAGATGTACCAGGCCTCGGCGCAGTTGCATCGGCATTTTGCGGACAAGTTTGGCTTTGCCAAGGACCGGAATCATATTGTGGGGCACGGGGAAAAATCGAACGGGGCGTGGTGCGCGTATGCTTCGGCGAACCTGGGCATCAATCCGTATTGCAACACCCATAC
>JAKQIZ010000104.1 GCA_029561465.1 Deltaproteobacteria bacterium | reverse complement strand
GCTTCAATCACATCCATATTCGTTCGCCCCACTCCAGAGCCAAGATTGTAAATTTCCGAAGGACGTCCCTTTTCCAGGGCGCTGACAATCCCGGCGGCGAGATCGCCGACATAGATATAATCGCGCACCGTCCCCCTTTGTCCAAATACCGTCACCGGCAATCCTCGCATCATGGACGTCATGGCGCTGGCAATGAAGCCCTGGCCGGTAAACGGCTTCTGCCCCGGGCCGAACGCATTGGCGGGCCGGACACAAACAAATTTCAAACCGTGCGTCACCGCATAAAGATGGGCGTAGCCCTCCAGCGTCAGTTTGGTCAACCCGTAGGGGGAAATCGGCCTGGTGGGATGATCCTCCCGGATCGGCAACGTGCCCGCTTCGCCGTATACCGTCCCGCCCGAAGACACGAACAGCAATTTTCTTCCGCTATCAGCGGTTTCGGCAAACAACTGCACAGTGGGAGGAAGGTTTTCCAGCAGATCGGAAAAAGGATTCTCGAAGGACGTCTTCGGCACGGAGGTGTAAGCCAGATGGATCACTTCCTCATGATTGCACAGCAGCTCCCGGATGAGCTGGCATTGGCCGAAGTCTCCGGCAACGTAGTCCGCGCCATGCGACAATTCCGGGGGTGCATCCGTTCGCCTGTCCAGAATCGTGACCGTTCTGCCGGTGGCCAGCAATTCGGAAACCAGATGTGTGCCGATAAACCCGGCCCCGCCTATGACAAGAGTATTCAATTTATCCTGACCGGATTAACTTTCCTTGTAGAATATCCGTCCTGGCCAACCTGCCGCCGTGTAAGTGGAATGACCGCACAACCGCCAGGACAGTTCGAAAAGAATGCGCCGCGCCGCACGCGGCCCCCTTTGCCTTCCCCAAACCAGGCGGCAGGGGATCGTCAGCAACGCTCGGAGCAAGCGTAAGCCGGCATTGGTTTTATGCTGCAATTCCAACCGTCCAAATTCTTCCCAGGCCCTTGCCCAATCCCTTCGCATTATCATCTTCCCGCTGCCGGTTTTCTGTTTACGCAAACGGTTCGCTTCCTCCAGCAGACGGGAAAAACGAATCTCGTAAGTGTGCTCTGCCCTCGTCCGGGCATGGCCGGCAAGGGCGATCCGATCGCGTTCTTCCGGGTGGGCTAAATAGTGGCCAATCTTGCGGGCCAGATCGTCGAGATCGTCGAAGGTCTCGATCTCCCGGCCCGGCGTGTAGTACCGCTCCAGATCGTCAGCCGGCTGGGTCATGAGAAAGCCGCCGCAACCGGGAACCTCGAAAATTCGTGCCTTGATCTGACGGCTTCGCGCAAGCCGCATGCCATCCAGAACCCGCTCGGAGTCCCCGAAATTCAGACTGATCACGGATTCTCTTATGATCCGCGGAATCTCATCCCCGGCAACCGCGCCGCCCGGCCATCCGTGGCCGAAACAGGCAACCTCTATCCCCTTTTTCCGGAGCCCATCGATCCATGCCGCACGGTCGCCGTAGCAGGTCCCGACGAAAGAAACCGCATAGCGACAGTCCCGGGACGCCAGAGGTTCCTGGAGAGATGCGCCGGCGGCAGCCCACTGGGTCAGGTAGAAATTGTCCAGACCGTCTTGCCGAGCCTTCTCCAGGGCCGTGGCGTACGTTGTGGCGTAGAGATCGAAATG
>JAKQIZ010000100.1 GCA_029561465.1 Deltaproteobacteria bacterium | reverse complement strand
CGCCCGGATACTGCTTATGGGAGTTGACTTGCCTCGGCCTGGATTTGAGTCGCCCGCCATACGACGACTGTGGAATCTTTTGGAACGGCTGGCCGAAACCTAAACTTTATCCCTATAAATTATAGTTAGGATTTTGGACCCCTTGAAAACATGGGGAAGGGTTCTCATTTTGGGGATGCGGACAGAGACAGCGGTGATGTCGGGATCATGAGCAACCAACGGCCTCCTGTCGGTGGAAAATACCTTATATTCACCTGAAAATGCACCTCTAAGTTATTGTAATAATAATCTGTCTTAAAAAGCTTGTTAATGGTTCACAGGTGGCCGGGTAGATTGTACAAATTTCACCTGCGTGCTCATGGCAACATTGCTTTGTTCTTAAACCCGGCCTCCGATGGAAAGGGTGCATGAGAGGGCTGATTGGGAAAATCACGATTACGAGAAGTACACCTCCCTCCATCGTTGCTGTAACTGGCAACAATTAACTCGCCAGTTACAAACCGTACTCAACGCCTGACCGGACTACAAGCCATGCCGCTTCGAGTCTTATTCCTCGGTCAGCGACAGCTATACTGCGACCTGCAATCCGAATTGAACCTGCTTTTGACACTGGCAAGGATGATAGCAAAAGGGTCAAGCCGATGCAAATTATTTTTGTTTGCTTGATCTTATTTTGCGAATATTGACACTTAGAATATATTCCTATATAAATCAGAAACATAAAATGCAAAATGGGGACAGTGGAAAATTCAATGCTCCAGGAAAGGACAAGCGATGATCAAAAAAACTATAATTTTATTAATATTGCTGGTTTTATGCTTTTCCGGACCAGTGATGGCTCAGGAAATAGGGCAAATCAAGAAACTCCGGGGCGACGTCCATGTTGTCCGCGCCGGACAGAGTATGCCTGCCGCCGCCGGCATGAAGGTGCAGGCGGCGGACACGGTGAAAACGGGCAAGGACGGTTCGGTCGGCATCACCCTTACGGACAATACCATGCTTGCCGCCGGGCCGGGAAGCGTCCTGGTCCTTTCCCGGTATGCCTTCAATTCCACTACCCACCAGGGAGAATTTGATGCGACAATGAATCGGGGCACCCTTGCCATGGTCTCCGGCAAGCTCGCGAAACAGTCGCCCCAGGCAGTGCGGGTGAAGACTCCCGCCGCTCTCCTGGGTGTAAGGGGGACGGAGTTCTATGTAAGTGTGGAGGGTGGAGAAAATGATTGATTATCGGTTTTATCTCCCCCTCTTGATATGGGTGCTGATGTTCAGCGGCTGCGGCCCTAGGACCCTGGTCGTCGTCGCACCGGACAAGGAAGGCAAAGTGGGTACGGTCTCTGTTGCCACGCCCCGGGGGGAGACGATCCTCAATTCATCCTACGCCGCCGTAAGGGCGAACAAGGCTGGCGCTATGGAACCGGTAGCCCTCAATGAGCAACAGGTGGCGACCATGTTCAAGGATGCCATCGCCGTCAAGCCGGAGCCGCCGCTTTCCTTCACCCTTTACTTTCTCGAGGGAAAAGATGAATTGACGCCGGAATCCAGGCAGCGCCTTACCGCCATTCTTGCCGAGATCTCCCGCCGGGGACGCAACATCTCGGAAATAACAGTGGTTGGGCATACGGACCGGGTGGGTAAATTGGAGTATAACGATCGCCTCTCTCTGCAACGGTCAAAGCGGGTTGTTGACGAACTGGTTGGCATCGGCGTGGCGCCGGGCGCGATCAGCGCCGCCGGACGGGGGGAGCGGGAACCGCTGGTTCCCACGGAAGACGAAACGCCGGAACCGAAGAACCGCCGGGTGGAGGTCAGCGTCCGCTGACGCATACATTTTTTGAAGTCGTTGGCCCGCGGTTTCGTCAGCATGCGGGGCCCAGCCAGCGCAAGGCAAGGATAGTGATGTCGTCGGCCTGTTCGGCGTTCCCCACAAAGGCCCGCACATCGGCAATTACCGCTTCCGTAACCGCCTGGGCGGATGTTTCGCCGGTCTGCCGGGACAGGCAGGCGGCCAAACGGTTAGGGCCGTAAAAATCACCGTTCCCGTCCTGAGCCTCGGTTACCCCGTCGGTGAACATGAAGAGGATATCTCCCGGTGCGAGTCGGGTGTCCGCGGTCTCATACTTGTAGTCCTCGATGACGCATAAAGGCGTTCCTGACTCGCCTTCCAGCTGCTCCACCAGCCTCTCCGCCGCCAGCAGCCGGTAAGGTTGATCATGACCCGCCGTTCCCCAGGAAACCATCCCCGTATCCAGTTCCAATATGCCGGTCAGGGCCGTGACAAAGAGCAGTTCCGGATTGTCCCGGGCGATTTCCAGATTGGCCTGCGTGAGGATTTGTGATGGCGCCGGAGTGGTGTCG
Source organism: Deltaproteobacteria bacterium (assembly GCA_029561465.1). GTDB lineage: Bacteria > Desulfobacterota > Syntrophia > Syntrophales > UBA8958 > UBA8958. Next base: position 2,387 of record JAKQIZ010000100.1, on the reverse strand, counting down.
GAAGAGCGCAAGGTGATGCTTTTGCACAGGGATTTGGACAGGGCCATGAAGAGGCTGGCCGGGATTCCCTTGCCGGACACATCGCCGATGAGAAAATACAACAGGTCCCCGGTCAGAGGGAAAAAATCATACAGGTCCCCCCCCACCTCCCGGGCCGGTTCCATGAAAACGGCCACTTCCAAGCGCCTGTCTGCGGGCAGGGAGGAAACCGCCGGCAACATCCCCAGTTGCACTTGCTTCGCCGCCGCCATTTCCCCTTCCATGCGCGCCATCGCTTCCCGCTGGACGGCCAGATCCCGCTGGAGTTCCCGCCGCTGGTGCTCCGTGTTAACCAGGGTCATGGCGAGGGCCGCCCCATAAATCACCGTGGCCCCCAAAGCAGGGGTGAGTGCGTCGAAGAGGACACCCGAACGGAAAAGGAAGATGCCTGATGCCAGTTCAATGGCTGTCATGCCCATCCAGATGAGAAGGGAATGTCCGGGACGGAGGACCGGGGTCAGGAGGGCCAGTGCCAGGCCCATCACGCCCAGTACGACGAGCTCTCCCGCCCGCAGCGCCGCCGGTCGGGACAACCACGAGGATTCAAAGATATTCTCCAGGAGTTGGGCGTGTATCTCGATGCCGGGCATACGTTCTCCCACCGGGGTCGCGACAAAATCGAGTAAGCCCAGCCCGGTAAAACCGATCAGCACCAGCTTGCGGGCGAATATCTCCGGCGCGATGCGCCCGGCCAGGACATCCGCCGCCGAAACGAATCTTGTCTCATCCCGGAGACTGAAGCGGACCCAGAGGCGACCGTCGGCTGTGGTGGGCACAAACAGATCGCCGATGCCGATGCCGGCGATTCCTTGTGATCCCACGCGGACGTCTATTGCCGGGGCGTCGGCGGCCGTCTGCAACATGGCCAGTCCCAGCGTCGGTGTCGGTTGCCCGCCGACGTCAGCCAAAAGGGGCAACCGGCGGGCGATGCCTTCCTCGATATCGACGCTCAGCAGACCTCTGCCACGGGCGGCGGCATTGATGGCATCGATACTGCGGAGCAGTCCCCGGTATTTTCTCAGGCAAGGCGCCGGATCTCCTCCCTCGACCCGCAGGGGGGCGGCTCCGGCAGGGACCTGGCCGTTCCCCTCCTCCAGTCCCGCCATGCCCAGGACAAAGGGTCCTTTTCCCAAGACGGCCGCCAGCCTTTCATCAGGACTGGGAAGCTTTTTCAGTGCCTCGCGCAGGGCGGGGGCAAGGTCCGGAAGCGCCTCAGGTAGCCGTTCCGGGTTAAAGCGGTCCGCCTCCGCAAAGATGATGTCAATTCCCACCGCCGCCGGCTTAGCGGTGTTGATCATATCCAAAAGATGCGCCACTACCGTCCGTGGCCACGGCCACTGACCGTGGGCTTTGAGACTCGCCTCATCGATCGCCACAATGATCGCCGGCGCCGAAGCCCGTTGCCGGGGCATCAAGGTTTGGTAAGCGTCAAACAGTCGATTGGCCAGGATGATTTCCCGCTTGTCGTCAAAAAGGGCAAAAAAAGCCAGCAGCACCAACAGCATGGCCACTGCTTTCATGCGCACCAGCCGCTGTGGCCGTGTTTGCGGGTCTGAAGGAGAGGTTCCCCGGACTTTATGTTCTGAGAAAGTCATATGGAGAATACCCTTTTATTTTGCTGGGAGAAGTAATTGATAAGAACTTACTTTTGACGGTTCGGAGTATAGGAAAGCCATTTTCTTGTGTCAAGGGGTAATTTTCACCGGAAATCAGGGGTTGGTGATGTGGTCGGGCAGTGTATGTTGATTGGCGGAGGTCCTTCTGGCGCCATCGGCTCTGTTTCCGGACGAATTGCCCGTCAGGTAGGTATTTTGAGGCGCTTTTCGGACAGACCTCTGCTGCACGCCTCAATTTTTCAAAGCGTCATGCCTGGATGTAATCGTCCCATGAGTATTGGGGGGCTCCATAGAAATGATCGTCATTCCTTTCGGATCGAAAGCTCGCATATGCAGGGAAATATCCACCTTGTTGACTTCAGGAAGCTAACGATACCCTCGATCATCAGAAAAATCAGCTTCCAAACTATGCAGGTTTCGATCGCAATTCAGCGATATGAAATAAATTTTCCTTTGTCGCTTTGTATTTGCTATCAGTAAAGCTGATCTTCAATTCTGTATCGTATTCTCTGGCACCTGTTCGTCTGCAAAGCGTTATCCTTGACAACCTTGTATAAGTATTGAATACCGATAAAAAGTTACAACTTTCCTGTCGGTAGTGTAAAATCTTTTGTGTAAATTCAAAAGGGCATAGAAAGAGGTAGAAAAAAGGCGCTTTTCCTTTATAAGGGTTTGTCCCCACAAACCAAAGCTAAAGGAGAAAGCGCCATGAAACTGGAAGTAACGGTATCT
>JAKQIZ010000095.1 GCA_029561465.1 Deltaproteobacteria bacterium | reverse complement strand
TACATAACCTGATCACCATGATCTACCTCATCGGTGGCACACTTAATTTCAGGTTACCCACATGAAACAGCGAGGAACCAAAAGCTTAAGAAGGGATGGAAAGAAATGCCACCATGGGTGTTCGTGACGGATAAGGGAACTCCGCTGATTGAAGGCCATTGGAGGGAGAGGGTTTTTAACAAAGCCTTGGAAAAGGCAAAATTACGCAAAATCAGGATCCATGATCTAAGACATGGATTCGCAACTCAACTGATCCAGGCTGGTGAATCTTTAGCCTTCATCAAGGACCAGCTTGGGCACCACAGTATTAAAGTCACCGTCGATATCTATGGGCACCTTGTGCCAGGAGCGAATAAATCGGCAGTGGACAAACTTGATGATGAGGCACCCAAAGGCACCCTATGGGCACCCAAAACGGAAAAAGGGTCAGCCTATGCTGGCTAACCCCTTGAATTTACTTGGTAGTCCCACGGGGACTTGAACCCCGGTTTCCGGCGTGAGAGGCCAGCGTCCTAACCACTAGACGATGGGACCACGATCGTGAATTGTCTTCCGGGGATAAAGATTCGGAATTCGGCCATCAGGATCGCGAGCCTGTTTTCTTAGCAACAACACTCCCCCAGGTGCTTTTTAAGCAGGAGCGAGTATCTATTCGATAATCCACCAAAAGTCAAGGTGAAAATGGCAACGGGTATTGAACCCATTTTCTGCCGGCCCATCCTCAACGCCGTCAGGCGCCGGCCTCCGCAGCGATTATGGCCAGGGCATCCTCAAGTCTTTTAATGACGCGCTCCTTGCCTAGGGTGACCATCACCTCATCGATGCCGGGGCTCACCGTCTTTCCCGTCAGGGCGACCCGTAGCGGCTGGGCGATGATCTTGAGTTTCACGTTCCGCGCCTCGGTGAACCGGCGCAGGAATCCCTCGATACCCTCCTTCGAATAATCGGCGAGCAGGGCCAGATCCCGGGCTAAGTCGTGAAGATGTCCGGCGATATCAGCCGTCAGGAACTTAGCCTTCGCTTCCGGATCATAGGTCAAGGCCTCGGCAAAATAAAACTGGCCGGCTTCCGTCATTTCCACCAGGGTCTTTGCCCGTCTCCGCAGGTCCCCCACCACCCGGCCGAGGAAATCCTCGTTCGCCACATCACATCCCCTGGCCGCCCAGAAGGGTTTTACGGCGGCCATCAATTTATCCGGATGATACTGTTTGATGTAGTGGGCGTTCAGCCAGAGTAGCTTGTCGGGATTGAAGATCGCCGCCGACTTTCCCACGGCGTCCAGATCAAATAAGTCAATGAGTTCGGTCATGGAAAAAATCTCCTGATCCCCGTGGGACCATCCCAGCCGGACAAGGTAGTTCACCAGGGCCTCAGGAAGAAATCCCATCTCCTGATAGGCCATAACCGACGTCGCGCCGTGGCGCTTGCTCAGCCTCGCCTTGTCGGCGCCTAGGATCATGGGGACATGTCCAAACAGCGGCACTTCAAAGCCCAGGGCCTGGTAAAGGAGTATCTGGCGGGGGGTGTTGTTTACATGATCATCCCCCCGGATGACATGGGTGATGCCCATCTGGGCGTCATCCACCACAACGGCGAAATTGTAGGTCGGATAACCGTCCGCCCTTTCGATAACCAGGTCATCGAGTTCATCGTTGTTGAAGTTTATCGTTCCCTTCACCAGGTCCCTGACCATGGTTGTACCGTAATCGGGGCAACGGAAGCGGACAACTGAGCCAGGCGATTTAGCCAGCCCCCTGTCACGGCAGGTACCGTCATATTTCGGCTTCCGGCCGGTGCGCAGGGCCTCTTTTCTCTTCTCCTCCAGCTCTTCAGGTGTGCAGGTACAATAATAGGCCTTTTTTTCGTCGATGAGCCTCTCAACCATCTCCCGATGAATATCAACCCGTTGGGCCTGATAAAACGGGCCCTCGTCCCAGTTAAGGCCCAGCCAGGTCATGGCGTCAAGGATGGCCCGGGTGGATTCCTCGGTGGAACGCAGCTGATCTGTATCCTCAATGCGCAGGATGAACCGGCCGCCGTGGTGACGGGCATAGAGCCAGTTGAACAGGGCGGTCCTGGCGCCGCCGATATGCAGATACCCCGTCGGCGACGGGGCAAAGCGGGTTCTGATTTTTTTCTTTTTGTCCATGCTGAATCCTGTTTGCGAAATTGGCTCCGTCCCCAGGGGGGTCTCGCCTTCTCCCTCGTGGCCAGCGGCAACATTTCCCGCCCGGTGCGAAGCGATGGTGTCTTATAGGTTCGGCCGTCCAAATTTGTCAAGTTACATTTGGAGAAATTGTCCTTGACATCGCAATCATTTTATAATTTACTTCACCACTTTATTGAAGCCTGCATTTTTACCGGCAAGGACACCTGACCGCAGGGGCGGCCATACGGTAAAGCGTGACGGCGCCTCAAGGTGAGTGAGGCGGAAGGAATCGGCAGCATAGATCATCTTTCCGATGCAGAAAATAAAAAAGGTGGCATTTTTCAATGAAAATCAACATTCACACCATACCCGACGAAGGGTTGGAACTTCAGGAGATCAAGGACCGCCGCTGGTTGCCTACGGTCCTCGCCGGAGAAGCCGATGTTGATTTTTCTCTGGAAGAAGTAAAAATATCTTGTAAAATAAGGAAGGTGGATAAAACGTTTTTTTTGCATGGTACCGTGGAAACAACAATCCATATACCCTGTTCGCGCTGCCTGGAGACGGCCACCCTGCCCGTGAACGTCCCTTTCCGCTATACCCTTGTACCGGCGGCTACAGAGAGCCGGGAAGAAATCGAATTGACAGAGGAGGACCTGGAGTACAGCTTCTACGAAGGAGAGACAGTGGATTGCGATCCCCTGATCTATGAGCAGATTGTCCTGCAAATCCCCATGAAGGCCCTCTGCCGGGAAGACTGCCGGGGACTTTGCCCCCGGTGCGGCGCCAATCTCAATCTGAGCAGCTGCTCCTGCCCGGATCGGGATGTGGACGAACGCCTGGCGGTCCTGAAAAAACTCAAGCAGAAGTAATATCAAATATAAATAAAGAGGATTAGAATCATGCCAAACCCAGTAAAGAGACATTCCCGGACGAGAAGAAACAAACGGAGATCCCATGATTTCCTTAGCGCACCGGCCATTTCCCTGTGCCCCCAGTGCGGGGAGAAGAAAATGCCCCACCGCGCCTGCCCCAACTGCGGCACTTACAAGGGCCGGGAGGTAATTCCCCTCGAAAAGACCGCATAACCGTCCGGCAGATAATCAACCGGGCCATCCCGTTTTGTTACTAACGGGACAATTGGGGTAGGATCATGGTTCCGGAAACGGAAAGCTTTTCCCGCCGGTCGGGCAGCAACGGACAGCGACACCGAATAGGTAATCCGCTCACAAAGCGGCTTGCATATTAACACGCAGTATAAACACTACATTCAGGAGGAGCAAGATATGACGCTTGAGGAAAAGGTCATAGATATCATCATGGAACAACTGGAGGTCACCAAGGAGGAATGCGTTCCCGAGGCGTCCTTTATCGATGATCTCGGAGCGGACTCCCTGGACATTGTCGAGCTAATCATGGAAATGGAAGAAAATTTCGGCATTCAGATTGCCGATGAAGAGTTGGAGAAGATCCGCACCATCCAGGACGTCATCGACTTCCTGAAAGCCAAAGGCGTGAAGTAACACCGCAACCACGCCCGGAGTAGGTCATTGCAGAGACGCGTATTGATCACTGGCCTCGGAGCCGTCAGCCCGGTGGGGAACTCAGTCCGGGAAGCTTGGAAAAGTGTGTGCGAGGGACGTTCCGGCGTGGGCCCCATCACCAGATTCGATTGTTCCACCTTCGATACGAAGATCGCCGGGGAATTGAAGGGTTTCGATCCGCTGGCGCATGTAAATAAAAAGGAACTGCGACGGTATGACGATTTTATCGTCTATGCCTTGGCCGCCGCCGACATGGCCATGGAGGACGCCGCCCTCGGCACCCGGGGCGCCGCCCCTGATGAACGGGCCGGCGTCATCATCGGATCGGCTATCGGCGGCCTTGCCACCATCGAGAAGGAAAAGGAGAACGTGCTCCGCGCCGGTCCCCGAAGAATTTCGCCTTTCTCCATTCCCGCCGTACTGGCCAACCTTGCCGCCGGTCATGTCTCCATACGCTATGGATTGAAAGGCCCCATCAACTGTCCCGTCACGGCCTGCGCGTCAGGGACATACGCCATCGGCGACGCCTTCCGTATGATCGCCTGGAATCACGCCGATGTCATGGTGGCCGGCGGCGCGGAAGCCGCGGTGTGTTCCCTGGCCATCGGTGGATTCAACGCCATGCGGGCTCTTTCCACCCGCAACGACCAGCCGGAAAAAGCCAGCCGTCCCTTCGACCTGGAAAGGGACGGGTTTATTCTTTCCGAGGGATGCGGCTTGCTGATCCTGGAAGAGTATCACCACGCTTTGAAGCGCGGGGCAAGGATCTACGCCGAGGTCGCCGGATACGGCGTCACCAGCGACGCCTTTCACATGGCGGCCCCCCCTCCGGGACATGAAGGCGCGGTTCGGTGCATGACCGTGGCCCTGGATGACGCGGCCATGAAGCCGTCCGACATCGACTACATAAACACCCACGGTACCTCCACCCCGCTCAACGACATCTATGAAGCCGAGGCCATCAACACCATCTTCGGAACCCACACCGAACGTCTGCTCGTCTCTTCCACCAAATCCATGACGGGGCACATGCTTGGCGCCGCCGGGGGGATGGAGGCTATCTTTGCCGTAAAAGCTATCGTGGAGGGAATCGTTCCCCCCACGATCAATCTCGATAATCCCGATCCAGCCGCCGGGGCCCTGGATTTCGTTCCCCACGCGGCCAGGAAAGCGGATATCCGGACGGCAATGTCCAACACCTTCGGCTTCGGCGGGGCCAATGCCGTACTGATCTTCAAGAAATTTGTGAATATTAATCAGCACCGCTGATTTTGGAATGATTAAAGAGATTGCCATAGGCGCTGATCATGCCGGATTCCCGCTCAAGGAAGCAGTCAAAGCATTCCTGACTGACCAGGGCTGGAGGGTAGCCGACAAAGGAACGGACAGTGAACAGGCGGCGGACTATGCCGATTACGCCGCGGCGGTGGCCCGGGAGATCGTCGGCGGCGGCTGTGAACGGGGAATCTTGATCTGCGGTTCCGGCGCCGGGATGGTCATCGCCGCCAACAAGTTTCCGCACATCCGGGCAACCCTCTGTCTGAATGAAGAGATGGCGCGCCTGTGCCGCCTGCACAATGACAGCAACATCCTCGTGCTGGCCGGACGGATGACGGATGCCGCCACCGCCGGAAAGATCGTGGCGATGTGGCTGCAGACCCAGTTCGAGGGAGGACGGCACCAGCGCCGTATCGACAAGATCAGGGCCATAGAAGCGTCCCTCACCGAATCCTGCTGCCGGAACGGTAAAAGATGAGGAGTTAAAAATAACGATATGAAAAGACCAGCGGAAAGCACCCAAGGCAAGGCGCGCCAATTCTGAGGAATGAGAAGTACCTGTAGGGACGCCTCCGGGACGAACGAGGAAGCACAGCGCCAAGGCAAAAACGGTTGCGATGCCGTCAAAGATACCGTTTGAAAAATGCCTTGGTTAAGGTTATGTAAACGCACAAAAAGCGGGGGATGAAGAGATATCACCCGCCCTGCCTTTTCCGGCGGCGGCCGCGCCGGGTCGGCGGGTGATAAGGGCACATCAACGACAGGAGGGAAGGAAAATTAATGACATCATTACTCAAGACTGATCCGGAAGTGGCCCGGGCTATCTGGGATGAAACACGGCGCCAGGCCGGCAAGCTGGAGATGATTGCCTCGGAAAACTTTGTGAGCGAAGCGGTCCTCGCGGCGCAGGGATCCATCATGACCAACAAGTATGCCGAAGGATACCCGGCCAAGCGCTACTACGGCGGCTGCGAATATGTGGATGTCGTGGAGTCCCTGGCCATCGAGCGCTGCAAGCGGCTCTTCGGCGCCGACCATGTGAACGTTCAGCCCCATTCAGGAACTCAGGCCAACATGGGGGTCTATTTCGCCGTCCTTCAGCCTGGAGACACGATTCTCGGTATGAACCTGTCCCACGGCGGTCACCTCTCCCACGGCAGCCCCGCCAACTTTTCCGGGCGGTTGTATAACGTGGTGGCCTATGGCGTCTCCCGGGACACCGAAACCATCGACTTCAACGAGGTGGAAGACCAGGCAAAGAAACATCGCCCCAAACTGATCGTCGTGGGGGCCAGCGCTTACCCCCGCACCATTGATTTTCAGATGTTTCGGGAAATAGCTGACCGCACCGGCGCCGCCGTTATGGCCGACATCGCCCACATCGCCGGCCTCGTCGCCACCGGGCTGCATCCTTCCCCCGTACCGGTTTGCGAGTTTGTCACCTCCACCACCCACAAGACACTCCGGGGTCCCCGGGGAGGACTCATCATGTGCAAGCAGGACCGTGCTGCCATTATCAACAGCCGGGTCTTTCCGGGGATGCAGGGCGGACCGCTGATGCATATCATCGCCGCCAAAGCGGTGGCCTTCCAGGAAGCCCTGTCGGTGGAATTCAAGACCTATCAGGCCCAGATCATCAAGAACGCCCAGGCCCTGGCCGCGGCCCTGGCCGCCGAGGGCTTCCGCCTCGTTTCCGGCGGCACGGACAACCATCTGATGCTCGTGGATCTCACCGGGCAGGGTATCACGGGCAAAGAGGCCCAGGAGGTCCTCGATCAGGCGGGAATCACCGTCAACAAGAACGGCATCCCTTTTGACACTCTGGGTCCCCAGATCACCAGCGGCATCCGGCTGGGCACCCCGGCGCTGACCACCCGGGGCATGAAGGAGGAGGAGATGCGGATTGTCGCCGGCTTCATCGCCCGGATACTCAAGGATACAAAGAACCAGGCCAAGGTGGCGGATGTCCGCGGGAATGTGGCGGAACTCTGCCAGCGGTTTCCCCTCTATCTGGAACGTTTAAAAAATTCCGGGTTCGAGGATTGAGGTACGGAGGTTGCATCTCACAAGCACAAATCAGCACTAACGACTTGATTTTAAAGGCATATTTGATGAAGGGGGAAAACGCCGGGGAGCAGAGACCCTCCTGGGACGAATACTTCATGGACATCGCCGGCCTCGTCGCCCGGCGCTCCACCTGTCTCCGCCGGCAGGTCGGGGCCGTCCTGGTGGGCGACCGCCGGGTCCTGGCGACCGGATACAACGGCGCCCCCAAGGGGCTTCGCCACTGTCTCGAACTGGGATGTCTCCGGGAGCAGCAGCGCATCCCCTCCGGGGAACGCCACGAGCTCTGCCGGGGGCTACATGCGGAGCAGAACGCCATCATCCAGGCCGCCCTCTACGGGGTAAGCGTGAAGGACGCCGTACTTTACTGCACCAATCATCCCTGTGTGATCTGCGCCAAGATGATCATCAATGCCGGGATCAGCGCAGTGATTATTCGCGATCCATACCGGGATGCCCTGGCGGAGGAAATCCTCCAGGAGGCCGGCATCGGGGTAAGACTGATATGAAGTGCCCCTTCTGCCATCACGCAGAAAACCGGGTCATCGATTCCCGGATCAGCAAGGACGGCAACGCCATCCGGCGGCGTCGGGAATGCCTGGGATGCGGCAAGCGCTTCACCACTTACGAGGTCGTCGAGGACGTCCTGCCCATGGTGGTGAAGAAAGACGGCCGCCGGGAACCTTTCGACCGTCTGAAGATCCGCAACGGTCTCATCAAGGCCCTGGAAAAGAGGCCGGTAAGCATCGACGAGATCGATGCAGTAGTGGACAAGGTGGAGCGGGCATGCCAGGAAAACCTGGGGAAGGAAATCCCCACGGCGATCATCGGGGAGAAGGTTATGGAGGAGCTCCACCGCCTCGATACCGTGGCCTATGTCCGCTTCGCCTCGGTTTACCGGCAGTTCCGGGACGTCAATGACTTTCTGGCCGAGTTGAAAGACCTGCTGAACGTAAAGAAGGAAGGTTGAACTATTCATGTTTACCGGCATCATCCAGGCGCTGGGAACGATGTCTCGGTTGGTCCGGCAGGGGGATGAAGGCCTGCTGTCCATTACAACGGACCTGCCTTTGGAAGATGTACTGATCGGTGACAGCATCGCGGTAAACGGCGTCTGCCTCACCGTAACCGCCAAGGGATCGCAGACCTTCACCGCCGATGTCTCGGCGGAGACCCTCGCTAGAACCAATCTGGGAAACCTGCATCCCGGCGTGTCCGTCAACTTGGAGAAGTCCCTGCGTCTCCAGGATTTTCTCGGCGGGCATCTCGTGCTGGGCCATGTGGACGGTCTGGGAAGAATCTCGGAGAAGACGGTGCGGACCAAATCGTTGCTTTTTGTCTTCGAGGTTCCGGACGGTCTGAGTAAATATATCGTGGAAAAGGGTTCCGTGGCGGTGGACGGCATCAGTCTCACCGTCAACCGTTGCGTACGGAATCAATTCCATGTCAACATGATCCCTCACACGGCCCATAAAACTACCTTGGGGTCGAAAAGGGTATCCGACTTGGTGAATATCGAAACGGATATCATCGGCAAGTATGTAGAGCGGCTGATGCAACACAGGGGCGGCGCCGGCCCCGGCGTGGATTGGAAATTATTATCGGAAAAAGGTTTTTTGAGGTGAACCATGGGAGTCAGTTCAATCAAGGAAGCCATTGAGGATATCCGCAATGGCAAAATGATCATCCTCGTGGACGACGAGGACCGAGAAAACGAGGGCGACCTGTGCATGGCCGCCGAGTTCGTCACCCCCGAAGCCATCAATTTCATGGCGATGCACGGCCGGGGTCTGATCTGCCTTACCCTTACGGAGGAACATGCCGACCGCCTCCGGCTGATGCCCATGGCTCGGGACAACCGTTCCCGTTTCGGGACGGCCTTCACCGTGTCCATTGAGGCCAAGAAGGGGGTTACAACGGGCATCTCCGCTTACGACCGCGCCACGACCATTCGCACCGCCGTCGCCGAGGGTGCAAAGGCGGAAGATCTGGTGAGTCCGGGGCATGTCTTTCCTATTCGGGCCAAAAAGGGCGGAGTTTTGGTCCGGACCGGCCAGACGGAAGGTTCCGTCGATCTGGCCCGCCTGGCGGGGCTGAAACCGACCGGAGTCATCTGCGAGGTGATGAAGGACGACGGCACGATGGCCCGAATGCCTGATCTGGAGGTCTTCGCCGCCCAACACGATCTGAAGATCGTGACCATCGCCGACCTCATCGATTTCCGCATGGCGCACGAATCGCTGATCAGGCGCGTCGCCAGCGCCGACATCCCCACCCATTACGGCGGGATGTTCAAGGTGACGGTTTATGAGAACGATGTGGACGATCTCCAGCATGTCGCCTTGGTAAAGGGCGAAATCCGGCCGGATGACGAGGTGCTGGTTCGCGTCCATTCTGAGTGCGCCACCGGCGATATCTTCGGATCGGCGCGATGTGACTGCGGCGATCAGCTTCACCGGGCCATGCAGATGGTGGACCAGGAGGGAAAGGGCGTAATCGTTTACATGCGCCAGGAAGGCCGGGGCATCGGCTTCGTCAACAAGATCCGTGCCTACGCCCTTCAAGACGAGGGCAAAGACACTGTCGAAGCCAACATCGAGCTGGGGTTCAAGGCCGACCTCCGGGATTACGGCATCGGCGCCCAGATCCTGGTTGACCAGGGCGTGCGGAAGATGCGGCTCATGACCAACAACCCCAAAAAGATCGTGGGACTGGAGGGCTACGGCATCACCATCACGGGAAGGGTGCCGATTGTCATCGAACCCAATGAAAACAACATTCGCTACCTGACGACCAAAAAGACAAAAATGGGTCACTTGATATAAATTACCGATACGGAGGGCGAAGATGCCAAAAATCATCGAAGGAAAGATAGTCGCCAAGGGAATGAAGTTTGCCGTGGTGGCCAGCAGGTTCAACGATTTCATCTCCAGCAGGCTCACGGACGGAGCGGTGGACGGATTGACAAGGGCGGGCGCCGACGAAAAGGACATCCAGCTTTTCAAGGTCCCCGGGGCTTTCGAACTGCCTCTGGCCGCGAAGAAACTCGCCCAGAGCGGCCGCTATGACGCCGTGATCTGTCTCGGCGCCGTGATCCGCGGGGCGACCCCCCATTTCGAATACGTCAGCGCCGAGGTATCCAAGGGCATCGCCAACGTAGGCCTCGATACCGGCGTCCCCATCGCCTTCGGAGTCCTGACGACGGACACCATCGAGCAGGCCATCGAGCGGGCCGGCACCAAGGCGGGCAACAAGGGCTGGGACGCCGCCATGACCGCCATCGAAATGGTAGATCTGTTCAAAAAGATCTGAAACCAGCCATGCAACAGCGAAGAAGGGCGCGGGAGTATGCCTTGCAAGTGCTTTACACCCTGGATCTCCAGGAGCGGGAGGTAAACGAGGCGTTGGATCTCTTTTGGTCGATACTGAATAATCCCGAATATCTGGGAAATCACCCCCCCCGGGATGAGGGGGCGAAAAAATTCGCCGTCCAGCTCGTCCGGGGAACCTGGGAAAACCACGCTCAAATAGACGACATCATCCGCATCTACTCGGAGCACTGGTCGCTCGGCCGGATGTCCCGGGTGGATCGGAGCATCCTCAGGATGGCGACTTACGAGCTGTTGTTCTGTGAAGGAATCCCCCCGAAGGTCTCACTGAACGAGGCCATCGATCTGGGAAAGATATACGGCTCGGAGAATTCCGGGGCCTTTATCAACGGCATCCTCGACGCCCTCTACACGGACCGGCTGGTAAAAAAACCCTTGACATAATGTATCCATATGGTAGAAGGGCGCCAAAGCGGTGATTTAAAGGTAAATTGCTCCGCTCTATAAATGTGCTAAAGCACCGCAGGTGTCTGGATTGAACCCGTGCTTGAGCGCGGGTTTTTTTTTGGCCGGAAATCAATTCAACAAAAGGAGATAAAATTATGCAGATTTCTTCGGAAAGCATCAAGATTGGACATCCCGACGTGGTGGCGGACATCATCGCCGCTAACGTCATCGCCGAGATCATGGATGAGGAAAAGAAGCTCGGCATGGACCTCAGCAATATGCCTCACTGTGGCATCGAGGTGTTTCTGGGAAAAGGCATCTGCCTGGTGGGCGGCGAAGTGAGAACCAGGGTTTTTGTGGATATCGACAAGATCACCCGGGATTCCGTCCTGGGCATCGGTTACAATCACGCGGCCGTTGGGCTCAACGGTCATCTCATGGGCGTCTTGAACGCCATTATCCCCCAATCTCCGGACATCAATATCGGCACGAGCATGGAGCTCAACAAGAACAAGGAAATCGGCGCCGGGGATCAGGGGATTATGTACGGTTTCGCCTGCGATGAAACGCCGGAACTTCTCCCCCTGCCCTACGTCCTCGTGAGCAGGCTAATGCGGGCCTTCGAAGACTGTCAGGACCCAATATTCGCCCCGGACGGCAAGGGGCAGGTATCTGTCGACTATGACGACAAGACGGGGAAACCCAAACGCCTGGCCAAGGTCCTCATGTCCAACGCCGTCGATTACCGTCACGTCAAGGGGAAAAGGAGCGGCGTCAAGGACGAGGCGAAAAAGCTCGCCTTCGCCTGTCTGTCCGACTGGGTGGATAAAAAGACGGAGTTCCTCTTCAACCCCACCGGGGAATGGAACGCCCTAAATTCTTGCAGCGCCGCCGACTCCGGCGTGACGGGCCGTAAACTTGTCGTCCAGTTCTACGGCGG